>CAMDGH010000019.1 GCA_945897755.1 Chryseobacterium gleum | reverse complement strand
TTTCAGAATAGGGAGGTAATGGTTATTGTCCCAATAAATACTTTTGTAAAGTAATAAACGTTACTTCACAATTTGGTGGTGAGTTACGAGATCATGGTGTAAAAGTATAATACTACTACTACTTATATTTTAAGGTATCACCATTTTTTAAAAATATGTTTATTTCAGAAAAAACATAATCTCTTTTGTATTCCTCAATTTCCTCACAGGACCAAGAATCCATTTCATCGGCCAATTCGCGTTGTTCTTCTAAATCTCTAGATTTCTACGATGAATGATTGGGAGAATTATTGGTGATAGGAGTTTGTTTAACATACGTTAATTCTTTTTGAACTGAACAACTAACCAATAGTGTTGAAGATAAGATAAAAATTAAAGTTTTCATAGTGTTTGATTTTATATAGTTTATATTCATAAATCGTTTTAATATTTCTATTAACCCAACCTTCGAATAATTCGATTCGTTATACTTATATATCAAACGAAAATATTTGCATTTTATTATCTTGATGAGTGTATTGTTTTTGGTATCCATACAATAGACTCCATTTTCAGACAGAACACTGCGAAGATTATTTTCTCACATTACTATTTTTTTAGAGTATCAGGTATTGTTGAATTTGATGGATCTGGAAGTTGAATATCCATATGTAATGAATCTATTTTATTTAAAAAATTATCTTTTTCTTGTTCTGTAAATGTGGAACTAATCCATTCTTTACGTTTTTCCTCTGATATTGACATGAGATACCAATAAAACGCTCTTTGAGCAGGATCGTAACCTGGTTCTTTGGTACTGTCTGCAATAACAATTTCTAATTTTTCAAATATTATATCTTGATTGTTAATTATTCTTTTAGGTGGATTACAACCGATTAAGACTAGAACTGAAATTATAAAGATTAAGACTTTCATTTCGTTGTTTTTTATTAAAACAATTATTTAGCAATAAGTTACATTTTTTTGTAAATTATATGTTGATTTAATATTACTTTTATTATGCTGTCAAGGTTAATTTTTTGCAGAAAGAAAAAAATGTATAAAAAAGAAAAAAGTTATATTTGTTTAATAAATTAAACTAAATGAAATACGCACTAATTTTATTTTATTCGTTGAGTTTAGCACAAGCAAGTTATTCGCAAAAAAGTCTCTTTTTGAATAGCCGATTGCAGATGAAATAATTGATATTAATGAAGCAAAAAAAGAAGGTTTCGAAATGTCATTTAGTCAACCAAGTTATTTTATGTATATAAGGAAAAAGTTAATATCAAAAAATCTCTGTGTGGTTTGCATATGTATATGAATTCAGGTACGACTAACTATCAGTTTTTTTACTTTTTTGACATTGAAAATAAAAAAATCACCTTAGTACAAAACTGGAATATGGTATATACATACAATTTCTCAAAGGTAAGTATTAAAAATAATGTATTAGTTTTTAAAATTAAAGAATATGATAAGTCCGTTAGTATATTTGTTGATTTGAATAATCATATTTTTAAATATACGGAGTATTTTGAAGCAATAAATATGTCAGATGTTAGTGTTTGTGGAGATGTATATGAGACTAGTAAATTTTAAAACTATGAAATCAATCAAATTATTATTTGTAATCTTAATCACTTCTTTTTTAGGATTTTCGCAAACTCAAAACAACTATCGTAAAATGGATTGGCAATTAAAGGATAAAAAAATTAATATATCTGAAGCCAAAAAAGAGGGGTTTGCAATATCTTTCCGAAATTCTGATACCTTTTCATGTCCCTATAAAGTAGATTTTAAAAAGATGAGAGTTGTTTGGCGTGAGGATAATGGTAATAATGATGAAAAACTATACTACTTCTTCAACTTTGAGGAGAAGACAGTTTCAGTTTACAATGATTATGGAGATAAACACTTTTACGATATAAAACGAATCCGAAGAAAAAGGGATGAGGTACGTATTAAAATCAATTCCAATAAAGAAAAAGTACTTATCTCAGTTAACTTAAAAAATGGGGAATTTAAAGAAGTAATATACAATAAAAATAAAAATATTTCACATATCACTGTACACGGAAAAGTTTATTTATATCCGCGGAACTAGATCACTCTTTGTTTATGAACGAATGCCCAAAATTAAATAACCCCAAAAATTTATTGTAATTTCAATATATGTCAAGACAAATCATATGGTTAAAAATAGATAATGAGGATTTTATTCACCTCAACGGATTACGTTATTTAGTATCCTCCGACCCCATAAATCTTAGTCCAAAAAAGTCTAAAACAATACTAAGAACAGATAATCTTAGGTCACTGATTAATTTCATATCATACAATCTGGATAAGATTTATATAGGAAAACAATCGCCTTATCAGAAATTAAATAAACCACACAGCAGTGAATGGGACATTATAGATGGTAAATTATTTTTAACCGATTTAAATTTTGAGTTACCTAATTTGGAAGATGAGTTTATACGAAATAGTCAATCCAAAGCGGTAAGTTATTTATTTGAATTTAATTGGTCAGATCCTTGTAATTTAGGTAGAAAACTAACTGACAATAATTGGATGAGGTATTATTATCAAGAATCAAAGGTTTTTGCAGATTGGTTTACGGGTGAGATTTTTATTCCTGCCATTCCTAGTATATATTATCCATGGGGATATAGTTATGTAGATATTCTTGATCGCAAGGACGGGTCTAAAAGGGCATTATATGATGCGAATCGTAAATTGAAAAAAGACATTATTATTACGATTGATAAAGGCATCATTTTAAAAACTGAAGAAAAAGAATTTGAAAGTGGTCGCAACGGTATGGATGGAATAATTAGCATCATCGATCCTCCTGAAAGACCTCAAAATTACAAGAAAAAGAAAATAGGGGTTTGGAAAAGATTCTCATCATTTTTTATAAGAAAAATCAATTGAGATTAATAATATCTATCTTGTTCTGTAAATGAACCTTGAGATACCCATTTGTTTCTTTCTTCTGGACCTTTTAGTTCTCATTGGGTTAGATAATAAGATCGATTATTATTTTTACCTTTGTTGGAAGTAATATTATTACCTATGACAGTATCAGTACACGGAGTATTAACCAATGTAGAGTTTTCCTCTACTGTTGAGTAATTATTCGTTTAAAATTAGCTTATAAAAAAAGATACTCATGTTATTTTAGTGTGCTAAAAGTTTCACTTTTTTTCAAGGATTTTCTTAAGCGATTAGTTGAAAAATATCTTTTTAATTAATCGCTTTTTTTTATGCTAAAATCATGGTAGATTATATTACTGCTCTTTTGTTACGGTCTTATTATCTAATAAGAGTTATCTTGGATAAACGAAAAAAAACGACTAAAGCATTAATTCCCTGCAGATTTAATGGTCTTGTAAACTGTTTTTTTTATATCAAGAATCAAATTTAATATCTAGTTGTTGGTCTAATAAATATCCATTAGACCTGATTTAAGACACAAAAAAAGGTGTAAAAAACCATTGTCTTTCACACCCTTTTTAATTAGATTTTTAAGTACTCTCAATAAAGCAATCTTTTTATAGTTCAAAGTGTTTTAGTACACTTATAGTATAATTAATTTTCTTGTCGTTGAGAACTTACCTTGCGATATCGTCACGAAATAACATCCATTTGTTAACGATTGATTCAAATCAATTGAATGCTGAACTATTCCATTTGTTGTACTATTTGTGTTGCTCGAAATTAATTTCCCATCTAAGTCGAGAAGAGATATAGTCACAGGCTCATTGTTTGCGGTGTAGCTAACTGTTATTTTTTGATTTCCATTACTTGGGTTAGGGTAAATCGATATATCCATTGCTGTCAATGGACTTTCATTAATTCCAAGAACACCATTGATATTTAAATTATCAATGTATAAGTTATTTGAAGTTGATGATGCAGTAAACTCTAATTTAAATCTCGTTTTAGTATCTGTTTTACCGATAGTTAATGGGATAGAGATACTTTTCCATTGATTTAAAACAGAAGGTTTAAAGTCTATACCATTAAAATTTCCTGCTGTTATAAGCGTATAGTCAGTGCCTTTAACAGGGGCATACTTTTCTGCAGAAATGTTTTTAGAACTTCCGATTGTTTTTAATAATGTCCAATCTTCACCGCAATTTTTGGAAGAGTAAACATTTAATTTATCAGTCATTCGTAATTCATCAAATGCGTCTGAAGCAAAAGAATAGTCAAAACTTAATGTAACATTTGATGATGTAGATAAATCCATCTGATTTGTAGTTAAAGCATCTTTTGCTCCGTTTAATCTTTCATAATAGAAGTAGTCTTCCTCGTATGGTTTTACATCGATTAAACTTTTGTAATTGTTCAATTTATAGCAATTTGACCCCTTGTTATAACTTGTATTATTTACAATTGAAAATTTCGCGTAATTAGACAATTCATTTTGAATAACCCAATTTTCAGGAGTCGCACCTTCGAAATCAAATTCAATTGGTCCGACAGTTGAACCCGAATTATCATACACAGTGACTACGTCGTTTATTGTTAATGAATCAGTACCCTTACTGTTTTTTATAATAAGTGTAGCTTTTTTCTTACCAGCGGTCGAATATGTTACAATAGGATTATTCTCATTTGATGAAGAAGGAACTCCATCTTCAAATATCCATGTTCTTTCAACTGATGAATTTGTTGGCTCCCATGATTGATCAATAAATTTGATTGATTGACCAATACAAATCATTTTAGACATATTTGAAAAATCACCTTTATTAATTACGCTAGTAAAAGCAACTTTAGGAGCTTTCGTAGATGTGTCTTCATCTTTTGTTCCAGTTTCAATCAGATTCTCATCTTTCCATAGATTGTTTCTATTACTTATGCTACTTAGGAGACTGTTTGTCATTCTGTTTTGCTGTCCCTTTGTAAACATTTTAGATTGATATGCGTATTCCATGTAATTCTCAATGTTGTCGATTGAAGAACTTTTTATTTTTATTTTCAATGAGTCTAATCCAAGAAATCCATTGAAATCTTCGGAGTTCCAACCATATATTCTAAAGATAAGTGAATCATTTTTTCTAAGGTCTGAATATTTTTTTGAATCTAAAGTAAGATTTACGTTGATCGTATTTGCTTCGTCAGAAACAAAACGAATATCGTTTTTTAAATTTATTACACTTGGTTGAATTACGGTCAATGTAATAGGTATGTTCGTATTTGTACATTTTTTAGCTTCGGGCAATATGTAATTTACGGTGTATGTTCCAGGATTAGCTTTATAAAGCTTAATGTTTCCCTTGTTATCAATTGTCAGTGAAGGATTTGATGTAAATGTTCCAAACAGTAGGTTTTTTGAGGTGCCATAGCCAATTACTTTTAATGATATTGAGTCTTTATTAGCGAATATAGAATTCGATAATGATATTGATGTTGGAGAAGTAATGGTAAGGTAGGCAGTATCTTTCGATGTTTTAATTGTATTACATTCTGTATTAACTGTGTAGTATACAGCAAATTTTTTCTCTCCATACACAGTGTCAAAATTATATTTTTTTAAGTCGAGCTCCCCCGTAATTTGATTAATAATCATCTTGTTAGATGCTGAAAAAGTACCTGATTTTACAAATTTAGACTCAAGAACTGGAAGAACACCTGTTTTATTTCCGCATAAGTCAGCTGCATATGAGAATTTTGTGATTGGCTTTTGTGATTCAGAAATGATTTGCACATCTGTTTTCAGATTTACTTCACATCTGTTTGAATCCTTAACAATTAAAGTTAGTGTGTAAACACTATCTATGCTGTTTTTTAAATCGATGTATCCTTTAGTAATATCAGTAAAAACTAAACCTGATGGAGCAGAAAATGTGTAGCTATCTTTTAATTTAAATGAGGTAATTGGCTTCAATGTGTCATTTAAATTTGCGTTTGGTCCAGTTTGAATACAATTGATAGTTTTAGGATATGAAAATGTTCTAGCTATTGCGGCTTTAATTAGAATGGAAAATGTATCTATTTTCTTGGTGCTGCAATCTGTAGCGTCAATTGTGTAATAAATATCGTGTTTTCCAACACTGGATGCAGTTAAATTAATTTCTCCTGTAGCACTATTTATGATGACACCTGTTTTTGCGGCGATATATTTACCTCCTTTTGCAAAATTTTCAGTGTTTTTAGGTTTAGGGATATATGTACTATTTCCCTTACAAATTGTATCGTCTTTGTGGGCAATGTTTGAATTATTCTTTTCCGTTATTCTCAATTCAAATACCGAAGATGTATTATCGCAATTTCCGCCTTTAGCAGTGTAAGTGATATTGTAAGTGCCAGGTTTAGAGTTGTTTAAATTTATTGTACCTGAATTTACATCCAATGATAGATCACTTGAACCAAAAAAGCTTCCTCCTTGAATGTTAACCGTTGGATGATTGTAACCTGAGTTACAAGCAATGCTTTTAGCATAAGTTAATGAAGCTGATGCTTGGAAGTCAACTATTAGTTTTACTGTTTTTGTAGTTTTGGCACTCAAACTTGTTGCAGGTATAATATAGGAAATACTATAAGTTCCATTACTGATTTTAGTAATATCTACTTCACCAGAAAGAGTGTCAATGAATTTAACTGTTGAGGACTTGAAGTAGCCACCATTTGTAAATTCAGTAGCTTTAATTGGTTTAGGATTTGATGAATTTATACATTTTACGGTGTCATATGAGAAACCAGTGTTTATAATTGCAGTTGGAACAGAAGTAAACGTAAATGGGATACTCGATGAATACTTGTCTTTGTTATTTCTGATTGAAATATTTTTAATCCCTGAATTATTTCTACTTAATAAAAAAGACATGCTTTCTAGGTTAAGCATATTCATTTGTTTAGGAGAAAATCCTATTTCATAGTATTTAGTTGTGTCAATTACCCCATTGTTGTTTTGAGATGTTGTATCACCATTTATTCCTCCAATTGGCCAATTTCCAAATGCAAATATTTTTGACATCAATGAATTGGGAGTCAGATTTTCTGCTTTGAGTGAATTTAATTTGAAATTTACACTGGTTGTTGAAATAGGTGTTTTGTCGGTATTTCCTGAATTTAATTTTACACTATCTAGTAACATGGTGTAAGTAATAGTATCTCTTGAACAAGTTTGAGGATTGTTTACTTTTGCAGTAAATGGAGTTCCAGAAACCGTATATCCTTTTGTAGTTGGAGTATCATCTACAAAATCATCTCCACACGCAACCCCAGGGTTATTACCATCTCCCCAGGTATGGTGTAATCCGAGGTAATGCCCTATTTCATGAGTCAGTGCTCGAGAGGAATAAGGAGAGGAGGTTCCAATGCTTCCAATGTATTCGTGTTTTATAATAATTCCGTCAAATGCATAATTATATCCATTTACACCAGCTGGAAAATAAGCATAACCGGCAACGCCTTCTTTACCAATTGTTTTTACCACCCAAACATTTAAATATTTAGAACGATCCCATTGATTTAATTTTGAAGCATCACTTCCATTATTTGTTAAATGAGAGTAAATTCGATCTATTCCATTAGTTTTTTTTCCTAGGTTATCAATTGTAGCTAATCTGAATTCAAAATTACAATTTGCAATTATATCGTTATAAGCCGGATCGATATTTGCAGTATCTGGATTAAGCTTTAAAAAGTCTAAATTTAGGATTCTAACTTGGTCTTTAATTTGTTGATCAGAAATATTTTCATCACCATTTTGATGAATTATGTGGAAAACAATAGGAATAATAAATTTATTTCTCTTTTTAGAGTAGGTGTAATTCGATTTTGATTCTAGAAATATTTTTTCGTATTCCAGCTTCATTTCAGGATGTAAGCCCCAAAGTTTTTGTTGCATTTCAGGATGCCCACACTTAAAAGATTCTTTTTGTGCAAATGAAATGGTACTAAAACTAAACAAAAAAATAATTATTGAAAATGTAAATTTTAATTTCATGTAGATAGATTTATATTATTTAACTTATAAAAGTAAAAGTTTTGCTTAAATAATCAATTTTTTTAGATTATTTTTTTTTCCTTATTTTCTTATTTTTATGTTTTGAGTTTGTCAAACAGCAACATTATGATCTCTTAATGCTTCATTTAAAGAAGTTTTTAAATCAGTACTTTCTTTTCTTTTGCCAATAATTAGTGCACAAGGTACTTGAAATTCACCTGCGTTAAATTTTTTCGTGTAAGTCCCAGGTATAACGACGCTTCTTTCAGGAATGTATCCGCAAGATTCAATCGGTTGTGCATTTGAAACATCAATTATTTTAGTTGTTTTTGTAAGTACTACATTTGCTCCAAGCACAGCTTCTTTTCCAACTCGAACACCTTCAACAATGATGCATCTAGATCCAATGAATGCATTGTCTTCAATAATTACAGGGGATGCTTGAACCGGCTCTAATACACCTCCAATTCCTACACCACCGCTTAAGTGAACGTTTTTCCCAATTTGAGCACAAGACCCAACGGTTGCCCAAGTATCAACCATCGTCCCTTCATCGATGTAGGCGCCAATGTTTACGTATGAAGGCATTAATATCACATTTGATGCTAAATAAGATCCGTAACGAGCAATTGCATGAGGAACTACCCTTACACCAAGATTTTCATATCCTTTTTTTAATTTCATTTTATCATGGAATTCAAATGGTCCAAGTTGTATTGTTTCCATTTTTCGGATTGGAAAATATAAGATAACGGCTTTTTTTACCCAGTCATTGATTATCCATATTCCTGAATCGTTCATTTCAGCTACTCTAATTACGCCTTTGTCAAGTTCATCAATTACGTGTTCGATTGCTTCAATTGTTTTTTTTTCTTTAAGAAGAGATCGGTCTTCCCAGGCATTTTCAATGGTTGATTTCATTTTTCCAGTTCTGTCTTTGTTAAAAAATCTTTTATGAAAGTAATAATTGTTTTTTGAATTGGCAAATTGTATACTTTTAAAGTATGAAAAGATTATTAGGTATTGATTTTGGATTAAAACGATGTGGCCTTGCGATAACAGATGATTTTAACATCATTTCTTCCGGGTTGATGTCTATTGAAAGTACTCGTTTGATTGATGTTTTAAAACAAATTGTTTTGGATAAAAATATAGGTGTGATTGTTTTAGGACTTCCCAAGCGATTAAATAACGAGGATTCTCACATAACTCAAAATGTGATTATTTTATCAGAAGTTTTAAAAAAAGAGTTTTCTTCTGTTGAAATAGTCTTGTATGATGAACGTTTTACATCCAAAATGGCCGTTGATGCTCTTTACATGTCTGGTTTGAAAAAAATAAAGAGAAAGGATAAGTCGTTAATTGACGAAGTGAGTGCAACCATTATTTTACAATCTTATATGCAATCAAAAGGAATGTGATTTACTTTTGATACCGATTCTTTATTAATTTTGTATTCTGATTATAAACCTAATTTATGATATTACCTATCGTTGCGTACGGCGATTCTGTCTTAAAAAAAATTGCTGTAGTTGTAGAGAATGATTTCCCTGAATTGAATGTGTTGATTGAAAATATGTTTGAAACAATGTATAATGCTCAAGGTGTTGGACTAGCAGCTCCTCAAATTGGTAAGTCTATCCGGTTGTTTATTGTTGATGGTTCTCCATTTATTGATGAAGAAGATCCTGATCCAAGAGCTGAAGGACTTGAGGATTTTAAAAAAACATTTATTAATCCCATTATTCATGAAGAATCTGGAAAGGAATGGGGTTTTAATGAGGGTTGTTTGAGTATTCCTAAAATCAGAGAAGAGGTTTTTCGAAAGGAAACGATTACCATTTCATATTACGATGAGCATTTCGATTTTCATGAAAGAGTTGTTTTTAATGGTTTTGCGGCACGTATTATTCAGCACGAGTACGATCATATTGAAGGTGTTTTATTTACTGATCATTTATCAATTTTGAAAATTAAATTACTTTCAAAAAAATTGACAAATATCTCTAAAGGAAATGTTTTGGTTGATTATAGAATGAAGTTTCCCTTGTTAAAAAGAATCAAATGAATCTTTTTTTTTACACCTTGCTTGCTGTATCCCTTTGTGCTTGTTCGGATATGTATGTTAAAAAAGAGTTTCGTAATGGAAACACATTAAAGGATTTGATTTCTCAAACGGAAGATTCGTTAAAGTCAAATTATGATGCGCTTATGCGAAATGAGTCAACAAATGTTTCTTCTCCTTTGGTGCAACGTTTAATTCAGCAATATGTAGTTTTTTATAAAAACCATCCGAATGATTCAATTACGCCTTATTATTTGGATAAAGTAAATCAATTATACATTCAAGAGAAACAATATACTTTTGCTGTTTCTTGGATGGACACATTGTTGGTAAAATACCCTAAGTTTAAAGGACGTGGTAACGTATTGCTTAATGCAGGATCAACTACGGATCTTTATTTGAATGATACGGTGAGGGTAAGGAAGTATTATACGCTTTTATTTAGTGAGTATCCCAAATTGAATCTAGAATTGAAGGAGGGGATTTCAAAACGGTTAGCTCATTTAGAGTGTACTTACGATTCGTTTTTGTTTAAGAAAAATTAACATTAAAAAAGACTTTTTTTTTGGGTATTTCGTTTTATGTTGTAAATTTGATATGATTATAATTTAACCTTTTTTTTATGAAAAAAAATACTGCATTAGTTACGCTTCTTTTTATGACTTTGTTTTTTAATTTTTTATCTTTTTCTCAATTAATAGAAAATGGTCCTAAAATTGAATTCAAAAATGAAGAGCACGATTATGGAAATATAAAATATGCTGCAGATGGTACTTGTAGTTTTGAATTCACAAATACAGGGAATGCACCTTTATTGATTTCAGATGCAAAAGGGTCTTGTGGTTGTACTGTTCCAACTTATTCGAAAGAACCAATTGCTCCTGGTGCGAAGGGGTCTATTACGGTAACGTATGACACTAAAAGACCGGGTCCAATTACCAAAAGCGTAACAATTATGTCTAATGCTTTAAATGAACCTACAAAAGTGATTCGAATTAAAGGTATGGTAGGTCCTCAACCAGAAGTAGAGTCACCTGTAAATAACGTTGGTCCTAAAAATTAATTTCTAAATTAAGAATACATTATCCGTTTTCAATATCATTGGAAACGGATTTTTAGTTTCATATGTTCGATACAATCGCTTATTTTAAAAATAAATCAACCTTATTATTGGGTTTTGATTCCATATTTAGATTCTCTCAAAAAACAGGTTTTTCTGAATTGGATCAATACACTGAAAGTAATAAAGGTTCATACATCGTTACTGCCATTTCATATGATTTAAAAAATCACATTGAAGCTTTGGAATCAAGGCATTTTGATCCTCATTTTTTTCCTGAATTGATATGTTGGACTCCGAGTTATGTA
Organism: Chryseobacterium gleum; assembly: GCA_945897755.1. Classification (GTDB taxonomy): domain Bacteria; phylum Bacteroidota; class Bacteroidia; order Flavobacteriales_D; family Crocinitomicaceae; genus CANHVK01. The sequence goes on along the minus strand of CAMDGH010000019.1, from coordinate 25,979 downwards.
ATCCGTTTGTCTGAGTCGGGTGAACTTTTATTTGAAAAAGGAGTTTTAAGTCCTGAAGTGTTTGATTTTGCTACTTCCTGGTTTTTCCCATCTAAAAATGAGGATGTAAAACTACAGTTTATTCCGGATATTAATAAGTTTGATTATATAGGACGTGTTTTAAAAATCCAACACGAAATTCAACGTGGAAATTGCTATGAACTAAATTTTTGTCAAAATTTTACGGCAAAAGACATCGATTTGATAGAAAGTCCTTCATTTTTTAATGACTTATACGCTCATACTGAATCTCCCCAGTCTGTTTACATTCAGGTAGATGGTGTCGAGGTTTTTTGCATGAGTCCCGAGCGTTTTATTCAACGGAAAGATTCGCTATTGATCTCGCAACCAATTAAAGGAACGATTAGGCGGGGGGAGTCTAAAGAAGAGGATGCTTTTTTGCGTGATAAGTTATTGAATGATCCTAAGGAGATTTCTGAGAATATAATGATTGTTGATTTAGTTAGAAATGATTTAGCTAAGATTGCAGAGAAGAAATCAGTAAGGGTGGATGAGTTGTGTGTTTTAAATACGTTCAAAACATTACATCACTTGATTTCTACTGTTTCTTGTGAAATAGATGAGGACAAAACAGTTGCAGAATTACTCAAAGCGCTTTTTCCAATGGGGTCTATGACAGGCGCGCCAAAGGTAAGTGTGATGAAGCTGATCGATTCATTTGAGTCGTTTAAGCGAGGTATTTTCTCCGGCTCAATTGGTCTGATAGAGCCGAATGGTGATTTTGACTTTAACGTTGTTATTCGAACAATTGTGTATACCAAAGCAAGTAAAATAATGACATGCTCAGTTGGAAGTGCGATCACTATCGCTTCAAATCCTGAAAAAGAATACGAAGAATGTTTTGTAAAGTTAAATCGTTTAATCTCTTTTTAATTGATTAGTCAAGAAGCATTTCAGCTATCATGGTCTGATTTAAAGAAGTCAAAAGTGTTTCTTGCTGCAAGCGGGGGAGTGGATTCTACCGTATTAATTCATTTGTTGCATCGAATGGGTGTTTGTTTTGAGGTACTTCACGTAAATTATTCTTTGAGGGGTTTGGAAAGTCAAGAAGATGAAGCATTTTTAAGTGCTTTGTGTTTTGACTTGAATATTCCGATATCAGTTAATAGAATCGATTTTAATTCGGTGTTGAAAAAAGAGAGATCAAATTTGCAGGAATCCGCTAGGGATTTTCGATACAGTTGGTTTAATTCCTTTTTAGAAAAAGACGAAAGTGCGGTTTTAGTTCTTGCTCATCATTTAGATGATCAAATTGAAACATTTTTTCAACATCTTGCTCGAAAGTCTGGTATAATGGGTATGGCTTGTATGCTTCAGCGGAACGGTCAATTTATAAGGCCTTTATTGCAGTATTCTAAAACAGATATTATTGAATACGCAATAGAGAATAAGGTGTCTTGGAGAGAGGATTCTTCAAATGCGTTTAACAAGTACACAAGAAATAAGCTGCGAAATAATTTCATTCCTTTTGTTGAGGCACAAGTTCCTTCGTTAAAAAAATCGGTTCAAATTTTAATAGCTGTTTTTCAATCTGAAATAAAAGCGATCACTTTGAGTGTATCCCCTATTTTTGATAAGGTTAGGACTGAGAAACAAATTCAGTTTAGCGATTTTGATGTTTTGTCGGATGAGCAAGGCGTTGAGTTGATGCGTTTACTCGCTTATCCGATCGATGTGTTTTTTAAATTAAAAAAAATCAGATATTCTCAAAAAGGCAAACTAATAAAGACTTTAAATCATGTATTTTGTCGTGAGATCGCTTTTTTTTCAATTGTTGAAATGAATATAAATAAACCTACACCGAAAATATGTGTGCGTTTAGAATCTATTTTACCCAATGAATTCCATAAAAGGAAAGCTTACTTTGATGCTGATAAAATGATGGGGGAACCATTTGTTAGGAAGTGGAAGACTGGAGATCGAATGAAACCAATAGGGATGAAAGGATCTAAACTTATTTCTGATATTTTGTCAGATGCTAAGGCGTCTTATCAACAAAAAGAAGATTGTCTCGTGGTATTTTCTGGAAACGAAATTATTTGGTGTGTTGGATATCGAATTTCTCGGATCGCTAACGCTTCAAAGGGGTTTAATCAAATTTTATCAATTGAAATTAGTGAGTAATTTACTATTTAATTTCGTTTAGCTTGTAATTAATTTAGTTTTTGATTAGATTTGTTAATAAGTATTAGTGTATTATCATTTGGATAATTAAGTTATAATGCTTAATTTAGGTAATATTAATTTAATAGTCATGGAGCTTTCAGTATATAAATCGATCGAAAAAGAGGCTGTTTCTGGGTTAACTTTTCACAATGAAGTTGAACTTGAACAGCATGAAGATTTAAGACATCAATTAGAACAAGCGACCCGTTTAGGGAATGGGTATCATTCTAAAGTGAGCATCTATTTTTATGATGATGAGGGCCCTAAGCGAGTTGAAACTACTATTTGGGCAACAGGGGCAAAATACATTTGTTTAAAAGGTGGCGTTTGGATTCCAATTTCCCGTATTATTGAAGTGAAGTTTTAATAACAATAACAATTTAAATATATAATTAATCCGTTTTTAAAGACGGATTTTTTGTTTAAAATATAAAATATGAAACACTGTTTATTTTCTTTTGTGTTCTTTTCAATGCTTTCGTTCTTTTCTTATGCTCAGCCAGCTGAAAGTTTTTCTGATTATATTAACTGGAGTTTTAGTTTGGAAAAAAAAGATGGGTCTCATGCTTACGTAGTTGCGAAGGCTAACATTGTAAAAGATTGGCATATATACTCGATTCATCATATTCCTGAAAAAGCGAGTTTTACGGGTATTCCAACTAGTATTGTTTTTAAAGACTCAAAATTATACAAAACAGTAGGTTCATTGCTAGAAGGGAAGAAAGCGATTACCCATAAAGATGATCTGGGTACTTCTTTATACATCGAAAATTCGGTAGTTTACAAACAAGAGATTGAGTTTTTGAGTAATCAGCCTGTTGATATAAAGTTTAGTTATAATTTCCAGTTATGTGCCATACAATGTTTAATGCCTACAGAACAAGAAGGATCCCTAAAAGCAGTAGGGTATTCCCCAGTAGTTAACGCAAAAGAGATATTAGCAAATAAAGATTCTTTAATAGAAAAAACAGAAGAACTAGATGTTGCTAAAACGGATGTTATTTCAAAAGAAGCTGGAAAAGTTAAAATTGTAGATAAAAAAACGAAAGTAAAAAGTTCAAAATCAAAAGAATCTCTTTGGATTGTTTTCTTCAAAGGTTTTGGTGGAGGTTTAATCGCCTTGTTGACACCGTGTGTGTTTCCAATGATTCCAATGACAGTTACGTTTTTCACAAAGCGCTCTAAAACTAGGGTAAAAGGTATATTGAATGCTTTATTGTATGGCGTTTCTATTATTGTGATTTATGTGAGTTTAGGATTAGTAATTACTGCTTTGTTGGGGCCTACAGGGTTGAATGATTTATCTACAAATGTTTGGATGAACTTGATTTTCTTCGGAATATTCATCTTTTTTGCTATTTCTTTTTTGGGTGCATTTGAAATTCGTATGCCTAATTCTTGGGTGAATAAAGCCGATGGAAATGCAGACAAAGGAGGACTTATCGGTATCTTTTTTATGGCGTTTACCTTGAGTTTGGTTTCCTTCTCGTGTACAGGTCCAATTATAGGAACTTTATTAGTTGAATCCGCTGCAGATGGTGCCTTATTGGCTCCAGCGATTGGTATGGGTGGATTTGCGGTTGCATTAGCTCTTCCATTTACATTGTTTGCCATTTTCCCAGGTTGGCTGAATAGTTTGCCACAGTCAGGAGGTTGGTTAAATTCTGTGAAAGTGGTATTGGGTTTATTGGAGTTGGCTTTAGCATTGAAATTTTTATCCGGAGTTGATTTAGCCTATCATTGGGGCATCTTGACACGTGAAGTATTTGTAGCGATTTGGGTAGTACTCTTTTTCATCATTGGTTTATATTTGTTGGGTAAACTTAAATTCGCGCATGATTCGAATGTAGAGCGCTTATCTGTTACACGATTTATGTTTGCTTTAACTGCACTTATTTTTGCTGTTTATTTATTGCCAGGCATGTGGGGTGCACCGTTGAGGTTAATTGATGGGGTTGCTCCGCCATTAACGCATAGTGAAGATGACTTTCGCTTTGTAAAAGGTAACAATGGGAGTGAAATTCAGAATGAAAGTGAAAATTTTAAAAAATTTAGACCATTTATGCATGAAGTTGCGGATGGTAGTTTGTTGACTTTTCACGATTTAGACAAAGCAAAGGCCTATGCGAAATTAGAAGACAAGCCTTTGTTATTGGATTTTACAGGGCATAATTGTCCTAATTGTCGTCGAACAGAGTCCACCATTTGGTTAAATGAAGCTGTGCATCCGATATTAAAAGATAAGGTTGTTCTTGTTTCATTGTATGTAGATGATCGTCAGAATTTGCCTAAATCTCAGTGGAGGTATTCAAAAGCGATTCAAGGCATGATAAAAACAGTAGGGAATAAATGGTCAGACTATCAGGTGACACATTATGGTCAACTTTCTCAACCGCTTTATGTGATGATAGACGCTGCAGGGAATGATTTATCGGAGGCGATAGGGTATGAACCGAATGTGGATGTGTATAAAAGATTTTTGATGGGAGGACTTGAAAAAAAATAGAGAGGAAGGGAACACCTTTTTGGCTTACTTCTCGTTATTTTAAGTTTTTACCCAACGATAAAATGTATTCTTACCTTAGCCGAATAGTTCGGAAGCCATAATTAATTTAGGGTATTTGAATGTAATCCCCAAAAACCGAAATAATCTAGATTGACCCTTTAATTATTATCTTTTTGCTACTTTTGAAGAATCTGTAATAATACTAAAATGAGTTTAGATTTACAATTCAAAGCATTTAAAACATTTGTTGCACTAAATAGTACTAGTATTATAAGGGAAAGGTCTCTTGATTCTGAAGTAATATCCTTGAATGTTAAAGAATCTCACATAAAAGCAGAAGTGAAAGGCACTTCCGTATACAAGGTTGATATTTTATACAATCCAGTTAAAGTTGAGACTGCCGTTTGTACTTGTCCATATTCATTTTCTGGAATCTGTAAACACATTGTATTGGTTTTAATACAGGCAGATGAACTCCTTAGAATTCAGAATAACGATAATCAGTTATCGTTATTTGAGACGATTGATGAACATACAGGGGGAATCATAAGTTCCGATATCGCTGCACAACCCGTCTTTGACTTATTTGAATATACTGTTTCAGGGGTTGATTTCGAAAAAATAGATTATAGATGGATTCAGCAACATGCAACAAATCCAATTATAAATTCTCGAAATTATTATTTTGAAGAAGAGTCTGTTCGGTCAAATTATGCTGAAATCTCTTATTATCCATCGGAATCAAGAAGTCCAGTATGCGTCAGTTTCAATCATCTTAATAAGGAATTGAGTTTGTTTTGTAAGTGCAACAAACCAAAGAAAAAGATGTGTGATCATCAGGTTAGAGTACTTTATCATATTATCAATACGGATCACTTACGTATTTTTTTTGACCAAACTTTTTATAAGAAAAGCATACAAAAAGAAGCTCAATTATATGGAATGGAAAATGTGGTTGACCTAGATCGTTATTTTGAAATAGTAAAAGAAAAATACGGAAACATAGAAGTTAAACCAAAAGTAAAAGGACTAATTAAACTTAATGCGAATTCCACAAATAATATAATAAAAAACGTACTTATTCCCCCTTCATTTGATTCATTTAAGAAAAAAGAACTTTTAATCCACAATACTCGTTTTATTGTTTTGGGTATTGATAATTACAATTCAGAATTAGAATTATCCGTTTCAGAAGCAGCAACTAAAATAGGTGGAGGCATTAAAAACCCTATTAATAATTGCAGTGTGCAAGATTTATTGATGCAAACAACCGATTTATCAGAAGTTCGTTTTTTAGTAGCTGCAAATCGATTGGAAGAGTCCTATCGATCCACGACAATTGAAGAAGATTTAAATGCGCTTCAGTTGCTGGTGGAAAATCCGATGAATTGGGTTTTTTATATGCACGACAAGCGAATTTCAGATAATATAAATGTAAAATCGATTAAACAGATTCAGTTAAAGAATTCCGAAATTGAGTTCTTTTTAAAAGTAAGTAAAGAGGAGGAGTTTTATGAAATTAAGCCACAACTTAGAATTGAAGGGAAATACATTCCGGTAAGCCAGTATAAGTTAAAATTAAAGTTTTTTATTGCAGAAAATGAAGTGTATTATCTCATCAAATCTCCTCAAATTATTAAATTATTCAACTTCTTTAATACTCAAGGAGGAAAAATAATTGTTCACGAATCTGGATTTGAAACATTTAAAAATGAAGTAATTGATACATTAGAAAAAACGATTAAAATTGAATATTCTTTTATTAAGAAAGCAAGTATAGTACAAAAAAAAACCGCGCTATTAAGTAATAAAAAGGAGCACATAATCTATATATCAGAGTCGGACGATTTCATTTTACTTACACCTGTTTTGAAATACAATGAAATTGAAATCCCAATTTTAACTCACAAACAAATAGAATGCATTGATGATCAAGGCGAAGTATTTATTCAAGATCGTGATTTAAAATTAGAAGATCACTTTATCAGCGTACTATTAAGACAGCACCCTCATTTTGAAGAGCAATATGGACAATCCTTTTATTATCTGCCAAAACGAGCTTTTTTAGACGAAGGTTGGTTTCTAGATGCCTATGAAACATGGAAATCATTGGGGTATACAATTCTTGGATTTAATTCGATTAAGAACAATAATTTAAATCCTAATAAAGCGAAAGTAGCTGTAAAAGTAAGTAGCGGAATTGATTGGTTTGAAACTTCTGTCCAGTTAGAGTATGGCGGACAACATGTTTCATTAAAACAATTACAAAAAGCAGTAAAAAATAAGTTGCGATATGTAACATTGGCTGATGGATCAAATGGATTGCTTCCGAACGAATGGATAGAACGCTTTGAAAAATACTTTCGTACGGGTGATTTAAATAAAGAAACCATTCGTACTTCAAAAGTGAATTTTTCGTTTATTGAGGAGGCGTTTGATGGAGCATTCCTTAATAAGGAGATTTCGGATGAATTAACGTTATTAAAAAATCGCTTAACCTCATTTAAAGAAATTGAAAAAATTACTATTCCAAAAGAACTAAACGCAAACTTACGTGATTATCAAAAAGAAGGATTAAATTGGTTAAATTTCTTGGATGATTACAATTTTGGGGGATGTCTGGCTGATGATATGGGCTTAGGAAAAACCATTCAAATGATTGCTTTTTTTCTAATTCAACGCAAAAAGCATAAAAATCAAACAAACTTAGTTGTGTTGCCGACTTCTTTAATTTTTAATTGGCAACATGAACTTGAAAAGTTTGCTCCATCATTGAAAGTAACCACTATTTATGGTTCTGGTAGAGAACGAACAACAGAAAAACTAGATGATTTTGAGGTCGTACTAACATCGTATGGCACCTTGATGTCTGATATTCAGCACATCAAGGAATTTAAATTCAATTATATTGTATTGGATGAATCTCAAGCGATAAAAAACCCAGATTCACAACGCTACAAAGCTGTTCGCTTACTAAAAGCGCGAAATAGAATCGTGATGACAGGTACACCAATTGAAAACAATACATTTGATTTGTTTGCTCAACTCTCTTTTGCTTGTCCTGGTTTATTAGGATCTAAGCAACACTTTAAAGATGAGTATTCGACTCCAATTGATAAATTTAAAGATGCTGTAAGAGCGAAGGAACTTCAGCGTAAGGTTAATCCTTTTATATTGAGAAGAACTAAAGCTCAAGTTGCGAAAGAATTACCTGACAAAACAGAAATGATCCTTTATTGTGAAATGGGTGATTCACAAAAAAAGGTTTACGAAGCATATAAAAAAGAAATGCGTGATTATTTAAATGCTTCTAAGTCAGAAAAGAAAAACACAGATAGTATGTTTGTTTTAGCTGCGCTTACAAAATTAAGGCAAATATGTGACTCACCTGCTTTACTCAAAGAAGAGGAGTTTTATGGTGATGAATCAGCAAAGATTGATGTTTTACTTGCAGAAATACTTGAAAAGAAAGATGATCACAAAATTTTAGTTTTTAGTCAGTTTGTTGGAATGCTAGACCTTGTTAAATCTCAATTAGATAAACATGAAATTGGTTACGCATATTTGACAGGGAAGTCCACAAAAAGAAAAACAATCGTAGAAGAGTTTCAAGAAGACGATAAAATCAGAGTTTTTCTAATCAGTTTAAAAGCAGGAGGTACAGGGCTTAATTTAACTCAAGCAGACTACGTGTACATCATAGATCCTTGGTGGAATCCTGCAGTCGAAAATCAAGCGATAGACCGTTGTTATCGTATTGGTCAAGAAAAACATGTTGTTGCGGTAAGATTAATCTGTCCGGGTACTATTGAAGAGAAAATCATGGATTTACAGCAATCGAAACGAACTTTAGCTGATGATCTCATTCAAACAGATACTTCTATTTTAAAATCATTAAAACAAGAAGATTTACTTTCCTTATTAGATTAAGTAATTGTAAATAAATTTCTTATGAGTAAGGAGTGATGGCTTACTCTATTTTTTCTAAACGATAAAGGTCTTTTCTTCGATCTTTTAAGTTTGTGACACTTCCGTAGTTGTGTAATTCGTGTAATAACTCTAAATCAACATCACAAATCAGAATCATTTCCGTATTTGGCGTTGCCTCAGCTTTAATTCCGTTTGTTGGAAAAGCAAAATCACATGGAGTATACACTGCCGATTGAGCAAATTGAATATCCATGTTACTTACTTTAGGTAAATTCCCAACACTTCCAGCTATAGCTACGTAACACTCATTTTCGATGGCTCTAGCTTGAGCGCAACGTTTCACGCGATGAAATCCATTTTGTGTGTCGGTAAGAAAAGGAACAAAGAGTATTTTCATTCCTTGGTCAGCTAATAAACGACTTAATTCAGGGAATTCGGAGTCGTAACAAATTAAAATCCCAATTTTTCCGCAGTCTGTTTCAAATATGTTTAACTCATTACCGCCTATCATACCCCAGGCATTTGATTCACTCGGGGTAATGTGAATTTTTCTAAATTCTTCAATAGAACCGTCTCTTCTACATAGATAACCGACATTAAACAAATGATTATCCTCTAATAAGGGCATGCTTCCAGTAATGATATTTATGTTGTAGGAAATAGCAAATTCTTGAAATTTAAGTTTAATTTCCTCCGTATACTTTGCAAGTTCTCTAATTGCTTCTGATTCTGGAAGCGTATTGTATTTCGCCATTAATGGGGCATTAAAAAACTCTGGAAATAAACAAAAATCACAACTGTAATCAGATACAGCATCCACAAAATATTCCATTTGTTCAAAAAGAACTGAAATATGATTCATTTGGCGCATTTGCCATTGAACAAGTCCTAAGCGCACAGTTTTTTTTATGCTGGAAAACATGTGTTCTTCACTTCGATAATAAATGTTATTCCAGGCTAATAATGTAGCATATTCCTTCGATTTTTTATCGTTAGCGAGATAACCTGTCATTAGTTTTAAAACATGAAAATCATTGCTTAATTGAAAGGTTAAAACGGGGTCAAAAATTTCTTTTAATCGGACTTTATCAATGTATTCTCTCGGACTTAATTTAGCTGAATAAGAACTGTAATTTGGAATACGACCCCCAAAAATGATCCCTTTAAGATTTAATTTTTCACACAGTTCCTTTCGAACATCGTATAATCTTCGTCCAAGTCTTAGCCCCCTAAAATTAGGTGAAATAAACACATCAATACCGTATAAGGTATTTCCTAAATCAGTGTGTGTTGTAAAAGTGTAATTATTAGTGATTTCTAAATAAGTATGATTTCCCTCTGCTTTTTCATTCGCTAAGATAATAGATAGCGCACAACCTACCACCAATCCATCAACTAAAACAACAAATTGACCCTCTGGAAAAATAGTTATAAGTGATTTTATGTGTTTCTCCTTCCAATATGAATTCTCCATATCTTCGTACGAGCTAATCATGGCGTCTTTTAACGATTCATAATCGCTTAGCAAAAGGTGTCTTATCTCAATTTTATTTATTGTTTTTTTTTTCATAATTATTTAAAAATCAAAACTAAATTAATTTTAACTTTGTTGTAAAGGCACACTATTAAATTAATATATTGTTAAACCATTTAGCGCGTTTAATTAATACACGGTTAACAATTAATTACAAATAGGGTAGTGGAGAACTTTTTGTTTTTTTTTACTTAAAATTAAATTCACATACATATGAAAATCCAAAAGCCTACTCTTTTTATAGATGAATACCGATGTAAGCTCAATATTCATTTAATGGCGGAGAAAGCAAGGGAAAACAATTGTATTTTTCGTCCACATTTTAAAACACATCAATCCTTAGAAATTGGATCTTGGTTTAAGAATGAAGGGGTCACTAAAATTACTGTTTCTTCACTTGAAATGGCTGAGTATTTTGCATCTGAATGGAATGATATCACGGTTGCGTTTCCGGTTAATGTTTTAGAAATTGACACAATTAATGCACTGGCTGCCAAAATTCAATTAAATCTCATTATCGAATCTATTGATACCGTTGATTTTTTAGCTAAAAATTTAAGGAGTAATATTCATTATTTCTTGAAAATTGATGTTGGTTATCATCGGACAGGCCTTAACCCTGATTCATTTGAATTAATGGAGGAAATTAATCTAGCTGCTACTAAATCAACTAAACTTAAATTTAAAGGCTTTCTTGGACATGCTGGTCATACTTATAAATGTAAGAGTAATGAAGCGATAAGGCAAGTTGATCAGGAGTCAAGGGATTTAATGAATAAGCTCAAAAACCATTTTGTTAAGGATTTTCCTCAGCTTATAATTTCGTTAGGTGATACTCCCAGTTGTAGTGTTTCGCATGATTTTAAGGGAATTGATGAAATTCGACCAGGAAACTTTGTTTTTTACGACCTTACCCAATATGTAATCAGTTCAAATACAATTGATCAAATAGCGCTCGCGATGGCTTGCCCAATCGTTGCTATTCATCCTGAAAAAAATGAAATAGTCGTATATGGTGGAGGTATCCATTTTGCGAAAGACCGTTTAGAATTCCTAGGAAAAGGTATTGTTTGGGGGCTTGTAGTAGAAAATCCTAGCTCTAATTCACTAAGTGAAAGGGGTAAAATATGGGGGGAACCAATATTGGATATGTTCGTTTCAAGTTTATCTCAGGAACACGGAATTGTTACAGTGCCTTCTGAGCGAATAAATCAATATGTACTTGGAGATATCATCTATATTCTTCCTGTGCACTCATGTATGACGGGTCATGCAATGGGGAGGTATTTTACTCATGAGGGAAGGGTGATTGAGCGCTTTTAAAAACACTAAAAATAAATTCCAATTCTAAAAAAAAGATTTAGTGTTTTTATGTTTACTGTTTAATTCTTTTAGAGTGATTTAAATTCTTTGTAAAACTGGGTTAAAAAAGCATTGCATTTTTTTAATTCTGGCTCTCTATCCTTAGGCGAATAAGTATTTTCTAGCTGAGATTTGGTGTCCATTTGATAGATCATATTCCCTTTGTCAGATACCCATCCATAACCTCTGATAATTGAGTGTAATGCAAATTCGGGTGATTTAGGATTCAGTAAGTCCTTACTCCAAGGAAATTTTGTAATATCTTTATCTAGCTGGTACATTAATGTTGCTGCAATGTCTGCTTGTGAACCAATTTTACCATACCTATTTCCTTTAAATGCGTCTTTTAATGGAGCCCCCCAAATCAAAAAAGGAATTCTAAAAAAAATATTCGCGCTCGGATTAGGCAGTCCTGGGCTTGGGTGACCATGATCTGCAACAAAAACAAAAATTGTATTTTTAAACCAGGATTGTTTTTTACAGTTTTCTATAAATGAACCTAAACAATGATCTGAATAAGCTAATGAATTCATATAATCACACTCTTCACCTGTAAATAAAGGTTTATTTAGTTTCGGTTGATCAAAAGGTGCATGCGTACTTCCGGTAAAAGCACAATGTAAAAAGGGTTGTTTTGTCTTGTTTATTTTCTTCAGAAACAAGTCGTATAAATCTTTGTCATAATAATTTAATATGCCTCGAGGCAAATGCGATGGGAAAATTGCTTCATCTAATACGTGGTCAAAGCCATGATCCATAAAATACCCTCCAATATTACCATACTTTAAATCACCACTAAAAAGATAATTAGACGAATACCCCTTCAATACTTGATTTATTGTGTGAATCTTTCTGTGTTTTTCTGGATGCTTAGAAATTGATATCTCTGGCAAAGCAGGATAACCACTAAAAATACTTGAATTTCCAATTTCAGAAGTACTAGCACAAGCATAAATAGAAGTAAACAAAAGTCCTTCAGAAGCTAGTTTATCGAAGCTAGGCGTACTATTTTTAGTTTCACTTAAACAACCGATTGCATTAGAGGACCATCCTTCTAAAACGACAAATACAATATTTGGTTTTTTATTTTTGAAAATATAATTAGTATGCTTTTTAGGGTAATTGTACATTTCTGAAACAATTGATTCAGCCTCCTCTGTATCTATTTTTGGCATGAATTCATCTATTTCAGATCGGTTATATAGCAGGTAGCTTTTTCCGAAAAAATAAAGTGAATTAACGGATAAGTCATTCACGAGATGATTTCGTGAATAGTACGCAGAATCAATATTTAAAGGAATTTGTTGAATTCCACCACGAAGCATTAAAAAAAATTGAGCTAAAACAACGAGGCATAATAGCACTCCTGTGAAAATACGTTTCACTAATGTCATATCGTTTTTTAAGCGTTCGCCCATAAAAAGAATACGGATTAGGAAAAAAGCTGCCGTGCATTCTATGAGCACGTAAAAAATAAACCAAAAAATCATGCCATAACCAGCAGTTTTAAAGACTTCATCAGGATTTGCTAAATGCATAAATACACGTGTTGTCAATTTATGATTCCATTCGGTATACGCATTTATTTCTCCGCAATGAATCAAGCTGAAAATAGCTACTTCTAATCCGAGAAGGGATAAGAAAGTGGGTTTTGACCATTTTCCGGAGACGATAAAATTGATCGCCATAACCAGGAGTAATGGAGCACTTAACGCTGCAGCAGTTGCTAAATCTAGACGAAATGAAAAGACAAAAACAAGTATCCATTCACTAAAACTGACCTCAGTAAATTTACCTATATTATGAATAGTAAATAACACTCTTCCAAAATCGAATAATAAAATCCAAAAGAAAAGAAGTTTTAAAATGTCTATTAATGTCTTTTTTAAAGAAATCATTAACGTAAAATTAAAAAATATTTAACATAAATCAGTAGAAATAGCTTAGAATTGACATGTTGAAATTTATAACGTTCTTTGTTCTTCAAATTTTATAAGATGCAAATCGTTTATGAAGACGCTTATTTACTGATAATTAATAAAGATTCGAATTTACTTGTCCATCATTCTCATTACGCAAGAAATATTAAGGAGGATTCCCTGGTTGAACAAGTGGAGAAAATGCATTCTAAAGTATACCCTCTGCATCGGTTAGATCGTAAAACATCGGGGCTCATCATGTGTGCAAAAAAAAAAGAAAATGTTGCTGTCTTTCAACACTTATTTCAAACAAACGAAATAATTAAAAAATACATTGCTCTCCTGAGAGGTCACACCCCTTTAGAAGGTTCAATTGATACTCCTGTGAAAAATGATCGCGGAACTTATAAGGATGCTTTCACCCATTTTAAATTGGTAAAACACATCGTTCTTCCTATACCGGTAGATCCTTATCCAAGTTCTCGTTATAGCATTGTCGAATTTACCCCTTCAACAGGAAGAATGCACCAGCTTCGCATTCATGCTAACAAAATGAGTCATCCTATTATTGGAGATCCTAAACACGGAAATAGGCATCATAATCACATGTTTATTAATCATTTTGGAATTGACACATTGTTTCTTCATGCACATCATCTTTCATTTAAACATCCTTTTACGAAAGAACAAATAACGATTAATGTTCCTGCACCTCAATTTTGGGCTTATTTTTTAGAACAGGAATCGTTCAGTAGTGTTTTTTAGAGGTGGTTTTTTTTGTTAAATTTGAACTCATTTAAATTATAATCGGAGTGAATGTATTTAGAGAAAAGCAACGATTTACATATATCGTTTTAATTACCTTACCTATTACTGTTTTATCACTATACACTATTTTTTCTCCGATGGTTGAATTTGCGAAACTGCATCACCAATCTATTTTATCATCAATTTTTAAGCAAGGAAGATCGTGGGTGATTATTTTATTTACACTATTTATAACGTACCTCACGCTAACGATGAAATTAATCACTTTTATTAATGAAGAAGGCGTAAGTGTTAGATTCCCTCCGTTTGTTCTCAAAACATTGAAGGTAGAATGGACGGAAATAGATCATTATGAAGTTAGGTCATGTGATCCATTGTCAGAATATGGAGGATGGGGTTATAAAGGGAGGAAAAATAATCGTGCTTATAATGTTAGCGGTGGTTTTGGGCTTCAGTTGATTCTTAAAGATGGAAGAAAAATATTTATTGGTTCACAAAAACAAGGCGAATTAACTCAATTTATTAATGCGCTAAAACAACAAGAAACAAATATTATAATTTAAATTTTAGCTAGGAGATTTTTATTCTTTCTACATTATTAATCGTCAAATGATACTTTAAATTATTTTAGGCCGAGTGAAAGAAGGGGGGGTAAGCTTTTTTAACTTTTAATCCTGTTGTTTTTAATAGCAATGTTAAGCCCTTCGTTGTAAATATGCCTTACCTGCCAATATATCCTGGTTCCCCTTTCTTGATACATTGAAAAATCCAATCAAAATTATCCAACATGTGACTATCAATAAAATTCTTTTTTTTCCAATCAGCAGGTATAAAAGCCCTGCCCCGATGCTTTAAAAGATCATTCTCTAATCCTTTAACCTGACATTGAGGAGCTATTCCGTCTTGCTCCCACAATGCATCTGGTTTAGCTTGGTCTAAATTACTACCATATTGCCACACCTCTTCAAATAACGACCAGTCAAATCCATCAGAACAAGCATTCTCAGGAGCTAGTATATACATCTTTCCAAAAACGACTTTCCCTTTCAATGCTTCGATCATCCCAAGCGAGTATGCATATCCCATACTATGGCTTGCGAAATCAATCGTATCCATTACCCCTTCACATAAAGCCATATTGCATAAGGTCGCCAATAATACTTGAGCGCCAATCGCGCCTTGTTTTTTTCGATAAGCAAAACCAGAAGCATTAGATTCTGTGTTTAATGATGTGAAACGATCATGCGCTTTTTTTTTGTTTAAAATAAATCGAGACCGGAGAAAGCTTATCGCTATATTAAATGATGATCGATGCGTTGTAGTATTTAAGCTCATGCTCGCATCAATGTAAAAATAACTATTTGGTTTTAAAATAGTTATAAACCGATTGTCAATTTTATACCAATAATGATATCGGTCTTTTAAAGTGATGAGGTGATCTGTTTCGTCTCGTTCAGCTTTAATCCCCCTATATCCATTAACGAATAACATGATGCGCTTTGGAGAAGGTTTAAGATGGCTGCCAAATTGCATTGTAACGTCTTCTCCAGTATAAGAAAAAACACGCTGATCAATTACATTATTGGTGTCGTTTAAATATGAAAAAACGTGATGCACATTTCTCACCGAAAAACCTTTATCATGTATATTTAAATAGACCGAATCAGATGAGTGTGAAAAAACTGAACTCCCATTTTTATATATATTAAAATAAAGAACCTTTTTAAGTGATTCAGATCTCCAAACACCAGCATACTTTCGATAACAAATTACGGAAACAACATCAGCTAAGGTTCGTTTTAAGCGAAATTTAATATGCTTAGATGATGAAGAATCATGAATTGATAAAGAAAACGTATGCTTAGAGATAGGTAGTTCGTGAGCTACAGATGCGATTGATTTTTTTAAGTTTGTCAAAGATAGCGAACCTGTAAGTTGATTTGTGTCGTTAAATTGAATGTTGTAATTTTGAAGAAAAGGTTTTGCGATTCCCTTACGCTTAATCATATGGGATGAATCCTCCTCCCAAAAAAAATAGGACACCAAGCCGCCTACTTTAGCAAAATCAGGCCTTGAAAAAGCAGTATCATGAACTAAGTCTTGGGCTTTTAGGGTTAAAACAAAGCCAAAGGTAATCACTATAGCAGAAAGCCCTCGAATCATTTTTTTATAGTTTGTTAGATTTAATCACTAAATATAAGTAATCCTATGTAATTAGCAAGAATTCTTTTTAGCTAATCCCCTAAACAAGAAAAAGGAAATAAAACATCTTTAAATACTTGTTAAGCAATACTTTAATTACTATAAGTTAAATTATATAATTAAGTAAATTCAAAAGAATGTAAATTGCATAACAAACTGATTTTTAAAGCTAATTTATACTTTAGTTAGATGTATCTAAAGTTATGATTATTAAATAATTATTATAAAATAAGATGCGTATTTTTTTACTGTTTTTAAATTATGTATTTTTACAGTCTTAAAACACACATAATTTACTGACTTTTTTTATGAAAATCAAAATGCAAACCCTTCAAGAACTCAAGGATGGAAAACTGATTGGAAATAAACAACTAAAAATCTCGGAAGAATTAACCGAATTTCCGAGAGAGATATTCACCCTACATGAAACGTTAGAATTGCTTGATTTATCCAACAACTTGATTGATGAGTTGCCTGAAGATATGTATTTACTTACAAAATTAAAAATCGTATTTTTCTCCTTTAATAAATTCAAGGAATTTCCAAGTCAACTCAGTAAATGTAGCTCACTTACAATGATCGCTTTTAAATCAAACAAAATCAATCTAATACCTGAAAATTCATTTCCTTTAAAATTACAGTGGCTTATCCTTACAGACAATGAAATAAAGCATTTGCCGATTTCAATTGGGAATGCCGTTTTGCTTCAAAAATGTGGACTCGCAGGAAACAGGATTGAATATCTTCCTGAATCAATGAAACAATGTGAGAACCTGGAACTACTTCGTATTTCAGCAAATAAATTATCCAAACTGCCCGATTGGCTTCTCTCTCTCCCTAAATTAGCGTGGCTTGCTTTTTCAGGAAATCCATGTTCTGACATTAGAGAAATTAAAAATAACCTGCCCTTAATTGCTTGGGATGAATTTATCATTGAAAAAACGCTTGGAGAAGGCGCCTCCGGAATCATCTATCAAGCGCATTGGATCACAAAAAATAAATCAGTAGCAATAAAAGTATTTAAAGGAGAAGTAACAAGTGATGGACTTCCCGTTGATGAACTTAACACTTGCATTTCAACTGGATACCACAATAACATCATTCCACTAAAAGGAATTTTAAAACAACACCCCCAACAAAAAGAGGGGATTGTAATGGAGTTAATTCCGCCTAATTTTAAAAACTTAGGTAACCCTCCTAGCTACTCAACATGCACAAGGGACACATTTGACTATAAAACACAATTTACACTAACTGAAGGTATATCGATCTTAATTAAATGTGCTGATGCTTCCATTCATCTTCATTCCAAAGGAATTTTACACGGCGATTTATATGCACACAATATACTGTATAACCCTCAAGGAGATATTTACTTGGGGGATTTTGGAGCCGCCTCTTTCTACAACCAAAACAACCGACAGTCAGAAAACATCGAAAAATTAGATGTGAGCGCCTTTGGTTGCTTAACTGAAGATATACTTGTCAGGATCGAGATAGCGCCTAAAAACGTGCTTTACGCACTGCAAAAGTTAAAAGAAAAATGCACTAAAAGAGAAGTAGCTGAAAGACCTTCGTTTCTCGAAATTGCAACCCAACTAAAAGTCATCTATGAAGATATATTGATGAAAAAGAACAAGTAGATTGGACTGTATTGTAGATCTGTTTGGTATAATCATCTAAATGTGAATCCAAATCCTTTTATTGGGGTAAAATAGGTATACATATACTAAAATCATTAAATTAGTTGCATGAATCAATGGGGCGTATTCCTTAGAAATTTTACAGCTTACCTCAAACTAGAAAAAGGACTGAGTGAAAACTCAATTGATGCATATCATCGAGACGTTATTAAATTGATTGATTTCTGTAAAGCCATAAGTGTTTCTCCTAAGGAAGTGAAGAGTTCAAACATAAAAGACCTTCTTTTTAGCTTAACTGAACTTGGTATTTCCGCTCGATCTCAAGCGCGTATCATTTCAGGCATAAAGCAGTTTTTTCTATTTCTAATCCTAGAAAACGAGCTTGACATTGACCCAAGTGAATCTATCGAAATGCCTCAAATCGGATCAAAACTACCTGAAGTGCTCTCACTCGACGAAATAGATGCGCTCATGGAGGCAATTGACTTCAGCAAAAAAGAAGGGCAACGCAACCTAGCCATCCTCGAGACACTTTACAGCTGTGGTCTCCGAGTAAGCGAACTTGTAAACCTTCGTTTCTCAGATTTGTACTTAGATGAAGGATTTATTCGAGTAATCGGTAAAGGGAATAAAGAGCGACTTGTGCCGAGTAGTCCCAGTGTTGAAAAAGAACTAAATAAATACCTTGAACAAACCCGAAATTTTCAGGCGATAAAACCGGGAAATGAAAACATTGTTTTCTTGAATCGAAGAGGAGTAAAGCTAACACGCGTTATGATATTCACAATTATCAAAGAGCTTACTCAAAAAACAGGATTGAAAAAACAAGTTAGTCCCCATACATTTAGGCACTCATTTGCAACTCACCTTCTCGAAGGAGGAGCAAACTTAAGGGCTATTCAAGAAATGCTAGGTCACGAGTCGATTACAACAACAGAAATATACACCCACCTTGACCAGCGCTTTGTAAGAGAGGCGATACTTAACCATCACCCCCGAAACATGAGTTAAGAATTCGTGCTTTGTTTTCCTAGTAAAGAAAATTAAACCTTAACTCAAACTAACTTTCCATACAAATCATAGTGATCTGCACTTGTAATTTGAACCGATGCAAAATCACCAATACGCACAAAAACATCTCCCTCTTTTTTCACTAATACTTCATTGTCAACCTCAGGGGAGTCAAATTCTGTTCTTCCAATAAAATAGTCTCCTTCAACGCGGTCAAACAAAACCTTAAAGGTTTTCCCTATTTTAGCTTGATTTAACTCATGACTTATCCCTGACTGCAGTTCCATAATGGTGTCTGCTCGTTTGCGTTTTGTTTTATCTGTCACATCGTCTTTTAAAGCATACGCGTGAGTATTTTCCTCGTGAGAATATGTAAAAACCCCTAAGCGATCAAAACGCATTTTTTCAACAAAATCATACATTTCTTGAAACTCAGCCTTTGTTTCTCCAGGATAACCAACGATTAGTGTTGTTCGAATTGCTATATTAGGGACTTTAGCACGGATATCTTCCACTAAAAGTTCCGTTTTTTCTCGTGTAATCCCCCTGCGCATCGACTCTAAAATTTTTGTTGAGCCGTGTTGTAGCGGAATATCCAAGTAAAAATTTACATTTGATTTCTCATTCATCACATCTAATACATCCATCGGAAATCCGGATGGAAAAGCATAGTGTAATCGAATCCATTCAATTCCTTCAACATCAGATAATTGAGAGATCAGATCTGCTAAAGCTCTTTTTTTATAAATATCTAATCCGTAATAGGTTAAGTCTTGCGCAATTAATATCAACTCTTTAACTCCTTTCGCTGCCAAACTTTTCGCTGACTTAATCAAATCTTCGATTGGTGTTGATACATGTTTTCCTCTCATCAAAGGAATTGCACAAAAAGAACAAGGTCTATCACAGCCTTCTGCAATTTTAAAATAAGCATAATGCGAAGGAGTTGTCAACAAGCGTTCACCTACCAATTCTAGCTTATAATCTGCTTTTAACGTTTTTAACAAGCGGGGTAATTCGCGCGTTCCAAAAAAAGCATCTACCTCCGGTATTTCTTTTTCTAAATCTGCTCTATAGCGCTCTGAAAGACATCCTGTAACATAAACTTTATCCACTTCACCATCATTCTTTGCCTGTGCATAACGCAAAATTGTATCGATAGACTCTTGCTTTGCATTGTCAATAAATCCACACGTATTGATAATGACAATCTCAGCATCATCAGACATAGACTCATGCTCTACATCAAATTTATTTGCTTTTAATTGCGCCATTAACACTTCAGAATCAAACGTATTCTTAGAACAACCAAGTGTTACAACATTTACTTTATTCTTTTTTAATGTTTTTGTTTTCATATGCTAATTTTACCTTCAGAATTTATGTTACTTTTTTTAGTGGCATTATACAAAAAGAAGATACCAATACAAATAAGTGGAATACTTAATAATTGCCCCGTATTCAACAACCAGAAACCATCTCGTTCTGTTTGTCCGACCTTAATAAACTCAATAAAAAATCGAATTGTCCAAAGAGCAACCATAAATACTCCAAAAAGTAAACCGGGCTTATTGCGAAACTCTGTTTTCCAATACATAAAGAACAACACCAAAAACAAAAAGAAATAAGAAATAGCCTCATATAATTGTGCCGGATGTCGAAATACATGCTCACCATTCACCATATACTCATATCCTTCTTGATTAAATCGAAAGCCCCAAGGTAAATCTGTTGGAACTCCAATGATTTCGTGATTGACTAGGTTACCTAGGCGGATACAACAAGCAGCAATTGCGACACAAATTCCAATACGATCTAATATCCAGATCATCGGCTTTTCACTCACTTTTTTAGAGAACATAAACAGTGCAATCAATATTGCAATTGCAGCTCCATGAGAAGCTAAACCGCCTTCCCATACTTTAAACATGTCAATAGGATGAGAAAAGTAGCCTTTTTCAAGTAAGTTGCCCATCGAATCAAATTTATCAAAATAAGGTCCGTAAAAAAACACATGTCCAAAACGCGCACCTATAATCGTGGCAATCACAACATACATTAGTAATTTGTCTAATATCTTTTCATCAATACACTCTCGTTTAAAAATCCGTTTCATTACAAAAAAACTTATTATTAAACCCGTTACAAATAACAACCCATACTTATTTGGAGTTGGCTGACCTTCAATCAACTCAGAAGTTACGTTCCAATCTATCCCTAAAATCATATCACATTATTTTTATAAATCGCTATAATTAGATTCATTTTTATAAACCAATTTCTCAGACCTTCCTTTTTTGAAAATCTTATTACTAACCATATTCGATTTCCTTAATTCCTTTTGTTTTTCCAATGGCAATTGAATTAAATCTTGACAAGCAATGGAACAACAATTGTCTAGTAACAATTTACAAGATTCACACTGGATAAACAATAAATGACAACCGTCATTAAAGCAATTAGTGTGTAAATCACAAGGATTACCACATTGATGACATTTAGCAACAACATCTTCACTGATTCGTTCACCCCTACGTTCATCAAAAACAAAGTTTTTACCAATAAACTTATTTTCAATACCTAATTCCTTGCAATCATTTGAATACTTTATGATTCCACCTTCTAATTGATGAACATGTTTAAACCCCTTGTGTTTGTATAAAGCTGAAGCCTTTTCACAACGAATGCCTCCTGTGCAATACATCACGATATTTTTATCTTCATTTCCTTTAAGGTAATTGGCTTCAATAAAAGGAAGCGAATCTCTAAAAGTATCAACATCTGGCCTAATCGCTCCTTTGAAATATCCCACCTCACTCTCATAGTGATTTCTAAAATCAATCAATATCGTATTAGGGTCATTTGTTAATTTATTAAACTCCTCCGCATTTAAGTGGATTCCTTTATCTCGCACATCAAACGTTTCGTCATTTAAACCATCTGACAAAATCTTGTCACGCACTTTTATTTTCAACTTTAAAAAAGGATATTGAATACCGCCTTCTTCTACCGCAATATTTAAGCGTATGTTCTCCAAAAAAGAAATTTGATTTAATTCTGTTCGAAATCGATCAAAATATAAGGTAGGGACAGATAGTTGAGCATTAATACCTTCAAGGGCAACATAAACTCGACCTACAATATTTAATTCAGACCAGTGTAAAAATAAATGATCTCGAAATAAAGAAGGATTCTCAATGAGGGCATATTGATAAAATGAAACAGTTACAAACTGAAATCTACTCTCGTTTAATTGTTTCACTAATTCCTCTTTATTTAACGTGTTCCACAGTTGCATGCTATGTTATTTAATTAATTAAAGTCTGCCAAATGTACGATGAATTTTTATGTTTCTTAGTTTTACCTCTATTGAATTTTGATCCATTCTTGCTATCTTTGATTTATGTCCTTTATAGCGCAATTAAAATACAATATAAAACATCATTTACCCGGCGAAAAAGCCCATAAGCAATTATCTCCTTTACATAGACCCATTACCAGTGAGGTAATCAAGAATTTAACAGAATACAAAGAATCAGCTGTTGCAATTATACTATTCAAAGCCGAACGAGAACAAGAATACAAATGCATCCTTATTCAGCGTTCAGAATACGATGGAAAACACAGTGGTCAAATCAGTTTTCCGGGAGGTAAAAAAGATGCTATCGATATTGATTTACAGCACACAGCCATTAGAGAATGTTTTGAAGAAATTGGGGTGGTTCTATCTCTAAACTTTTGCCTTGGAAAATTAAGTCCTGTATATATTCCAGTAAGCGGTTTTTTAGTGGAACCTTTTGTTTTTATTTATCCTCGAATACCTAAATATAATATAGATGTTCGTGAAGTAGCATCTGTTTTTACAATCACACTCAATGAATTACTTGCAGAAGACGTAATTAGTGAAATGAAAATTACGAGCGAAAATAAATTAGTGAAGCTTAATGTTCCTTGTTTTCAAATTAAAAAAAATAAAATTTGGGGTGCAACAGCATTGATATTAAATGAATTGAGAGAATTAATACAGAAAACAGAATTGAATAAATTAGCGTAATAAACATTTCACTCCATACAATCCTTCAGCATCAATGTTTTCCTTTTGTTTTAGATGCTCCCCGACTGCCAGAATTATTTTTCGGTTTTGACTTTCCGAAAAGACTTGGTTTACTTCCCGAAGACCGAGGCTTCAATACTGGTTTTGCGGCTGGTGGAATCTTGTTTTTTGACTTCGAAACGACTTTCACCTTGTTCGTTTCAGAGCTAGACTTTTCAATCATCAGGAAAATATGATCCAGTTCTTGATCTGTTAAATCACGCCATTCTCCCAATGGTATGCCTTTCAAGCTAACATTCATAATGCGTGAACGCTCTAACTTCTTTACTTCGTAGTTAAAATATTCGCACATACGTCTTATTTGACGATTTAATCCTTGAATTAAGGTGATTTGAAATGAAAAAGGACTAAGCTGAACCACCTTGCATTTTTTAGTGACAAGACCTAAAACAGGTACGCCACGAGACATTTTCAATATAAAATCAGCGGTAACAGGTTTGTCAACGGTTACAATGTATTCTTTTTCATGTGCATTTTCTGCACGTAGGATTTTATTTACGATATCTCCATCATTGGTTAAAAAAATAAGACCCTGAGAATCCTTGTCTAAACGTCCAATGTTGAAAATACGTGTGCTGTGATTTACGTATTTAATGATATTGTCTGGAGTAGTAGCTTCTGTTGTACAGGTTACTCCTATTGGTTTATTAAAAGCAATGTAAACCCGCTCTTCGTCCATCAATGGTTCTAGTTTATGGCCATTTACAGTCACCTTATCACGTGGCCTTACGACATCTCCAACTACTGCGCGTTTGCCATTAATCATGACAGCCCCTTTTTCAATCTCTTTATCTGCTTCTCTTCGAGAACAAATACCACTTTCAGCAATAAACTTATTTAATCGAACTGTATTTGATGGATTCATATTACAAAAGAAAGAAAAAAAGAGCAGAAAAAGAGCTTCTTAGCATAGTTCATCAGCAATAAAAACTAAAAACGGAATCGTGCGAAGCCAAATGCAAAGGAAAGACTATGTGTATCTGTTTTGAAAAAAGTGAGAATATCCCTTGAAGAAACTCCAAATTCATAACTTCCATCTTTTAAAATAAAATTTATTCCCATTGGAAAATTAGAACGGTAAATACCTCCACCGTAAAATCCAGCACTTAATTGAACACATTTTAGAATCCGAATGTCTCCACCAACTGAAATGACGGCGTTTTTAATGTTCCCAGGATTATCACTATTGAATGGAGCGACTAAATCGAACCCAATCCCTAATTGTTGTTTGTAATGAAAACTGCCTCCCAATCTAAAAGAAGACGCATTTACCAATGTGTGTTTTTCAGTTCCTTTTAAAGTCAATAAACCTCCATTATTTAATAATTGATTAATCGACCTGGTTAAATTTAAATCATTTATACCATCAATTTTGATCGCACTAACTAGCGTGTCTTTAACACCATAAACATTCCGGTCATATGTCACAGAACCTAAATTATTAACCGCCATAGCCACTCGGAATTTACCTAGTAAAAAAGCACTTACAGAAAAATCTAAGCCGTAGCCACTTCCAACAGCAGGAGGAATACCCCCAGAGTAGTCTTTTAAATTAAGACCATTATTTAAAACACTTGGATAATCAATTTTAAAAATAGATGATAAAGAAGAAAACATGGATAAGCCGGTTGGTGAAGCATCCAGCTCAAACATTGCCATTGACTTTATCAAACGCCCACCAATACCAGCATACAATTCAATAACATCATCTATAGCAAATACTCTGCGACCATACCCTAAGTTGTAAGATCGATTCCAGATCATCTTAATCGAAGTGCCATTTAGTAAAGTACTTAAATTTAAAGGGACAGACATTGATCCTGAAACAACTGCTTTCATTGAATCTGTGGATAAACTTCCTGTATTAGCAACTTTTACATCAACACCATTCATGTTAATCGTAAGCGAATCAAACAAAGAAGCTAACTTTCCATTGATTATAATATCTGTTGTTTTTTGATTTAACTTAGAATAAAACTGATAGTTTTCGTGGACATTAAACGCTATACCACCCAATAATTTTCCTTGATATGAAATGCCGCCCCAATTATAATCTGCAAATAAAGACACTCCTGATGTTGCGTAATCAGCAACTGCTGAGCGTTGTTTATTCCAATCAAATGCTGTTGCAGTATCCCCTTTTAGAGAAGACCAAATAGCATTTGAGAAATTCTTTAGTTTTTTACTCGTTAATACATCTGAATACATACCAAAAGCAAATTCGCTAGACCCCATTGTTACTCTTTTTTTTTCATAACCTGAACCCCAACCCAACGCGGATGTATTAATCCCTAAACATTGGTAATCTGTCAAAAAAGTAGTAGCAACACCCTTGCCAACAGCGGTATAGGCGATTCCTTGAGTTTGTGCATAAAGACCTACTTGTGCAAGTATAAAAATCCAAAAAAATAATAAGTTTCTCATTTTTAGATACATTTTTTTTTTTAACAAATGTAGGTAATTGAGAGATCGTTTAGTTATCATTAATGATTTAAATCTATCTTATTTCTTGTTCCACAAATCAAATAAATAATAATTTAGATTGCCTTCTGCTTTGGGGTTTTTTATTATCACATTGGTGCAACTAACGACATACCTATTTCCTTGCGCGTTACGCGAACTTAATATTTCTTTGAATTCATCACCGCGTCGGAATAATAAATCTTCAAACATCATATCTGCGTATACATACGCAACAACATTGCTGGCATCCACATTAGTTGTTGTGCGCAGTTCACTAATTCGATCACTGAGGTTTGGATCT
>CAMDGH010000018.1 GCA_945897755.1 Chryseobacterium gleum | reverse complement strand
ATTGCACTTCCTCTTGTTGTTCCCACCGTTGATGGATTACTTTCTTGTGCCGTTAAATCAGTAACACTTGATGCGGGAGTTTCATCTTCTGGACCTTCCTTTAGCTACCAATGGTCAGGTGTGACAGGTGCTACATATAGTGCTGCAACAGCAAAATCAACGCGTGTTGATCTTGCTGGAGTTCATACATTAACCATTACAAATGCGGATAATGGATGCAGTAATTCAGGGAGTGTTACTGTTGTCATGGACAACACACTGCCTACAGCAACTGCCTTAGGGACAATAGCCGTTTGCATCGACGCTGCAAAACCACAAATAGCATTCAATGGAGCAAATGGTGTTGGACCATACACCTTTGAATACACCCTAAATGGAAGTAATCAAACTCCAGTAACTTCATCAACAGCGACAACATTTACACTCGATGCGCCGACAAATACTGCAGGAACATTTAACTATATCATCACTAAAATAACAGATAGTCGCGACGCCGCTTGTACACGAAACATTTCGGGTGAAAAAGCAATCGTAACCGTAAAACCAATCGATACAACCATCATCACAATTGGAACAAGAACACTTAAGTCGGTTACCTTTACCTGGAATAAATTAGCCGGCGCTAATGCATATCAAGTCGCTGAAGCGATAAACCCAACTTCGACAAACATAAACTACCTCGCTGTTTCAAGCAATAACATCATCTGTACAACTACATCGTGTTCTTACACCAGACAAGGACTTGCAGAAGGCGATACCGTTTACCTAAGTGTAACAGGAATTGGGGGATGTTTTGAAAGAGGAAGAGCTAGCACAAGTGCACTAATCTGCACAAGACCTATCATTAGCTTAGATCCAACTTCGCAACAGAAGTGTAGTGGGGCGACAATCACGTTAAATGCAAATGCAACAAGTGCTTCTGCATTCCAATGGGAAGAAAGTGCTAATGGAGGAGTATCTTGGTCCACAATTCCAAACACACCACCATACAACGGAACGACAAGTGCTACACTAACTATTTCTGATATTACAGGACTAAACGCTTATGCATACCGTTTAAAAGCAATTGAGCCGATGAATGCATGCCCAGTATATTCAAAAATAGCTGTCATTACTGCATTCCCACTTCCAAATGCTCAAATCAACAGTAATCCAGCTACAACACTCGGTAAAATAACACGCTGTGTTGGAGATACAATGCCACGCATCACTTTTATGGCAAATGCAGGACTAGCTCCATTTAAATTCTATTACAGCATAAATGCAGGGCTTCCTATTCAAACAAATCCGCCAACAGACAAGTCTACCACACTAAAAGTAACTACAAACACTCCGAAAACAGAAGTATACAACCTTACAGAGGTAGAAGACGCAAATGGATGCAAGCAAAAAATAAATCTACAACCCATTACAATCATCGTTTATAAAATACCCGAAGTCAAATTCGTTTCACTTGACACCATTGGATGTAAGCCATACACGGTTAAACTAACAGACGTATCTACAGATGCACCATTTGATAAAATAAAATGGGATTTTGGAGATGGTGCTACATCTGAAAAACCAGGATCAGTTACACATACCTACAATAGTATCGGTGACTTTACAATACGTGCTAACGTGTCTCTTAACGGATGTCTTGACACAACAATAATCCAAAAATACATACACGTAACCAATAAACCCATTGCAGATTTTTCTGTAAATCCAAACATATTGAGTATGTATGACACAAAAGTAGTACTCACAAACCTCAGTAATGGAGAAGTAAACTTCTACCGTTGGTCTTTTGGGGACGGAAGTCCAATATCAAACCTTAAAAACCCAATACACACCTATTTACCAGAACCAGGAAATTATGTAATCACACTGACAGCATACGTATCCGAAAGATGTAACGATGTCAAAACACAAATCATAACAATACCAGAAGATGTAGTGTACTTCATACCGAACACATTTACACCTAATGGAGACGAAAAAAATAATACTTTTCAACCCATATTCTCCAGCGGTTACGACCCACAAAACTACCAATTCTTAATCTACAACAGATGGGGCGAAATCATATTCGAATCACACAATACCGAAATCGGGTGGGACGGTACATACAGAAACAAACTTTCACAAAATGATACTTATACCTGGAAATTGCAATTCAAAGAAAAAATGGCAGATAAAGAACACCTAAAAACAGGGCATGTGAACTTGGTTAAGTGATGAATACATTTACATAAATAAGCTTACTTTTAAAAATTATGAAGATCTTACTTTTTTTATCATTCGTTGCATTCGTAATAAACGGATGTCAAGAAACTCAAAAAACAAGCAAAAAACAAGTAAAACAAGAAATACTACACGTAAACAAAACGATCCAATTAACCATAAAAGGAATGGTATGTGAAATGGGCTGTGGAAGTTCAATTAGAAAAGCCCTAATTGAAACAAAAGCTGTAAAAAAATGCGTAATTTATTTTAAAGAAAAACGAGCAGAAAATACAGTTCTAATAAGCTATGATAGCACGAAAATTACACCGCAAAAAATTACTCAAATATTAAGTTCAATAAACGACAAACAGTTTACCTTGAAATTATAAATGAATGTTATTACACTACAAAGAATTAGGAAAAGGGCAACCACTGATCATATTACATGGTTTATTTGGAAGTTCAGATAATTGGCAAACACATGCCAAAAAATTCTCAAGCTATTTTAGAGTTATATTAATAGACCAACGAAATCATGGTCATTCAGAATGGGCCGAGGAGTTTAATTACGCTATATTAGCGAATGATTTAGAAAAACTAATAAATCATTTATGTATTGAAACATTTTATTTATTAGGACATTCTATGGGTGGTAAAACAGCAATGTACTACTCTCAAAAATTTACGCATCGCGTTACAAAATTAATCATTGTAGATATCGGCATTAAAAAATATCCGATGCATCATCAACAAATCATAGAGGGAATAAATAGTTTACAATTAAATCTTTATAAAACAAGATCTGAAGTAGAACACGTATTATTACCCTACATAGATTCTTTTGGAACACGTCAATTTATACTTAAAAATTTATATTGGGAAGAGAAAGGTAAATTAGCGTGGAGGATGAATGTGAAAGTGCTTGAACAACAAATGGAGGAAATATTGAGAGAAATACCATATCAAGAAGTATGGACACAATCACTATTTATTCGAGGCGATCAATCAAATTACATATTGAATGAAGATTGGGAAGAAATCGAACGCTATTTTCCTGATAGTAATCTTGTGACAATTCAAAATGCAGGGCATTGGGTTCATGCAGAACAAATAGCGGAATTTAGTCAAAAAGTAATTGAATTTTTAATCCGATAAAAAACCATTTTATTAAATAGAACATATTCCTCTGTTGCCTTATCAAAAGGTTCTAAAAAAAGTGTTTCTATTCAGCTCGTATTTAACAAAAAAGTAAACCATTCATTGCTTACAATTATTTTTTACTTTGATTAAATAAAAATTCTTTATCCGATTTAGAAAGAGATTCATATCCAGACTTAGCTATTTTATCTAATATAAGATCAATTTGTGCTTGATTTTGTTTTTTTTGAAGTATAAATTCTTCATCTGAAAGAGGTCTACCCCCCTTTTTAATGACAAAATTTGTTTTTTTTGATTTATCAAATACATTCATCATTCGGATTATTATTTTTTCTATTGCACCAAATAAAGAATTTGATTTCGTATGGTTTTTAGAAGCGTAATAGCCAGCAATAATCCCACCAATATGTGCAAAATGAGCTGTTCCATCACTAATCCCGATGTGGATAAATTCATAAATCACGTAAAGAAATGCCAGTATGTAAATGGGGAATTTAATGACTCCAAATAATGCTACCTCAAGCATAGGTTTATAGAAAGCTAAGCCAATAAATATAGCCATAATAGCTCCTGAAGCACCAACTATGGTATGTGATTCTTTAGTGAATAGAAAGGCGCTTGCACCAATCTCAAATAAGCCCCCCATTAATCCCCCCAATAAATAAAGGGTGAATAGTTTTCTCCCACCCCAAAATTGATCGATTAATTTACCGCTGAAATATAGAAATACC
Organism: Chryseobacterium gleum; assembly: GCA_945897755.1. Classification (GTDB taxonomy): domain Bacteria; phylum Bacteroidota; class Bacteroidia; order Flavobacteriales_D; family Crocinitomicaceae; genus CANHVK01. The sequence goes on along the minus strand of CAMDGH010000018.1, from coordinate 33,432 downwards.
ATATTTCCTAGCCAATGAAAAAAGTCAAAATGTGAAAAGATGGATGTAAATAAGCCCCAAGGTTTTTTTAAAAATAGGTGAAATGATGGATGAAGTGTAAAAATGTCTGTTAGAATTCGGTCTATGGGAATTTGATTTAAGCCAATTAATCGATTGAATACACTTAATAATGCTAAGAACAGAAATACAATTGTATTTATAATAATCAATTGAACATGCATTCCATCGGTATTGAATCGATAGCGAACTTCTTGAATAAAATTACGATTTGAATACATCATTCAATAAAAGCATTTGGATTAAAAATCAACTCTATTTCAGTAAAAAGTGTTTCTGTTTTTATTCCAAAAATACACTATAATTATTCCTACAATACCCCCTCCAACATGGGCTAAATGAGCTACGTTGTCACTTGGATTATTATTCAAACTTGAATAAATTTCGAAGATAAAATATAAGGAGATTAGATATTTTGCTTTGATTGGAATGGGTGGAAATAACAACATTAATTCTGTATTAGGAAACAAATATCCAAATGCTGCCATGATGCCGAATAATGCGCCAGAGGCTCCAATCATTGGAGTACAAACTTTATTTATATAATTACTAATAAGCGCATTATCATTGATTGAGTTTAGTTTAATGTGTTCGAATGTATTATTAACAATATTTCGATTTAGATCAGTAATATTATATCCTGCATTTAAAAGTGATTCCTTTAACCCTTCAATCTGATAAACGCCAATTGTATTGTAAAGTGCGAAAGCTCCAACCGCCGAACTTACATAAAAAATAAAATACCGCTTCGGTCCCCATATCCTTTCCAAATGAGAGCCAAACATTACAAGCATCAACATGTTGAATAATATGTGGAAGAAATCGCTTACAGAGTGGAGAAAAAAGTAGGTTACTATCTGGTATGGTTCAAACAAGGGAGAATTAATGTAATGCGCTCCAAGCAGGTTTTCTAAATGTATACCTTTTCCTTTTAAAACGAGCGTTGCAATATAAAAAAGAACATTGATGATTAGAAGATTTTTTGTAACAGGGGGAATATTTGAGAACATATTATATAAATTTGATTAATTCTTGGCTACTCAATGTATTCATAATCTTAATTCCACTGGGTGAAAATTGATTTTCAGGGAGCGCAAAAAGAGTGTCAATTAGATAGCTTACACTTTCATTGTTCCATCGTTTTTTCTGAGAAGCTTTTGAGGTAGCTATTCCTAACGCTATTTCATGTGCTATTTCACCTTTATCTAGGGTAGAATTATTCAATTTAGAAGCTATTTCTTCAACGGTATCAAGGATATTGGTTTCTTCTATTTCAGAAGGAGCGCCTATTATTTCTAATCCTTTTTCAATGTTATTCCATGAAAAGCCCATTCTTTCTAAGCTTGTTTTATTTTCTTCCCAAATCAATTTTACTGATTCTGAGCACTCAAAGAAAAGAGGGAAAAGTAATTGTTGTGAGTTAAGGGCTGTAGAAATAAATTTCTGCATTATTTCATCATATATAATGCGCTCCCATGCATATTTTGTATTTATTAGTAATAAGCCTGATTTTGTAGGTGTAAGTAAGATATTGTCTTTTATAATAAATTGATTAACACCTTCTTTTTCTTCATTAAACTCAATTGGCATTTTTACATCATCGCTTTCGTCTCGAATTTGATCAAAATTATAAAATTCAGCCCATTCTTCTTTTTTGATTTTTTGATTTCCAAACGCTACAGCCTTCATGCCCGGAGACATCCCATTACCTGAACCACTATATGTATTTGCGTGAAAAGGATTGTAGTTGGAATTTACTTGAATTGTTGGAAGAACGATTTGTTTTTCCAACATTTCGTATGGTAGTTCAAAACTTGTTTCTTTTTCAAAATCAAGCGTTGGTGCGATATTAAATTTTCCTAAACTGAGTTTAATGGTACTTTTAAGTATGGCATAAATTTCTTTATCTTCTTCAAATTTTATCTCTGTTTTTGTAGGATGAACGTTTACATCAATTGAGGATGGGTCTACATCAAAAAATAAAAAATATGAAGCAAACGTTTTTGGGAGTATTAAATTTTCAAATGCGGCATTTACAGCGTGATTAAAATATGCATCTTTAAAATAACGGTTATTGACAAAAAAATACTGCTCTCCCCTAGATTTTTTAGCGTTTTCAGGCTTTCCAATAAAACCCGAAATTGAGACGATGTCAGTTGACTCTGAAACTGGAACTAGTTTATCATTTATTGATTTTCCAAATAGTTCTACGATTCTTTTACGCAAATTCCCTTCGGCTAATTTAAAAGAGTTATTATCGTTGTGTGTAAGTGAAAAGTTAAGTTGAGGATGAGCTAGTGCAACTCTAATAAATTCTTGTTCAATGTGATTGTATTCGATAGCATCTGATTTTAAAAAATTTCGTCGTGCGGGAATATTAAAAAAGAGATTTTTTATGATAAACGAAGATCCTTGTTTACAAATAATTTGTTCTTGATTAACTATTTTAGTTCCTTCGATTTGGATACGTGTTCCAAGCTCATCATCAATTGTTCGTGTATTTAATTCTACATAAGCGATAGCCGCTATTGATGCCAATGCTTCACCTCTAAATCCTTTCGTTTGTAAACAAAAAAGGTCGTTTATTTCTTTCACTTTACTTGTTGCATGTCGTTCAAATGCCATTCGTGCATCTAGTTCTGACATGCCTTTTCCGTTATCTACAACTTGTATCAGGGTTTTTCCAGCATCCTTTATAATCACGTCTATGTGTGTCGCATCTGCATCAATAGCATTTTCCATTAATTCTTTTATCACAGAGGCAGGTCGTTGAATTACTTCACCTGCTGCAATTTGGTTTGCAATGTGGTCTGGTAGTAAGCGAATTATAGAATTCATCCGTTTTTTATGTGGCCTTTTAACGTGTAATATTGATTTAATACAAATATAAATCAATATTGTGAATTGTTTTAAGTGTTGTACCGCTTATTTTTATAAGCCCTTCAATCCTAAAAATAACTTTGTAATTGCTATCGATGGGGAATGATTTTTTTTGAATCTAAATTCTCCTTTGATTTCTCCTGAGTTGTCAATGGTTAAGTTTATTTTTTCTAATTCAGATAAAAATTCATTGGGCGCTGAAAAAACAGGAAGCATTTCTAAAATAGAACGAAGGTATCTTGGGCAATTTATTTTTTTTAATTGTTTTGGTTCACCTTTTAATTCAAACGAATAAGGGGAGTCTTTTTTTAAAAGATGAGTTCGATCTGTTCCAATAAAAAGTTGCTGAGGAGAAAGTGAATCTATGAAATAAAGTTTATTTCCTATATTAAATCCATCTTGTGTTAGTACGATTCCATTTCTTGAAGCGATATTTTTCGTCAAAACTTCTAAAAAAAAAGGCGAATCAAACGAAAATAAGGCACTAAAAACAGGTTGTATTATCAATCTTCCATCTGTTTTCTGTAAAACATTTGTTTGTTTGTAGTTTAGAGAAAGTGTTTTTAGTTCAGGAAGTGAAATACCTGTTTTATTTAACAATTGTGTGATGTATGATGATAAATAACGTGGAATCGTTGCCGTAATATGAAAATCATGTGGTGCTATGCTGTTTTTTGCTGTGAATCTCGGGCCATTAATATTAGGCATTTTTCCTAAAAATTGAATAGCCTCGTTTTTAAGTGTTATTTGCAGTTTATATCTATTGTTTTTTGGGTAAAATAAATAAGCTAATGTTGAATCAGTTAACCCTTCCTGTTCAGTGGAATTGTCAGATTTTGTTAGCCCACCTAAGTATCTTTTTAACATTTTCTGATCTATACTTCCTGAAATTGTTGTCCCGATATATCCCACTCCTTCTTTTACAATGCAGCTCGTGTTTTCTGAACTGTTTTTTTTCATGAATTTTTTAAATAAGTCGTCGTCGTTCAGTTTAAGTAGGCAAACTACATAGTGCTTTTTTTTGCTTTTTTTTGAGAATATTCCGATCTGTTTACTGAAATCAATACCCATTTTATTTTCTTCCGTTTTTCTAATAAATGCTTGTAAACGGGCGATTGTATTTTCGTCTTTTTTTGAAATCAGTAAATCATACGTCAATGCATTAATAAATGTCTGTGTGTTAACAACTCCAGCTATGTCAGCATCTTCAGGAATTAATTGTAAGTGTTCATTTTTTGGAGATTTTATAAAAAAAAAGCATAATATAAAACAAAGCCAAATAGAGCATATTGACCCCAAGACAAGGAAAGCTTTTTTTGTCATTTAATAAGCGAGGTGAAATGGTGCATGGTAGACATGATTTTGTACGTTTTTCGTTATTCTAATTTTTCGAATAAGGCGAGTTAGTAAATAATGACGAAAATAAATATCAAAGATATAGTAACTTTACAGAAAAATACGAATTGTTATGGGAAAATTCTTTTACTTTTTTGCACGATTAGCTGGTTGGAAAATAGATCAAAATTATCCGAAAGATATTAAAAAAGCCGTTGTTGTGGTTGGTCCTCATACTTCAAATTGGGATTTTATTATCGGTAAAATTGCGTTTTCATTATATGGCATTAACGGTAAATTTTTAATAAAAAAAGATTTGTTTTTTTTTCCTCTTGGTATTTTGTTGCGCAAAATGGGTGGTATTCCTGTTGATCGTTCAAAAAACAATCGAATGACGGATCAAGCAGTATCTTATTTTGACAACAATGAATCGATGTTTATGGTTTTTACTCCTGAAGGTACGCGAAAGTATAATCCAAATTGGAAGAAGGGGTTTTATTATATTGCTCAAAAAGCAAATGTCCCTATTTATATTGCTTATATTGACTATTCTAATAAAATAGGTGGTTTTCATTCTATTTTTCAACCGACAGGAAACGTTGATGAAGATTTGAAAACGATAAAAAATATTTTAGGTCAGTATAAGGGTAAATTTCCAGAAAATGGAATTTATTGATTTTTCTTCTTTCCTTCTACTTATTAAAGACTCTATTTATAGGGTAGGGATCGAGACTTTTTTATTTTTTAGGTTCATCTGATCCTTTTTTTAATCGTTCGGTTTTTAACGTGTAAGTAAATGTTAATAAGTAGTACCGTTGTAATACTTGCGTGTTATTGTCTTCGATATAATTCACGTTCATTGTTCTGCCAATACTTTTGTTTTGCCCCAAGATATCAAAAACGGTAAATTTTAGATCTGCTCCTTTTTGAGGTAAAAATTTATAGCTCAGTGAGCTTGTAAGTAAGTTGATTTTTTGATTAAAACCCGATTCTAGTCCCTGGTATCTTATTCCTTGATAATCTGATTCTATGTAGAATGATGAATAAAAGTTCCATTTGCATTTGATGTCCATCGTTTCATAAAGAAAATGGCTATTATTCGATTGAATTGAGTTTAATGCAATTGAATAAATATTGGCATAAGAAAATGTAAAATCAATTTTTTCACTGAGATTACTTACAACTGAGATTGAGTTGTTTATTGAGGAAGATTTAGACCGGTTTGAAATCCCGTTTATAATGGTGGGTGTTAACGAATAATTTATTGATGAAGAGAGGTTTATGTTGCATTTTATTTTTTCAATTTTTCTTGCATAATTAATAAAAGAACTTACAACGGAAGCATTCGTTAAGTTTTCATAGCGACTTAATTGCGCGCCTTTAGGAATAGTATAGCCATTTATCAGTGTGTCGTTAAATAAGATAGATGTACTATTTCCAATATATCCTTGACTTAATCTGTAGTTTAAATAAGCTACAAAAATACCGCCTTTGTCTTGTTTCATTGAGTGGTATCTCAGGTTAATGATATGATCATATTGTTGAGTTAAATTTGGATTTCCAATCGTGAGATACGTCGGATTTGTATTGTTTAATACGTTCTGAAGTTGAGAAATCGCAGGAATATTAGTAGCTGTTCGATAACTTATTTTGATTGATTTTTGACCTTCTACTTTATAGCTGACACTCGCTACTGGCAGCAGGTTGGAAAATGGTTTTGTTACAACGAATGTATCTGGAAATAATTGTTTTCCAGCTAATTCTTGTACTTGAATGTGTGTACCTATATTTATATTCCATACTGATTTGTTAAATGCGTAAAAGAGTCCTGCTTTATGGGTCGTAATTTTATTCTCATATGTATTTGATAGTGATTTAACTGGTTTTTCATAATTATTTTTTAGAGAATCAAAATCAGTTGTTTTACGATCTTGATTTGAGGTTCCTAAAGAGGGTGATATAGAAAATAGCAGCTGTGAATTTTGTCTGATTTTTTCTGTGTAGGTGATTGAAGCATTGTAATTTTGTGATTTAGCATCACTATTTGTTTCCTGATTTTTTAAAACGGGATTGTTATAAAATGTATTTTTTGACTGCAATAGGTTTATACTATTAGATTGATTCTGATCTAACGAGAAGTTTATAGAGATGGTTCTCCCTGGTTTTTTAAACCGATGATTAAAGGTTGTATTAAAGGAGAGCATATACCCTTTATTTGTATCGATATTTGTGTTTTCACCTTCGTTGAATGGCATATTTCCATAAGATGTATTTGATTTTAGCTTATTCCTTCCATCATTACCTTGAATACTAAATCGTGGATTGAAAATAATTGTATTTAATGAATCCAATAAATAAGTTAATCTCAAGTTTATTCGGTGGTTACCGTTTATAGAAGTTGAATTCTTTTTTTCATTGTATAACTGTGTTTCATTATTTTTCAAAAAATACGATCTCAATAAAGAGTCGTTTAATACATTTTCTTTTTTATTGAAAAAATAACTTGAGGCAATTGTTATTTTTTTTCCGATCATATCAGAATAATTAATTCCTACAGAGTTGCTTTTATTAATCCCGTTTTGCTGTGTAGTAAAATAATCTGATATTTCTGATCCACCAGGCATAGAAGACATCATCCCTTGCATTGCTTTAGGATTGGATGACATCCTTCGCATCATTCCCCCACCCCCACCTTTGCCTAATACACCTAATATGTCTTGGTAGGAAAAATTTTGTTGATTGATATTATTGTTGTTTGAGATCAAAGAAATTCTTCTCTTTTCGTTGAAATAATTGATTGATCCTCCGAGATTATGTTTTTTATCCACTTTTTCATCCAGGCCTATGCCAGAATAAGCTTTTCCAAAAACTCCTTTTTTCATCCCGTTTTTGGTCTTAATATTCATCGATTTACTTGTATTTCCATCACTAAATCCTGTAAAGCTAGATTGATCAGATTGCCTATCATATACTTGAATTCCACCAACTATATCGGCGGGGAGTGTTTTTAATGTTAAGGCTACATCTTCTCCAAAAAAGTCGCGTCCATCAATAGTGATTTTTTTAATTTCTTCACCGTTCGATTTTAAAACACCATTTTCTATGGTTGTACCAGGAAGTTTTTTTACTAAATCTTCTATGGTTGCATCAGAATTTAATTTATAATTTGAAGCACTATGTTCTATGGTATCTCCTTTTAGTTTAACGATCTCTTGCTTTTTCAGTATTACTATCTCATCTAAGTTTTTTGTATACGGAACCATTCGATAATTAAGTATTAATTTTGACTCAATTGCTAAGTCTTCTTTAATAGTGTCAAATCCTTTTTTTATAATGATAATTTCAAAGGGTTCACGTGCTAATTTCAAAGTAAAAAATCCTGAGTCGTTCGAGCGTAGATAATAGGTGTGATTCTCATTTATTTTTGATCTAATTTTAATTTTAATTGAGTTTAGAGGTGTATTTGTAATTCCATCTAAAATATTCCCAATCACTTCAATGGAATCCGTTTGACTATAACTAGTTGTAAATAAAAACAGGAAAAATAGTAATTGCAGTACTTTTAGTTTCATTTATTTTTAGAGGATATATTAGATTTAGTCGTGCCTTTAAATGCTTAAATTGATTGCTAAATTAAGTTACTCGATTTGACTTCAAATTCTGGATTCAAAGTTAAGTTACTAAGTTCTGATTTTTATTTGATTTTGCAAATTCTTTAATTGATTTGTTTCCCAAACTGCTATGAATTCGATTTGTATTACGCTAAGTAATTCATACCACAATTAAAAATTCAAACGATATTTTCACATCGATTTTAGAAAGGAATTTGATTTAAAAGTCCTATGGATAATTAGGATATCTAAAAAAATAAGGGAGCCAAAACTAGCTCCCTTCAATTCCCTTAAATAATTTACAATAGACTAATATTAAACTCCTTGATGAACCGAACCCGAGGAATTAAAAGCGCTAACAAAAGCGACTTGCCCAATTGAATAACTTACTGATCCAGAGGCGTTACTAACGCTACCACCTGCAGAATTCACAGATGTTTGACCAACTAAAATTAAACCTGTACTCATTGAAGCAATAGTGAGTAATTTGTTTTTCATTTTAGATAAAATTTATGGCATAAAATTAATTTATGAAAATTAAAGAATTAAGATTTTAATTTATTCGAACAAGCAATTAATTTGAACAATTAAATTCTGTAGATCAAAGATAAACCTCCAAAGATGAAAGGATAACTTCTGAAAAATTAAAAATATCATCTAAATTAACTAGTTCATTTTTAACCTCTTTCTTTTGTTCATCAAATGTAATTAAGTATTTTTTAGATGAATTTAGATACAATCTACAAAGTGTTTTTCTATTGTTATCATCCAACAAGATAGCAAAATACGATTGATTGTCACGGTAAGAAATTCTATTGAAACTAACTTTTTGTCTTAGAATTGTTTTAATAATCATAAACCCTTCTAACTCTTCTTCAGTTGTAATAATCTTTGAGTTAGCTAATTCGATGATTGAATTGTCTTCTAGTTCTGTTTGATTCTCGTTTTCTTTCGACAACGCAATCTTCAATCGATCCGTAATTAAATCATTAATGTATTGATTTACAGCTTTTTTTGTCAAATTTGTAAATTGATCCAAAACTTTAGCAGTTACAACACTTGGATACACTTGTTTTGCAAATAATTTAACAAAATCTGGCGTAGGTTGTTGAAATTCAACTTGCAACAAATGTTTTAATTCATTCAAATATTTCAATTCACTTGCAGTTGTCACAATACTTTCAGCATCGAAATAGGATTTATGGAATTTTTTTAATTCATCAATTTGATTCTCTTTTATTTCAGTCAAATTGAATTCTAAAAATGGTTTTTCATCCATCTTATTTTGTTCCACTAAATCAGAATAAAATCTATACGTGATTCCATTCGTTAGAATTCCAAATTTGGCTTTTGAAACATGAAAATACCTCAATAATTGGCCATCGTGTAAATTTAGATTTTGTGCCCAATGTTTACACTCAATCAATATGGTAGGTTTATCATCTTTAAAGATTGCATAATCTATTTTCTCTCCCTTTTTAGTGCCAATATCCGTTACATACTCAGGAACAATTTCAAGTGGATTAAACACATCATAACCTAACGCTTGAATAAAAGGCATAATAAATGCATTTTTTGTTGCTTCTTCAGTTGCAATCTGACTCTTTAATTTATCAACTCTGTCGCCTAAATTTTTTATTTGGTCTTTGAAATCCATAATTCTTAAAAAATGTTTTGTACAAATATACTAAATGTATCAAATACGTTACAAAGTTTTTGTATTTAATCCGTTACAATTGTCTCATGGATAAAAAAGAAAGATTGTATCAGCTTGGTCAAAAAGTTAGATCAATTCGTTTATCCAAAAAATTAACACAAACAGAACTTGCAAATATCATTGGCAAGGATCATCCATCGATCAATCGTTTAGAAAAAGGTAAAATAAATCCAAGTTTCATCTTCTTGTTAGAAGTAGCAGAAGGACTTGAAGTTACAATAAGTGATTTTTTTGATTAGTAATAATCACGATTATCTAAAAATTCATTCTACTAAAATAATAGTAATACTATTTAAGCCCTGACAAAAAATATTTCCCTCCAATTCGAAAATCTTATTGTAAAAGACAGGTGAAGATTATAAATTAACTACTCTTTCTTTTAAATTTAATAATCCGTAAAGTGGAATATTAGTCACCCATGATTCCTGTTTAAAATTAGCTAATGAGGTTCTATAGCAATGGATTACTGGATTTTTTTGAGCAAAGGTTTTAAGGGATTTTGCTTGCAAATTTTCTATTGCTTTTACTTCAAGAGGCACAATTTTTCCTGAGAATTCAACTAAAAAATCAACCTCCGCTGAACCGCTATCATTCGCCCAATAACATACATTTAATTTTTCTTCACTCAAAAGTTGTTGTAATACATATTGTTCTGTTAAGGAGCCTTTAAACTCTTGAAACAAAGTATCCCCAAGCAGTATAGTTTGTGCTTGTAAATTAGACATTGCACCTAACAATCCTACATCGAGGATGTACAACTTAAATGCTTGTAAATCCAAATAACTTGAAATAGGTAAAGATGCTTTTTTATTTCTAAACACTTTTTTTACTAACCCATAATCTTCCAACCATGAGAGTGCTAATTCATAGTCTTTTGCTCGAGCACCCTCTTTGATTATTCCGTATATGAACTTTTTATTTTCTTTGGATAATTGACTTACGACTGCATTCCAAATCATTCTAATTTTAGGAATGATTTCTGATGGAGCATGTTTTGAAAAATCTTGTTCGTAAGCCATTAATATGTTCTGCTGAATCAATCTAACACCCTCAAAATTTTCTTTTTGCACGAAAAAATTAACTGCTTCAGGCATTCCACCAACGAAATAATATTCTTTTAAAAATTGAATGTATTTGTGATTAAACTGTTTAATTAACTCCCAATCCTGTTCTTTTAATAAAGCAATTAATCTAGCTTCCCCTTTAGCCTCTAAAAATTCCGTGAAATTCATCGGATTTAAATAAAGGAAATCTACTTGTCCAACAGGAAAAGATGTTTGTTGTTTTAAAGCAATACCCAAAAGTGAGCCTGCTCCAATAATATGTAATTCAGGCAATTCTTCTTTAAAATATTTGAAGGCAGTTATCGCTCCTTTGGCTTCTTGAATTTCATCTAAAATCACAAGCGTTTTTCCTATGGTTATCGTAGAATTGGTATATATTTCAAGTGCTCTTATGATTCTCTTTGGATCATAATCTTGCTCAAAAACCCCTCTAAATGAGACTTCTTTTTCAAAATTGATATACAAGTAATTCTTAAAATTTTGTTGGCCAAAATTTTTCATCAACCATGTTTTCCCTACTTGTCTTGCTCCGTAGATCAACAATGGTTTTCTAAATTCTGAGTCTTTCCAACGATATAATACTTCTTCTGCATGCCTTTTCATTTTACAAATGTAAGCAAACCAAATTTATTTTTACATTTTTTCGTACGACTTTTTGTGATTTACAACATTTTTTCGTACGACTTTTTGTAAAATTTTACATTTTTTGGCGGGAGTTATGTCATAAGAAAAGGTATTCAACAGTAAAACCCTTACCTAAATCCGCTTCTCGATCTGAATTATACTTTGTTCTTTTCCTTGATGAAAAGAAAAAAATTAAGGCTTTGTGATTGTTGTTAAAGCGCAAATTTCGAATTTATGAGAAATCTCGCTTCGAAACGCTTTATTTTGTTCGCTCCTGAAATGGTAATTTTGCCGGTGATCTTTTGCAAAGCTTCCGAAAAAAGTCTAGTGCTTCAGTTCGTTCCCAAAACCCAATAATCACAAGGCCTGACATTAATTGGAATTGGGTGTTATGGTTTATGAATGAAATTTAAATTGTCATGCTGAGCCTGTCGAAGCGAGGGCAATGCAAAAAGGTGGAGATCTCAATATTAAAGAAGAAGCTTATCTTTACCAAAAAATTGAAAAATGATAAACTACAATCCCAAACATTGGCTTACACTCATATTTGCAATTCACAAAAGCGATACTTTACGAATGTTGTGGAAAGAAATTTGTTATATGGCAATTTTCACATTGATAATTTCGTTTATTAAAATTCATTACTTCCCTCACATTCAATACTTAGATAAGTTAATTGCTGTATATTCACTTGTTGGTTTTGTAATTTCATTGTTGCTTGTTTTTAGAACGAATACGGCTTATGACCGTTGGTGGGAAGGCAGAAGAAAGTGGGGTGAATTAGTAAATGATTCTCGAAATTTTTGTGTTAAAATTAATACTCTGGTAGATTCGGAAGAAGATCGGATGTTTTTTAGTAGAATGATTCATTTGTTTAGTATTAGCATGAAAGAACATTTGAGAAATGGTGTAAATCTAAACGAATTAATGCTTAGCGAAGAAGAACATAAATTATTTCAAGATTCCTCCCATGTCCCAGTTAAAATAGTGCAATTGATGTATGATAAACTTTATGAATTACAAAAAAATGGGCAGTTTCTTCCTGAGCACTTAATCATATTGGATAAAAATTTAAATGAATTTCTTAATTCCTGCGGTGCTTGTGAACGGATTAAAAATACGCCTATCCCCTTTTCATACTCTTTATTTCTGAAAAAATTTATTTTTATTTATGTATTAACACTACCATTAGCCTTTGTAACTCCATTTGGTTATTTTTCAGCATTAATTGCAACGTTCGTTTTCTATATTTTAGTAAGTATGGAGGTACTAGCAGAAGAAATAGAGGACCCGTTTGGATCGGATGAAAATGATTTGCCAACAGATGTTTTAGCTGAAAAAATAGGAGCTATGACTAAAGAAATACTGCTTAAAAATAGAAAATAATCTGTATTATTTAAGATTCACTATGAAAAAAGTGCTTTTAAGACCTCATCGATACGAGCACACATAACCAATTCAATCTTCCATCCTTTTTGATGAATTCCTTTATTAAACGAGGAAATAATAATTTTTTCAAATCCTAATTTTTCTGCTTCAGAGATGCGTTGTTCAATCCTATTCACAGGCCTTATTTCTCCCGATAATCCAACCTCTGCAGCCAAGCAAATGTTTTTTGGAACTGGCAAATCTGCATTCGACGACAATACTGATGCAACAACAGCTAAATCGATTGCGGGGTCATCTACCCTTATTCCCCCAGCAATATTTAAGAATACGTCTTTTGCTCCTAATTTGAATCCGCAGCGTTTTTCCAGAACAGCCAAAAGCATATTCAAACGCCTTAGATCAAATCCTGTTGAAGATCGTTGAGGGGTTCCGTAAGCAGCTGAACTAACCAATGCTTGAACCTCTATTAGCATTGGGCGTAGCCCTTCTAATGTAGATGCGATTGAAATCCCGCTCAATGATTCATCCGTATTTGTAATTAATATTTCTGATGGGTTTTCTACTTGCCGAAGACCTGTTCCTAGCATTTCATATATCCCTAATTCATTAGTGCTTCCAAATCGATTTTTTATTGTACGCAATAAACGGTAAACATGATTTCGGTCACCTTCAAATTGAAGAACAACATCTACCATGTGTTCTAATACTTTCGGGCCAGCAAGTGCGCCTTCTTTTGTAATGTGGCCGATTAAAAAAACAGGGACTTCCGTTTGTTTAGCATAACGCAACAATTGAGCGGTACACTCTCTTACCTGTGAAATACTTCCGGGGGAACTTTCAATATGTGCACTATAAAGTGTTTGAATTGAATCGATCACTAATAATTGCGGTTTAACTTCTTCGGCCTGAAGAAAAATATTTTGAAGATTCGTCTCTGTAAGGATATAACAAGTGTCATTGTCAAGCCCTATTCGTTCTGCCCTCATTTTTATCTGTTGTTCACTTTCTTCTCCAGAAACATAGAGAATCCTTAGGTTTTTTTCTGTTATTGCAAGCTGTAGCATTAAGGTTGACTTGCCAATGCCTGGTTCCCCTCCAAATAAAATCAACGAACCAGGAACTAATCCATCCCCTAAAACACGATTCAATTCTCCATCCTTCAATATAATTCGAGCTTCATCTCTGTGTTCAATATTTTGAACTACTTGAGGTTTTGCTGTTTTTCCGTTACTTGTCGAAAAAGCAACAACCGAAGAATCGGTTGAACCGACAACCTCTTCAACAAACGAATTCCATTCCGAGCATGAAGGACATTTACCAAGCCATTTGGGTGCTTGATGTCCACAATTTTGACAGAAAAAAGCAGTTTTTATTTTAGCCATAGTTAACAAAATTCCAGAAAAATAACAGGAGTTAAAGCAAGGTAAACGACTCAGCGTTTGATTGAATAAAATTAAGAGTATCTCTTATTTCATTTAGATCAAACGAAGTCACGAGCTTCATTCTATACTCTTTCATATGGGCAATCCCTTTAAAATAATTGGAGTAATGACGTTTCATTTCCGCAATACCAAGTTGTATCCCTTTCCAAGTTACACTCATTTCCAAATGTTGTTTAGCCGCTTCAACACGGTCAAATACTGAAGGAGGTGTTAGCATTTCTCCGGTTTTAATATAATGACGTACTTCTTGAAATATCCATGGATAACCAATACTCGCACGACCAATCATAATGCCATCTACACCATACCTGTTTTTATACTCTAATGCTTTTTGGGGAGAATCAATATCACCATTTCCAAAAATAGGAATTCGCATTCTAGGATTATTTTTAACCTCTCCAATTAAAGTCCAATCTGCATCCCCTTTGTAAAGTTGTTGACGCGTTCTTCCATGGATAGAAATAGCTTCAACACCAACATCTTGAAGTTTTTCAGCAGTACTAACTACAAATTTCGATTTGTCATCCCACCCCAAACGAGTCTTAATTGTAACTGGCAAATTCGTGATTTTTACAATCTCTTCAGTCATTTTTACTAACTTTGGAATGTCTTGGAGCATTCCTGCGCCGGCACCTTTACAAGTAACTTTTTTAACAGGACAACCAAAATTGATGTCAATAATATCCGGGTTTGTTTTTTCTATGATTTGAGCAGAGGTTTTCATACTCTCAATGTCATGCCCAAATATTTGAATCCCTACAGGTCTTTCATACTCGTAAATATCCAATTTCTGAACACTTTTGGCAGCAGCTCTGATTAATCCTTCTGAAGAAATAAATTCAGTGTACATCAAATCAGCTCCATATTTTTTACAAAGCGCACGAAATGGTGGATCGCTTACGTCTTCCATTGGAGCTAGTAATAATGGAAATTCCCCTAATTCAATCGATCTTATTTTTACCACAGTCCAAAGATACGAATTTGTTTATTTCTCCATGCATTCACATGGCGTATCAAATTCAATTTTTGTCCAAGGCATACGTTTAATCCATTTTTGCTGATAAATAGGACCATATACTACACCCCTCATATCGATATAAAGCAAATGGTTCATCTTTAAAAAAGCATCTGGAAAAGCGGCTAGTGGAGTATCCCAAAAATCAATTTCATTCAAATTTTCTAAATTTACAATGCATTCTGAAATGTGAGTCAAGTATTTATTTTGAGATAGTTCCAGTCGTTTTAATGAATTTATTTTGCAGATGACACTCGGAAGATTTGAAAACTTGTTTTTTCCTAATTTAAGCACTTTTAATTGCTTAAAGTTTTCAAAAAAATCTGGAAGTTCGGTAAGTTTGTTTCTGCTCAAGTCGAGGTATTGTAAATTTTTATATAAACCGATTTCTTTTGGTATAGCGGTATATTTTTTACCTGCTATTTTAAGTGCAATCACACTATCTACGTGGATTGATTTAGCTTCAAACAAGGAAAGATATCGAATTGTGTCTTTTTGGGCAGCAAGAGAAATAATAGTGCTGCTAACAAGAAAAATAAGCGCGAATGTTGTTTTCATCTTTTTTTAATTGTTGAATAAGTAACTCTAGTGTATCAAATTTTTGTTCTCTTCTCACAAATGAATAAAAGAGAATTGTAAGTTCTTGTCCGTATAAGATGGAACTAAAATCAAAAAGATGTCCCTCTAGGTGAATTTTAGTTGTATCTTCAATTGTTGGACGATGTCCGATATTCATCATGCCAAAAAAGCTGATATTATTTTCACAAACGAACTTCACAGCATATACGCCATTAGATGGAATCAATTTTAATTGGTCTGATACCTCAATATTAGCTGTTGGATATCCTATTGTTCTACCGAGCTGACTTCCCTTTACAACTGTTCCTTTTAATTGATATGGTGAGCCAAGGTAATGATTAGCAATCGCAATGTCTCCTTTATATAATGCGTTTCTAATTTTTGACGAACTCACATTGACCTCATTTATGTCTTGTGCAGGAATCTCAATAACATTAAACCCTTTTATTTCACCTTGCTCAATTAAAAAAGGTAGATTTCCCTCTCTATTTTTTCCAAATTGATGATCGTATCCTACAATAATTGTATGAATGTGTAATTTATTGATCAGGTAATTTTCTAAAAAATCGTTTGCTGTCAACGATGAAAAATCAGTGGTAAAGGGACAGACAATAAGGTGTTTTAAGCCAAGTGATTTTAATTTTTCATACTTTTCTTCTTGGGATTGAATCAGCTTAATTCCATGAGAAGTAGGATTTAACACCATCCTTGGATGAGGGAAAAAGGTGAATAAAACGGATTCACCCCGAACAGATTCTGCAACTGAATTTAACTTCTTTAAAATCATTTGATGGCCTACATGTACACCATCAAACGTACCAATAGTCAATACTGGATTTGGTATATCTCGGATTTCATCAAAGCTATTATAAATCTGCACTTTAATATTATTTGAATGTAACGTATTCCTTAATTAACTCGTATATGTTTAGTGTGAAGTTACAAATTTGTTTTATATTCATAAACGAAATTATGATGAGCAATGAATAATGTAAATAAATATTCAATCTTCCTTATACTAGCACTCGTGTTTCTGCTTTTTTCATGGAGGATACAAAAACCGCCATTTATTGAATTAAACCCTAAAAATGTAATCAGTAATCCAAGCGGTTTATCCCCATTTTGGGATTACATAAAGCTTCATTCAGATCAAGAAATCAGTATTTTTCATATTGGAGACTCGCACATTGAAATGGGATATATCACCAATGAAATTAAAAAAAGATTATCAGAAAAATTTGGAAAGGGAATTGATGGGTGGCAATTTCCGTATCAATTATTCAATCCACAGAGTGAAACGTATTTTGCAATGAAAGAAAAAGGGGATTGGAAAAAAAGCACAATCAAACAAAAGAAAGACAGTGTGTTACTCGGAGTGAATGGACAAGCGTTTTATACAAATGATTCATCAGCCAATCTGACATTTACGAATTCGATGCGTTTTGGTATTTTACATTCCGTTTCTTTTTTACATTTCACAACTTCAAGCGTCTTTTTTCAAGTGGAAGAAGCGTCAATTCATTCAGAACAAATAAGTAAAAACACTAGTATAACAACAATAACAGCAGATACACCAGGCAAAAACATCCGTATTCATTTTTCAGGATCAATTGTTCCGATTTATGCAATCAGAATAAATCATTCAAATAAAAAAGGGATTTCATACCATAATCTTGGAGTTTCGGGGTCCACCTTGATGGAATTTACTACTCATACAAAACTATTTCACGAACAAATAAAGTCACTCAAACCTAATTTATTAATTGTCTCACTCGGCACTAATGATTCATACCGAAATAGCTTAGACTTTGAAAAAGACTATGTTAAAATAGTTTCATTTTTTACAGAAATAAGAACTGTATGCCCCTCAACAGCAATATTATTTACAACTGCACCCGATACAAAGTACAAAAATATGCATCCTTCTAAACTAGCACTAGTCAATAAAATGATAAAAAAAGCAGCTGAAGAAACGGGAAGTAGCTGCTGGGATTTATTTCATATTATGGGAGGGGAGAACAGCATTGAAATTTGGGAAAAACAAGGCCTTGTGAATAAAGATCGGCTACACTTTACGCCAAAAGGGTATCGAAATCAGGGAGCATTATTAAGTACTGCACTTTTAAAAACAAAACACTAATCGTATAAAAGATGCTTCCGCCTTATCCGTTTAAATTTTTCAATCCCTTCTTCCCAAGACAAACGTATCTCCTCTTCAGGAGTTTTATTCATAATTTGCTCTCTTAATTTGGAGGTGCCTGCTAATCGATCAAAAAAAGAGGGTTGATCAAAAAAAACATTAGAATCTCCCAGAAAAATTTTAGCTTCTATAATCCAGTCAAGATTAAGTTGAGTTAGTTCAGTTAATCCTAATAATTTTAAATCAACACCGTAACATAATTTCCCTTCGTATGGTGGTTTTTTTGAACCCAATCCGGGTTTTGGTGTAAATTGAAAATCAGATTTTGGGAATTTTGGATGACCATATACTTCAAAAGGCATATCTGTTCCCCTACCGACACTAACCGTTGTTCCTTCAAACAAACAAAGGGTTGGATAAAAACAAACAGCCAGCTGTGACCTTAAATTAGGGCTTGGAGGTATCCGAATCGTATAGGGCATTTTATGAGAATAATACTTACACGGAACAACATAAAGATTACATTTCATACTGTCTTTTAACCAATATTCATTATTTATCATGCGCGCATACTCTCCAATAGTCATCCCATATACAATTGGTACGGGATGCATCCCAATAAATGATTTATGTTTCGGTTCTAATATAGGGCCATCTATATAATGAGCATTAGGATTTGGACGATCTAATACAATCATTGAAATCCCCTTTTCAGCACACGCTTCCATAATCAAGTGCAATGAAGAAATATAAGTGTAAAAACGAGTTCCAACATCTTGAATATCAAACAAAATTATATCAATATTTTTAAGCTGAGCTTTAGACGGTTTTTTATTGTTTCCATAAAGTGAAACAATTTCCAAACCTGTTTTCAAATCTTTCTCATTTTCGACTTTTTCGCCATTATCTGCATTTCCGCGAAATCCGTGTTCAGGAGAAAAAACACGATCAATCGTAATTCCAAGTGATAACAAGGTATCTACTAAATGAGTATTCCCAATAACTGAAGTTTGATTTCCTACAATTGCAACGCGTTTATTTATCAATGAATCGATATACAAGTCAAATCTTTCGCTCCCTAACATTAACTTTTTCTTTTTGTGGGTATACTCTTTGAAAGGGTTTGAATTTAATTGAGAGTAAACAAGATTTCTATTAAGTGGAATTAGTGACAAAAGAATCCAAAAACATGCAACACAGAAAAGGTTTATGTACTTTTGCACATACAAAATTGGTATATTGAGTTTCGAATATTTCATAGCACGTAAAATCCTAAAAAACGAAGTAGATGGGAAAAAAGTTTCTCTTCCTATCGTTCGGATTTCCATCATTTGTATTTCTTTAGCAATGTTAGTAAACATCATTACCATTGCAGTTGTAAAAGGATTTCAGCACGAAGTGAGAGATAAAGTAATTGGTTTTGGTTCTCACGCGGTCGTTACAAAATCAGGTCAAAACACCTTATTTGAAAGTGACCCTATACAGAAAGATAACGGGTTTAAAAACGCATTACTATCACATAAAACGATTAAACACATTCAAGCTGTAGCATACAAAGCTGGGCTTTTACAATCCAATATTACACATAAAAATCGGAATGATCAACAAGAAATCCAAGGAGTATTAATAAAAGGAGTTGAAAAAAGCTACGATTGGGCGTTTTTTAAATCGCATTTAGTGTCTGGAAGAATTCCTAATTATCACGTAATTAAAAATTCTGATGAGGTTTTAATCTCAAAAAAAATAGCATCCGATTTACACTTTAAATTGAATGATACTATTTCAGCTTTTTTTGTAAAAAATAAACCTGTTAAAAAGAAATTTACTATCGTCGGGTTATATGAAACTGGATACGAAGAGTTGGATAAGAAGATTGTAATCGCAGACTTGAAACACATCCAAAAACTAAACGATTGGGGGATTCAAGCAAGTATTTCTATTGATGATACACTGAAAAACAATCAACTAATCATTCGTTGCGATGCGATTGGGGGTAATGGAAATTATCGGTATGATTGGGGGAAAGGGTATAATCGGTTCGGAGGTTTTCTTTTATATCCTTTGAAAGATACAACTATTCGAGTAATTGTTTCAGATTATGCTATTTTTTTAGATGGTCATGGAGAAAAGACAAGTATTCCAGATACTGCCTACCTGAAAATTAATGTTACAGGGGAAGATAACGAGTTACAACCGATTAAACTTAAAGATGGTTTAATCGCTAAGAAATATACCGATGATGCAGGATACACTTTTGATATTTCAGCAGGAAACCGTTTGATATCATGTAAGTTAATAAACGGAAACGGAAGTAATACAAATTACATTGGAGGTTATGAATGTAACATTGGAGAATGGGATGAGTTAGCAGCAGCAGTCTCTTTTTTAAAAAAGAAATGTATTTTAAATCCAACTAAAGAGTCATTAAAAGTGACGAGTATCATTGATAGCCAAAGTGACATCTTTACTTGGCTGGCCTTTTTAGATATTAATGTGTGGATTATTTTGCTTTTGATGATTGTGATTGGTGTCATTAATATGGGGTCGGCATTACTGGTTATGATTTTAGTGAAAACAAATTTTATTGGATTACTTAAAGCGCTTGGCGCTTCCGATTGGAGTGTACGAAAGATTTTTCTTTATCAAGTTGGTTTTTTAATTGTTCGAGGCATGTTTTGGGGAAATCTCATCGGAATCGGTTTATGCTTAATTCAAGTCTATTTTGAACCTTTAAAATTGGATGCAACCGTTTATTATTTAAGCGCTGTACCAATAGAAATTAATCTGTATTCAATTTTAATATTGAACATGATTACCCTATTGGTATGCGTCCTTTCAATGGTAATACCTTCATATATCATTACACGAATTTCTCCTGCTAAGTCGATTAAATTTAATTAAGTTCTCTATAGGATGCCGATTAGTTCTGAAATATTTACCCTAAAACAAGTGGCTAATTCGATTCAGAACACCATTAAAAGTCGGTTTAACCGATTGTATTGGGTAAAAGCAGAAGTGCATCGATTTAACATAACAAAAAGCCATTGCTACCCAGAATTAGTTTATAAAGAACATGGAAAAGTAATCGTAGAAATGAAAGCAATTTGCTGGGCTTCTAATTTCACACGCATTTCTGAGTTGTTTTTTAAAACCGTCAAAGAACCATTAAGAGATGGCTTAACACTGCTTTTACAAGTAAAAATTGTTTATAATACATTGTATGGCTTGTCTTTAGAAATACAAGACATAGACCCAACGTTTTCTATTGGTGAACTTGAAAAAGAACGAAAAGAAACCTTAAAACGACTTCACGAAGAAGGTATATTAGGTGCAAATCAACAATTAGAATTCCCATTAGTACCCAAGAGAATTGCAATCATTTCTGTTTCATCTAGCAAAGGATTGTCAGATTTTTTTAGCGTGATTAATGATAATTTATGGAACGAGGCATTACGATTGTCGTACGCGCCTTTTTTTATGGTTTTTGAAGCAAATTTAAATGGTGATTTAGCCATAAATTCAATCATCAATCAACTCGCATCAATTGAAAAAATGCGTCATCATTTTGACTTGGTAGCAATCATTAGAGGGGGTGGTGGAGAAATTGGACTGGCTTGTTACAATAACTATGCATTAGCTAAAGCAATTGCTACTTTTCCATTGCCAATCATTACTGGTATTGGCCATTCAACAAATACAACCGTTTCAGAAATGGTGTCCTACCGAAATGCAATAACACCTTCGGAATTAGGTGATTTTATCATCAAAGCATACAATGCTTTTTCATTTGGACTTTTTGAAGCACAACGTATCATAAAGTCAGAAGCAGGTAATCTTATTGATAAAGAAAAAAAGGATTTAAACGCTGAATTAAGGGTGTATAAATCAGAAACGACTGGCAGTCTGTTTAAGTTTAAAACAAGACTTAAACAAACCGCAACATCTCTTATTCAACATTCGTTAACGCAATTTAATTCAAGTAAAAATGAACAAAATAAGGCCATTGAATGTTTAATGAATGGTGTTAAATTAATTAATCAACATGAGTTAATTACGTTAGTTAATACGACATTCAATTTAAATAAAGAAAGTAAAAACTTGTTGCATCGAGAGCAAAAAATAATTGGAGATGTATTCTTTTACATACATCAACAGAGCCCAAAACGGATCGAATCGGAGTTACTAAAGTTAACTCAATTTGAGCGTTTTATGAATGCCGTAGACCCACAACAAGTTCTCAAAAGAGGATATTCAATCACCTTGGTGAATGGAAAAATTCTGTCTCCACAAAATTTACCCGATTTAAACATTGAAATTGAAACAATTTCAGAAGAATATTCGATTAAAAGTACTATAAACGCAATAAAAAAACGCACACATGAGTAAAGTGATTAATTATACTGACGCATTTGATGAATTACAGAAAATCGTTCAAGACATTGAAGAAGGTCAAATTTCAGTAGATGAGTTATCCTTAAAGGTAAAACGAGCTTCCGAAATGATCAAAATTTGTAAAACGAAATTAACCCAAACGGAAGAGGATGTGAATCAAATTTTAAAAGAATTAGAAGGTGATTCGATCTAATCATAAATACGGTTTAACGATATGAAAAAAATAAACTTATTTCTCAGCTTTTTTTTAATTAGCAGCTTTGCGCTAACGCAATCTAAATTTACTTTGAGTGGAACGATAACCGATTTATCGAAAGGTGAAGCAATCATTGGGGCGCGCTTAAAATTGAAGGATCAAAATGTAGGTGCATTAAGTAATGAATACGGTTTCTTCTCTTTAACACTCCCTCAAGGGTCATATACATTTATAATCTCTTCCATTGGATTTGAATCCCAAACTAAAGTGATTGACTTAACAAGTAACGTAGTATTGAATGTCTTACTCTCAAATCCTACTCAGGGTGATCAAGTAAAAGAATTAGAGGAGGTTAAAATTAATGCTATTAGAAAAGATAATAACATCAAAAACGCAATTATGGGGGTCGAAAAATTAGACCCTAAAGCAATCGCAAAAATACCTGTTTTATTTGGCGAAAAAGACATAATAAAAACAATGCAACTTCTTCCAGGGGTTAAAAGTGCAGGAGAAGGAAACGCCGGATACTATGTGAGGGGAGGTGGCTCTGACCAAAATTTAATTT
This sequence comes from Chryseobacterium gleum, assembly GCA_945897755.1. Taxonomy (GTDB): domain Bacteria; phylum Bacteroidota; class Bacteroidia; order Flavobacteriales_D; family Crocinitomicaceae; genus CANHVK01. Next base: position 10,426 of record CAMDGH010000018.1, on the reverse strand, counting down.
TATTAGACGAAGCACCTGTTTACAATGCTTCACATTTATTGGGGTTTTTCTCTACTTTTAATTCTGATGCAATTAAAGACGCAACCTTGTACAAAGGAAATCAGCCTGCCAATTTTGGTGGTCGATTAGCCTCTGTACTCGATATTAAAATGAATGAGGGCAATAACCATCGTTATAATGTTAGTGGTGGTTTGGGCTTAATTTCATCAAAACTAAATGTTGAAGGACCTATTATTAAAGACAAGTCTTCTTTTCTAGTTACAGGAAGAAGAACATACGTTGATGTTTTCCTAAAAGCATCAAATGATTTTAAAGATAACACGCTTTATTTTTATGATTTAAATGCGAAATTGAATTATAAATTAGGAACTAAAGACCGCTTGTTTGTTTCTGGTTATTTTGGAAGAGATAAACTTGGTTTTGGAAATAGTTTTGGAATCGATTGGGGAAATATTACTGGAACTTTAAGATGGAATCATATTATTTCGCCTAAATTGTTTTCAAATACTTCATTGATTTATAGTTCGTATGACTATCAAATTTCAATCAAAGGAGATGGAGTAAAATTTACATTAAAGTCTGATGTTCTGGATTATAACTTCAAACAAGAGTTTCAATATTTTGCAAATGCAAAGAATAAAATTAAATTCGGTTTTAATGTAATCAATCATGCAATTACACCGGGACAATTCAAAGGAGATGGTGTTAATTCAAAATTACTAAATCCTGCGAACTCGTTTGAAAATGCATTATTTGTATCAAACGAATGGGAAGTCTCAGAAAAATTTTCTGTTAACTACGGTATAAGAGGTCTTGGTTTTTCCGTTTTAGGAAATGGACAAGATATGTACCGATTCAAGAATGGATCTGTTTCTGAAACGATTAAAACAGCTAATTTCACTCACATAAAAACGTATTTTAATCTTGAACCAAGGGCTTCCATGAGCTATACATTGACTAATTCAAGTAGCATAAAAGGGGCATATGCTCGAAATGTTCAAAATATACATTTAGTAACTAATGCAACCACTGCATCGCCTACTGACGCATGGCTTGCTTCGAGTATCAATACAAAACCTGAAATTGCAGATCAAAGTTCCTTGGGTTGGTTTAAAAATTTTAAAGACAATACCTACGAAATGAATGTGGAAGTATATTATAAATCCATGCAAAATCAAATTGACTACAGAAATGGAGCAAATACAAATGCAAACGAACTACTTGAAGGTGAATTGCTTTACGGAATAGGAAGGTCTTACGGTATGGAAATCATCGTAAAGAAAAAAGAAGGTAAATTTACAGGATGGGCTTCTTATTGCTTGTCTAAAACAGAGCGAAAAATCGAGGGGATCAATAACTTTAATTGGTATAATGCAAAACAAGACCGAACGCATGATATTTCTTTGGTTGGTATTTATGACATAACCAAAAAGTTATCTGTTTCTGCGCTTTTTATTTTTTACACAGGAAATGCAATTACTTTTCCATCAGGTAAATACTCCATTAACGGAACGACTCAATTTTTATATACACAACGTAATGGTTACCGAATGCCAAATTACCATCGTTTAGATTTAGGTTTAAATTGGATAAGAAAAAACACTGACAAATACGAAAGTAGTTGGAATTTTTCCGTTTATAATGCGTATGGCCGTGAAAATGCCTACACCATAAATTTTAGGGAAAATGCAGAAAATCCAAACATCACGGAAGCGGTTCAAGTTTCATTGTTTAGATGGATCCCCGCAATTTCTTATAATTTTAAGTTTAAATAATGCAAAAACACTTTAAATTAAATACCATGAAAAATACATTTTTCCTATTAGTAGCTGTTTTATTAGTGCTTTGTTCTTGTGAAAAAGTGATTAAAATAGACCTAAATAAAGACAATCAAAGCATCGTGATTGAAGCTACCGTAAATGCGGACTCATTAGCTCACCAAATTCGAATTACAAAAACAATTAACTTTGATGAAGATATTTCGGCACCTATAGTTAATGATGCAACGGTAACACTCATTGACAAAAACACACAAGATACTGTCCCTTGTACGTATATAAAAGACGGCTATTATCAATCGAAAGATTTAAAAGGAGTAGTTGGACATACCTACGAACTAATTGTCGTATTAAAGAATGGAGAAATACATAAAGCAACAAGTACCATACCCAATCGAATAACACTTGACTCTTTATACATCGTAAAATACCCTTTCGGACCTAACATTCAATATTCGATTATTCCTTACCGAAAAGACATAGCAAATGAACGTAACTGGAGTTTATACCAATTGAGAAAAGGGACTTCTTTGGTAAACTTAGAAGTAGTAAAAGGATTATTTGTAGACGATGATAATGGGTTAGATGGAACTTGGACAAAAAAACCGATTTTCGATAATGGTACTTTTTCACCCGATACAATTGTGGAAAAAACAATCGATGGAAAAATCATAAAAGTTCCAAAATTTAAAATCAAAAAAAACGGGAAAGTAATTGCGGTAGCTGATTCTATTTTAGGGGAAGTTACGCTATGCAATATTGAAAATAAAATTTATCGGTATTTCTTGACACTTACCTTAAATGGTGGAGGCCGACAAACTGCTACTCCATCGAATCCAGATGCCTTATTTAGCAACAATGCAATAGGGTATTTTTCAGCGCAAGCAATAGACAGAAAGACTATCTGGATAAAGTAACTGAATAACGTCTAAAATTAGTATTTTTGTGCTAACGTGATAGCACTATCTAAGCCATATCAACTAGCGATTAAAACAGCAGTCGACGCATCTTTTGTGTTGATGGAATACTATACAAAAGGATTTCACCAAGAAAATAAATCCGATGGCTCTCCTGTCACTGACGCCGATAAAGCATCGTCCGATTTAATTCATCGTCAATTGGCAAAAACAAACATCCCAATTATTGGTGAAGAAATAAAAAATGATTCGTTTGAAATACGAAAACATTGGAAAGAAAATTGGTGTGTTGATCCACTCGACGGCACAAAAGAATTCATAAAAAAAAATGGTGAATTTGCTGTTAATATTGCACACATTGTAAATAATGTTCCCATTTTTGGAATCATTGTTGCTCCCGTAGCAAAAGAAATTATCATTGGTGGTTTATCAATGGGTGTTTTTCAGTCCACTTTTGATTGCGATGGAACGATTAAAGGATGGAACGAAATTAAAAATCAAAATGAGATTAATCCACCTCTAATTTTAATTGCATCTAGAAGTTTCCACACCCCTTGCGTTGACCAATATGTTGAAAAATTAGAACTTGATTATGGGAAAGTACTTTTTCATCAAAAAGGAAGTGCTCTCAAATTCTTTGATTTAGCAAATGAAACGGCACACATTTATATCCGTTTTGCACCGACAATGGAATGGGATATTGCTGCAGGTCAAGCCATATTAGAAGCACTTGGAGGTGAAATTTGTGCACACGATACCAATTTGCCACTAACCTACAATAAAGAGTCATTGGAAAATCCTCATTTTCTAGCAAAAACAGCTTCGTTTTTAAAATTTGAATCACTTAACAGATGAAGTTAGTGTTCGCTTTTTTACTTTTGTTTGTCTCAAGTATTAAGATAAATGGACAACAAAAACAACTTCCATTAAATACCTTTTACAAAGAAAAATTCATCCAGTTTTCAAAACAAAAATCCATAGAAACATTTTTTCCCGTAAACCAAAGAGATCTTGACTTATTGAAAATTATCAGGGATTCAAGTTTACAATACTCCGAAGCGACCGAACGAATTTTTAAGCATCATTTTATCGAATTATCAAAAAAAGAGGGAAAGATTGGAATAAGCCCAATAGTGCATTATACGAAAGGGAAAAATCAATTAGACACAAACACATGGCCACTATCTAGAAACACACGCGGCGTATTTATTGAAGGTGACTTGCTGCCTGGGTTTTCCTTTAATTTTATGTTTTGTGAAAATCAAGGCGTATTTCAAGAGTTTGAATCTGCCTATTTTAATTCTAGAGGAGAACTTTATCCTGATTACCAAGGTTATAAGGTACAAAATGCCGTTATTCCCGGTGCAACAAGAACGAAGGAGTTTAAAAAAAATGGATATGATTATACGTATTCAATTGGGAATATCTCTTTCACCCCTTTACGAAGATGGCACATTGACTTAGGGAATGGGCAACATTTTATTGGATCAGGATATCGGTCATTACTTCTTTCTGATAATAGCGCTAATGCACCCTACTTGAGATCAAAGTGGATTCTATCTGATCAATGGGAATATCAATTAATGGCACGCAAACAGCTAAACCTGTATCGAAAAATCAATACACTTGCAGTAGAAAGTAACTACGAATCAAAATTAATGATGGCGAGTTACCTTACTTATCGTCCTATACCATCGGTTTCTTTAAGTCTGTTTACTACAGGAAATCAATTAAGAGCAGATTCGTTGATAAAACATCCTTTTGGCTGGTCCACTTTTGTGCCTTTACCTCTGATACAAAATGACCTTATCCTACCGCAAGCTCATACAGTCAATGGAATAACAGGTTTAAATATTGACATTGCTTTTCCTTCCATTCGTGCTTATGGTCAATTTGTTTTAGATCGTTACGATAAAGAATGGATAATTGCATCCCAATTAGGCGCCTATTTTTTTAATCCATTTGGCTTAAAAAATGGATTAATTCAATTAGAATACAACTATGTGCCTCGTTTTTTTTATGCTGATCCAAATCCCAAATTAAGCTATAGCCACTTCAATTTACCCTCTGCACATGTTAAAGGAAATAATTTCCATGAACTAATTTTGAAACTATCTTACGAATACGACCGTTTATACCTTTCTACGCGCACTATTTTATACATAACAAAAGGAGGAGATTTTATGCAACAATTGGGTGTAAATACTATTTTTAATTCCCCTACATATAAACCAGCGACAGCAAGCGGATTTACTGCTAATGAGGCTGTTGAACTGGGATTACGATTCAATAAAAAATACAATGGATCCATATTCATAGAATACCGAGGCCGCGCAAGTGATTATGGAAAACAAAAAAAAGCGTATCAATCCCTTTCGATTGGAATTAAAACAGCTTTGTTAAACGAATACTTTGATTTTTAATGAAAAACAGTATTTTTCTTATTCTTTTTTTAACGAGTCAGCTTATGGCTCAACAATATTATGATGTAAATCTGAATAAATTTAGTAATAATAATCAAACACATACTACTCTTCAAACACCCGTTTTTCTTAAAATGGATTCGTTGATAAGAATGGATACAAGCATGATTACTATGCGGATTGCACCAGAGATAATCGTTTCAAATTATCATGATATCATAAAATTTCAAACCGGTGCTGTAGTTTCGATTGAGGGAACATACTGTTCTAAATGGGGCTATATGGCTGACTTTCGCTTAGGATTGGTGAATCAGGAGCCAATTGCATATACATCATCTCTGCAAGCAAAATCAATATTTACAATACCCGTTTACACGCAAAATGATGCCACCCGTTACCTGATGTACATCGACATTCGAGGAAAAGTAGAATATCGTCCTTTTTCTAATCTACATCTTACTGCTGGGGTTGATAAATTAGTTCTTGGAGAAGGAGATCGGTCTGTTATTTTCGGTGGACAAGGAATATCTTCTCCCTATGCAGCATTAGATTTTACCTATTGGAAATTCAAATATGATTTTATTCATCAATTTTGGAATGAACGTACTTATGGCAATATTTCCCCAAAGGGAAATGCAACACATTATTTAAGTGTAAAACCAAATAAAAAATGGACAGTAGGACTATTTGAATCTGTTGTATATGACATGAAAGACACATTGTATCCTAGAGGTTTCGAATTGGAATATTTAAATCCACTTTCGTTTTTTAGATCCGCGGAATATGGTCTAGGATCAGCTGATAACTTAGTGCTTGGAATAAATGCATCATACAAACAAAAAAATACAGTGTTTTACGGTCAATTATTGATTGATGATTTTTTATTATCTGCTTACAGAGAACAAAATGGTTGGTGGTCTAACAAATTTGCACTTCAACTAGGAATAAAAGGATATATTAAAAGAGATAGTTCAAAATCATTTTTTTATCGAACGGAACTAAATATTGTAAAGCCATACATGTTTTCCCATGTGAATAAAAGCATCGTTTTTGGAAATCAAGGAATGCCCGTTTCGCATCCTTTAGGATCAAATTTTATTGAATTATATCAAGAGGTAAGTTACATTAATCCCATTTGGAGCTATCACTATTGGATTCAATTTCTCATAAAAGGAAATGATTTTTTCAGTAATAACCCACAATCATCTTTTGGAGGAGATATTTATCGTTCTTACAAATACCGACCATACGAATTCAAGAATAAAATAGGACAAGGAAGCACTGATCACAGCATACAACTCGGAATGCAAATATCAAAAAAACTGAGTGATGGATATTTAATGTCTTTTATTGAACCTAAAATTAAATTTACAAATACGGAGGGAATAAATTATGCTGCATTTTTTTTGAGTATTGGAGTACAAAAACAAATTGGAGCAGATAGAAGAAATTATTAATTTTTTTTTAAATTAACCCATTAGTCCATGCCTTTCATTATTTTTGTTCGAAACCAAAAAAAAACTTTTGTTTGAATTAACCTTAAAAGCATTATTAACAGGACTCATTTTAAGTTTAATGATTGGTCCTGCTTTTTTTTTATTACTTGAAACAAGTATAAAAAAAGGCATTAGAGCAGCAATAACATTTGATGCCGGTATTTTAGCGAGTGATTTAATATACATATTGGTTGCTTATGTATTTTATGCTGAAGTAGCAGTAATTACCGGAAAACATGTTGAACTATTTAAATTCATTGGAGGCACCTTGTTTTTAATATATGGGATTGTCTCCATTTTCAAAAAACAAAAACTTACTACCATAGAGGAAATTGAAAATTTAAGTCATTCATCAAAAGATTATTTGCTATTTTTTCTCAAGGGCTTTGTTCTAAATATTGCAAATCCAATGATTATTTTTTACTGGTTTAGCGTTATGGCTTTAGGAGGGAAAAATGGAGAAAATAGTGGGTTGGATACACTTTATTTTATAGGGGTTCTAATCGTTGTTTTTTTTAGTATTGATGTGCTAAAAATTATAGGTGCAAAAAAACTGAGGCCTTTTATAACTGATCCAGTGTTAAAATCACTAAATCGTATTATTGGACTTATCCTCTGCTTGTTTGGTTTCATATTGATTTTAAAAGCAGCCTTCGTAAAGATTTAAATTAACACTTCGTAAAATAACATTATTGATTTTAGCCATGAAATTAAAAAAAACAGTTCTATTAAGTATCTGCTTGAGCTTTCTATTTACCAACTATTCACAACAAATACTGAAAGAAAATATTTCTACCATCGAAAAAACATACTGGGACTTCAAGAAAACCAAAATTCAATCTGAAGGTGCATATTATAAGGATAAAAAAGGTGCTTCTCAAGATAAACATGGCACATGGAAGTACTACAACGAAGATGGCGTACTAATTGAAACAAGTAGCTATTTTAAAAATGTTATCCATGGTAAAGTAATGATGGCATATCAAAATGGAAAAATAAAACAAGAAGGGTTTTTCAAGTTAGGCATTCAAGATAGCAGTTATAAAGAATGGTTTGAAAATGGAATGCCTGCTTTAGAAGGGTTCTATAAAAACAACAAAAAAGTGAATGTTTGGAATCGGTATTATTACAATGGAAAACTAGAGTCTGTTGAGCAATACCTTGATACCATATCCTATTTATTATCTTATTACAGCAACGATTCAATCCATACGCAACAAATTAAAGATGGCTCAGGCAATCAAATATCCTATTTTCCAACCAACTTGATTCATGAATCATATACTTACAAAGAGGGGCTAAGAAACGGCGATTTTTATGTGACAAACATAAATGGAAAAACAGGATCCACAGGAAGTTACCGAAATGGATTTAGACACGGTATCTGGAATTATTTTTACTTTAATGGGGATAAGGAAAAGACATGCTGCTATCAAAACGGCTTACTAGACGGATCATATGCTAGTTATTATGATACAAAGCAGCTAAAAGTAATAGGTGAATATCGTAAAGGAATGAAAAATGGAAAATGGATTTGGTATACTAACACAGGGGTCAAAGATATGGAAGGGTATTTTCTAAATGACAAACAAGATGGTGATTGGGTGTATTACTTCCCAACTGGAGATATATCTTATACCGCTCACTTCAAAGAAGATAAAAAAGAAGGTAAATGGATTTATTTTTATAAAACCAAAGAGAAATTTAAAGAATGCACCTATTTAAATGACCAAAAATCTGGGATTTGGCAGACTTGGTATGAAAACGGAACATTACTTATGACGGGGAATTATACTGCTGGTTTAGAAGAAGGGAAATGGGAAAATTATTGGGAAAATGGAAAACTTAAAAATGTGACAAGCTACCAAAAAGGACTTTTACATGGTAATTGGAAATCATTCTCTCCAACTGGAAATCTATTGCTTGATGGTCAATATAAAACTGGATACAAAAATGGAAAATGGTTAAAATATTTTGTAAAAAATTCCAAACTAGAAGAAATTAATACGTATAAAATTATTGTCAAAAAAGACGCATTGAATTATGGCTTTTGGGCAGGAAGAAAAATAAAAGAATCGGTGAGAAATGGATTACATGTTTCTTATTCTTCAAAAGATGATAGTAAAATGGAAGAAGGAAATTACAAAAATGACGAAAAACATGGAGAATGGAAAGCGTTTTTTGAAGGTGGAGAATCACCTGCTGTAATCTCAAATTATAAAAAAGGGGAATTGCATGGATTAATGACTGAATACGGAAGAAAAAGAGAGAAAATCTCAGAAACACACTATAAATTAGGCGTAAAACACGGTAGTATGAAGCTGTATGATAAGCAAGGGAAAATTAAATTAGAAAAAGAATTCCAAAATGGACAACAAGTAAAATGACCGTGTTATTTCTAGATTCTGTGCATCAATACCTAGAAAATAAACTAAATGAAAATGGATTTAGTTGTATTGATGGAACAACTATTTCCAAAGAAGATTGCATTAAACAACTTCATAATGTCGATGGTCTCGTTCTTAGGTCTCGTTTTACAATGAATGAAGATTTTTTGAAGCATGCTCCTAACTTAAAATTTATCGCCCGTTCAGGTGCTGGAATGGAGAACATAGACGAAGTGTATTGTGCTCTCAAAAACATTACTCTTTTTAATGCACCAGAAGGAAATAGAAATGCAGTTGGTGAACATGCATTAGGTATGCTTCTCAGCTTAATGAACAAATTTCAACAAGGAGACAGAGATGTAAGACAAGGCATATGGGATCGAGAAGGGAATCGAGGTGAAGAAATAATGGGTAAAACAATTGGTATTATTGGCTATGGAAATAATGGCAGTTCATTTGCTGAGAAATTGAAAGGATTTGATTGTACGATTTTAGTGTATGACAAATACAAAAAAATTAAATCAAATTCATACATTAGCCAAACAAGCCTTGAAACACTTTATAGAGAAGCTGATGTAATCAGTTTTCACATTCCCCAAAATAAAGAAACAATCTACTGGGCAAATACAGCTTTTTTTACTTCGTTATCCAAACCTATTTTTTTATTGAACTTAGCGCGTGGAAAAATAGTTGATACAAAAGCACTCTTAATAGCATTGAAAAAGGGTATCGTTAAAGGAGCAGGATTAGATGTTTTAGAATTTGAAAAGTCGAGTTTTGAGCACTTTGAGGAAAATGGAAACAACACTTTTTTAACACTAATGAAACAACAAAACGTATTACTTACACCTCATGTCGGCGGTTGGACCAATGAAAGTTATCTAAAATTAAGCATGGTACTTGCTGATAAAATAATGGCATGGTACCAAAATGTAAGGATTAAAAAAGTAAATTAAATAGATTGAACTGTTTTTTTACCCCTAATATATTTCCTATTTTAAAAAAATAGAAGCTTTATCCAAATTTTACGACTAATCAAGTATCATTTCCGGAACATGTTCAGGGACAACTAAATCACCTTCTGTTTTAGAAATAATTTCTTCCACGGAAACTCCAGGAGCTCTTTCAATTAAGTGAAATTTTCCGTCCTTAATCTCTAGGACTGCTAATTCAGTAACAACCTTTTTAACACATCCAACTCCTGTTAGTGGTAAAGAACAATTTTTTAACATTTTTGATTCACCTTCTCTGTTTGAATGCATCATAGCAACAATAATATTATCCGCTGATGCAACTAGATCCATAGCTCCTCCCATACCTTTTACCATTTTCCCTGGAATTTTCCAATTAGCAATATCACCATTTTGAGAAACCTCCATAGCACCAAGTACAGTAAGCTGAACATGTTGTCCTCGTATCATAGCA
>CAMDGH010000017.1 GCA_945897755.1 Chryseobacterium gleum | reverse complement strand
AGTAGAAATTACAGAAGAAATCATTGAAAAATATAATCCGCTACCAGTGGGATTTTCTAAACGTGAATCGCAATTATTATTAGACGAAGAAGAAATTGTGATTGTAGGACCTAATGTATCCTTAGGATATTTAAATAGACCAGACTTAAATGAAACAAAATTCATTCAAATCAATGGTGAAAGAGCTTTTAAAACTGGTGATTTAGGCTATTTTAAAGATGGTATGTTGTTTTGTAAAGGAAGAAACGACGACCAAATTAAATTTCATGGTTACCGAATTGAACTTAACGAAATTACTGCAAAAATAGAAGAATTAACTTCCGTAGTTAAGGCAGAAACCATACCATTAAAACGCAACGAAGAAGTGAAAAAGATTGTTTCATTGATAGAAGTTGAAAACTTGGAAACGGCTCCTTCTAAAGAATCTATTTTAAAATATTTGTTAGAATCATTACCTGTTTATATGATTCCATCGGATATAAAATTCATCGGAAAAATGCCGTTAAATCAAAATGGCAAGGCTGATAAAAAAGTTCTTCTCGAAATTTATCTGAAGAAATAAACTAATTTTACAAAAGATGCAAGATTTATTAAAAAAATTAGAAGCGATTGAATACCGTTTTACGGAAGTTGGGACACTTATAGTAGATCCTGATATTATATCAGATATGGATCGCTATGTGAAACTAAATAAAGAATACAAAGAACTTGATGAAGTTGTCAAAGTTTACAAAAACTACAGAAATATCATTGACAATATAAAAAACTCGAAAGAAATCCTTGTAGTTGAAGTGGATCCTGAAATGAGAGAAATGGCTAAGTCTGAAATTAATGACCTAGAAAATATGTTGCCCCCTGTTGAAGAGGAATTAAAGTTATTGCTAATTCCAAAAGATCCAGAAGACGATAAAAATGCAATCATGGAACTTCGTGCAGGTACTGGAGGGGACGAGGCATGTATATTTGTAGAGGACTGCTTTAGAATGTATACTATGTTCTTTAAGGTCATGGGATGGAATTATGAAGTTTTGAATTCGCAAGAAGGAGGAACTAAAGGCTTTAAGGAAATATCCATCGAAATAGAAGGCTTAGGTCTTTATGGAATGCTTAAGTTTGAATCTGGGGTTCACAGGGTGCAACGCGTACCTGAAACTGAATCACAAGGACGTGTGCACACTTCTGCTATTACAGTTGCTGTTCTTCCTGAGGCGGAAGAGGTTGATTTTGAATTGGATATGACTGATGTTAGAAGAGATACCTATAGGGCTTCAGGAGCAGGAGGGCAGCATGTTAATAAAACTGAATCTGCAATCCGATTAACACATTTACCATCCGGTTTGGTAGTGGAATGTCAGGATGGTAGATCACAGCATAAAAATTTAGAAAAAGCGATTTCTGTTTTACGATCAAGATTGTATCAAATTGAATTAGATCGAATTCATGAAGAGCGTTCAGCAAAAAGAAAAACACTTGTTTCTACTGGAGATAGATCTGCTAAAATTAGAACATATAATTATCCTCAAGGAAGAATAACAGATCACAGAATTAATAAAACAATTTATAATCTTTCCTCTTTTATGAATGGAGATATAAAAGAAATGATTGATTCATTAAAAATGGCAGAGAATGCTGAACGAATGAAGGGTGAAGATGTTTAATGTGACTCATATGTGTAAAGTTATTTTTTCTATTGTTTTGTTTCTATCCTTAGCGTCATGCATAGAAATTTCCGATGATATTTCATTTAAAACGGATGGATCAGGAACATTTAAGTATGTCGTTAATCTAAGCTCTAGTAAGATTAAAGTAAATTCGATTCTTTCTTTGGATAGTTTAGATGGAAAAAAGATCCCATCGATTTACCAACTAAAAGAGAAAATAGAACAATATAAAGAGAAAATAGATTCTAAAGAAGGGATTTCTAACGTAAAGCTAGATGCTAATTTCACCGATTTTATTTTTAAATTCTCATGTGATTTTTCATCTGTTACGACCTTGCAAAATGCGTTTAAAGATTTGTTAAATGAATTTAAAATGAAGTCTTCAAAAATTGATGAAGTAAATTGGTTGCTATTTGAGAAAAATAAGGTTGTTCGTTCTGTCCCAATACTATCGTTGGACCTTACCTCCAGATTAAAAAAAGAAGACTCAGAAGATTTAAAAAAAGGTAAGTACACATCAATTTCTCGATTTGATAGGCCAATCGAACGTTTTGATAATTCAGTAGCTAAATTATCTGCTAATAAAATGGCTGTCATGATTCAAACAACACCATTTTCTCTTATTCAGAATATAAAATTATTAGAAAACACTATTTATTTAGTTGAATTAAAATAAAAAGATAAAATCTATTATGAGGTATTTTACTTGCGTTATTGTAATGTTTTCACTAAGGGGCTTATGTCAAAATTCAGAAGATTTAATTCCGAAGGATGCCTCAATTGTGTTTAGTCTTAATAATATTTCTTTGCTAAAGAAAATTTCATTAGATACCCTTATCCAATACGAATTTATGGAGGAAGTGCATTCTGAAATGTTCGATGGGTCAACGGACGATAAAACACTTAAAGATGCGGGAGTGGATTTTAACCAAAAACTTAACGTTTTCTTTGGTAAGAATAAATATTTTGAAGTTTCTGGTTTGTCTTTTGGTGTCAAAGATAAAAGAGAATTACTATTCGTTTTTGATGATTTTGAAAAGGTAAATTATCCCAATAGCGACGCATTGTGTTATGCCAGTTATTTTAATCATTTAATCATTAAAGGAAATTCCGCCGTTGTTTTAAGAGTTGATCCTATTTATGAAAATATTAAAAAAATTACAGATTCAATTTGGTCCTCAAGAGGAAATGGATATTTTTACGATGAAAGTTCTAGTGAATCAGAAGAAGGTGAAGATGATTTAGATGGAAATATGGAGTTAGATGCATCAGACTTAGAAACGGATGATTCAGAGCTTGGGTTAGATTCGAAAGACATAATTAATAAAACATACTGGGAGTTAAGAGATAGTATTAGAGAGTCGCTTAAAACTCAGTATTTAGATATTATTTTAAAAGATTTATTGCTAAAAGGACTATGCTTGAAGCAATCTGATAAAAAGTTTAATGAGATTTTAACACATACATCTGAAGCAGTTCTATACCTTGATAATACGCGTAATTTTCAATATTCAAAAGGCCTTTGGTATTTTAAATCTACATTTCCTGATTTATTTACCGATATCAGTAAATTATATTCAGGTAACATTATAACTGGAGATGTTTTTTTGAAAAATAATGCAATTCAAGTAAAATTTGATGCGCATTATGGATTGGAGTTAGGTGAAATATATAGTAAATTGAACAGTACTAAATTTGATAAATCTGTGTTAAATTATATTCATAAAGATTGTGCTGGATTTTTCACTTATAATATTAATCTTAAAGAAGGTTATCAGCAGGCATATCGTATTTTGATGCCAATTTTAAATATGCAAAACGATCCCCTTGTAAGTAATTCAGCTTTAAAAGTGGAATTGTTTAATGAATTCATTAATCTAGATGCACTCTTTGAAACCTACAAGGGTAGTATGTTTGGTGCGTTTAATGGGGTCAAAAAAGTAAAAACAAAGCATGTGGAATTTTTGTATGATGAGGGGACATTTGAGTACAAAGAGATTCAGAGTGAAGGGGAAGAAGACATGCCCGTTTTTACGATTGGATTTTCAACCAAACGAGCTGATATTTCGGATAAGGTCTTAAAATATTTTAGTAAATTATCTCCAAAGTTTAAGAATATTGGTGATTATTGGAAAATTGAAGATGCTATTTTTAATTCAATTCCCATTTACATATTAGCTTCTAAAAAAGGGATGTTGGTTATATCTAATGATGAAGACTTTATCATTAATCATCCTAATGGTTATGGTAAAAATGCCTTAACTGGAAAAAGAGCTAGAATAGCAAAAAAGAGTAAGTTCTTATATGGCTATTTAAATATGGGTGAAGTTTTGTCTAAATTACCACAAAAGTTATATCCTCAAAAACAAAGAAATGTTCTGAATGCGTTAAAGGGAAAAGAAGGCTTCGTTGAATTAACTACGGTTAAAACAAAACGCACGAGCACAAAGTTTACGTTGAATTATTATTTTCAAGGCGAATATAAAGATTCAGGTAAGTATTTATTAGATTTAATTAATGCAGCGTTTATTTTATCTAAGTAATTAATTATGGCTAGAAAGGTAGTTTTTATTCTTTTTTTAATCTCTTTACTGATCTCTTTTTTTTTCTTTCGTTCTTATTTTTACACAAAGAAAGAAATACCATCCTTATTGGATCGGGTTCCCGATGCTGACTTATTAGGAAGGATAAAGGTATTAGAGTTCGCAAGACAAGCATCTTCTATGTTGTATTATAATAAGCTTCCTTTTAGAGATTTATTGACTCCAGAATTTTTGCTTGCTCAAGCTAAGAATTATGGCTTAGACATTCAAAGACCAAGTTATTTTTTTGGTAATTTAGATGGTGAATATGGCGCTTTATTACACGTTAATGATAGTAGTAAAATTTATGCTGGCATAGCTCGTATTGCTAAAGGATCAAAAGTAAAAGACACTATTATAGGTAAACAGCGACTTCATGTTTTTGTTAAAAATAACATGTTTTTAACATTCGGTAAAGAGTGGTTATTTATTTATCAAGGTGATAGTATTACAAAACGGATGTACCATATTGTATATTCAAAAAAGGGAGATCAATCTTTGCTTTGGAAATCGTTCTTGAAACAAAACAAATCTTCTACTGACAAACTCATGTTTTGTTTAAATAATCCGGAATTAAAAAAATATGGGATTAAAAAAGCTGTTTTTACTCATCAAATTGATTCAGTTTCGTTTCGAATTAAAATGCGTTTAGAGAGTGATGCCTTTTTTGCCTTATATAGAAAAACAAATGGAGTTTCTTTCCAGGATTTAAGCGTAAATAATCGCTTGATTAATGTTCATCTTGATGTAAGTAAATTAAGGAAAACAGTGAAGATGTCTCATTATAAGATTTTAGCTAAATACAATCAACGAATTAATTTCCCGATTGCTTCTTTTTTAAATGCATGGGAGGGAGACTTGTCTTATTATGAATCAGATAGTATTATGATTAAAGAAAAATTAATTGAAACAGTATATGATCAAGATTTCAATTCGAAAGAAGTGGAAACATTCAATTTTAAAAAGATTCCTTCGTTTGCTTTATTATTTTCAGTTAATGCATCTATCGCTACATTATTATTAAATCTCAAACAAAAAGGAATTTTATGTCAAGAAAATGACAAGTATCGTTTTTTATTTTACCCTTTGTTGTCTATGAAGCTGAATGAAAATATTCTTTATTTCTATTCTTCAGATGAAGTTCCGAAAACCTATTTATCTTCTCGTACAAATGCAAGTTGGTTTTATGGCGGACGTAAAATTAAGTTCGAATTAGACTCTTTAAACAGAAAAGAAGCATTCGGTACATTTATTTTACCGGTTAATTCTTTTTTTAAAGGAAAAAGTTTTTTCTAAAAGAGCATTAAAATAAAAGTGACTGTTTTTTTTATGAAGGGGTTTCATTAATTTATTCAGTTTCTTTTAGAATGTATTACTTCAAATTTCTTTTTCAACTTTAACACTTGTTTTTCAATAAATTCATAGACAATTACCGATATTAAAATGGATAAGAAGACATTTAAAAAGAAATAAAGACACATATTTGATGAGCTCCATTTATACATAAATCGAATTACAATAATTGGAATTAGTACATTACTAAACAAATAGATTCCATAGGATATCTTACCTAGGTAATTTAACGCCCTTTGAAAGGGTAAATTAAATAGTTTATCTTCGTTAAAAATAAAATGCACCATCCCCATTCCTAATATGCACACATAAAAGTATTTTTTAACAACAATCTCAAAAAAAGATCCGTATGTATACACAGGGTCTATTACGTAAACAATTAATAGTAAGAGATATAAAATAAGTCTATTCGATTTGTTTACTTTAGACTTAAAGTGATTTTCTTTGAAATAAACTGCGTATAGCCCACCTATAACCAGCACATCTATTCTACTTAAAGTGTGTAAATAGATATTCCAATAATCGGAATGATTAATAAATAGATAACTTCGAAATAAAAAACTTGCTGCTATACATAAAAGAAATACGAATCTGATGTTTTTACGTGCAATTAGTGTAATTATAAATGGCCATATGAGATAAAAATGTTCCTCAACACAGATCGACCATAAGTGTGCAAAAGGGTACTGCCATAATTGAATGGAAATAGCATGGAAATTATTGTAAAATAAAATATTGGGAAGGTAATCTGGTGTTTTTTCATTTGCTAAGTGTATGAAAATGGGGGTTAGAGCGATTAATATGAAATATGCTGGCCAAATACGCAGAATTCGCCGTAAATAAAATTTAAAAATTGCAATATTACCTGTTCTTTCTTTTTCAGTAAGAAGTAAATAGGTAATTAAAAATCCACTTATTAAAAAGAAAATATCTACACCTATTCCTCCATTCGTTATTGCTGTGTTAAGAAAACTGCCTAAGTAGTTAAAATCTTTATGGTTTCCATTGATTGTCATAAATCCGGGCTTTCCAAACCAACCACACCAACCTTCAAACGCGTGTGCGAATAAAACTAAAAAAACTGCAGCGAATCGAAGTATGTCAATGTTTTTGAAATAGACAATTTGTTTTGTGTCTTTCATTGTTAAGAAGATAATTTATTTATTGCTGGATGAAAATATTTTTAGGTTCTGTAAAAAATCGAAATGCTTCTAAACCGCCCTCTCTTCCTACACCAGAAGATTTTACTCCCCCAAAAGGAGTCCTCAAATCTCTAACCATCCATGAGTTTATCCATACAATACCTGATTCAGCTTTATCGGCTACCCGATGAGCTCTCTTTAAATCAGAAGTCCATAACGTTGTTTGCAATCCGTATGCTGAAGAATTTGCCATCATTAAAACTTCTTCTTCTGAATCAAATGGCATGATAGTTACCACTGGACCAAATATTTCTTCTGTATTTGTCCTGCAATTATAAGCAAGTCCTTCAATCACTGTAGGTCGCATATAGTATCCTTCGTGATAAGGGGGGTCTAGATAAACTCTATTTCCTCCGCTTAATATTGTTCCTCCCTCTTCTTTAGCTAATTCTACATACGATAATACTTTTTCTAAATGAGGTAATGAGACAAGTGCACTCATTTTTGCTATTGGATCACTAGGAAAGGATACGTTTATGTTAGTTACTTTTTTGATAAATGCCTCTTTAAATTTTTCGTAAATAACGCGCTCAATAAATATCCGTGATCCGCAGAGACAGATTTGTCCTTGGTTGGAAAATGAAGAGCGAACTGTGGTACTCAACATCTCATCAAAATCACAATCCGCAAAAATAATAATGGGGTTTTTCCCACCTAATTCAAGTGAAATTTTCTTAAACATTGGAGCTGCAGTTCGTGCAATGTATTCTCCAGTTTTTGTTCCGCCGGTAAAAGATATTGCTTTAATTTTAGGGTGTTTTACAATAGCGTCACCTACACGATTCCCATATCCATGAACGATATTTAACACTCCATTGGGTAAGCCTGCTTCCCCTAATACTTGGCTTAATAAATAAGCTGTATAGGGTGTGATCTCTGAAGGTTTAGCTATTACACAATTTCCAGCTGCTAATGCGGGAGCAATTTTCCAGGTAAATAAATATAAGGGTAGGTTCCATGGAGAAATACATCCAACGATTCCGATCGGTTTGCGCGTTGTGTAATTTATACCCATTCCTTCCATATAATGGGATTCTGATGAGAAATGAATGATTCCGGTAGCAAAAAAATGGAAGTTGGAAATAGAACGAGGTATGTCTACCGCTGCTGCAACTGAAATAGGCTTACCGTTATCTTGAGATTCAGCTTGAATAAATTCATCCATTCTGTTTTTAATTCCCTCTGAAACGCGAATTAAAATAGCACTTCGCTCTTCAGCACTCATAGTAGACCATATGGGGAATGCGACTTCGGCTGCTTCAAATGCTTTAGCTACATCTTTTTCGTCAGAATCAGGTATCAATGAAAAAACTTTACCTGTTGATGGATCATAATTGTCAATGTATTTTCCACTAAAAGGCACTTCAAATTTTCCATTAATATAGTTTGCTAATGTGATCATATTTCAATTATTGTTGTGTGTACCCTAAAATCTTTAAATAATCAGCTGCTGTTTGTTCTTCGGAAAATAATTTTGTTTGTATTTTTCCATTTTCATCACGTTGAATCAAAATATGCTTTGGTTCCGGTATCAGACAGTGCTTTAGTCCTCCAAATCCACCTATGGTTTCTTGATATGCTCCAGTATTAAAAAAACCAATATAGAGTGGCTTGCTTTTATTGAACTTTGGTAGGTATATTGCATTTGAATGTTGTTCTGAATTATAATAGTCATCACTATCGCAAGTTAAGCCGCCAAGAAGCACACGTTCATAATTGTCATTCCATCGGTTGATTGGAAGCATGATAAACCGTTGGTTAATAGCCCAAGTATCTGGAAGATTTGTCATGAACGATGAGTCGATCATATTCCATTTCTCCCTGTCATTTTGTTGTTTTTGATGAATTACATTGAAAATTGCACCACCACTTTCTCCAACTGTAAAAGAACCAAATTCGGTAAAAATATGTGGCTCTGGTATACCATTATCTGTGCATACTCGTTTTACTTGAGTTAATATTTCTTTTACCATGTATGCGTAATCAAATTCAAACGCTAATGATTTTTTGATTGGAAATCCACCACCAATATTTAAAGAATCTAATGTCGGACAAATCTTTTTTAAATCGCAATAAACACGCAGTAATTTTGTTAGTTCGTTCCAATAATAAGCGGTATCGTTGATACCAGTATTAATGAAAAAATGGAGCATTTTTAAACTTACTCTCGGGTTTTCTTGGATAACTTGTTTGTAATAAGGAACAATTTCCCTATACCTTATTCCTAATCGAGAGGTGTAAAATTCAAATTTCGGTTCTTCTTCAGAAGCAATTCGAATTCCTAATTTTAATTCATGCCCAGCAGCTTCAGTAGCCTGAATTAATTCATGTATCTCCTCAATATTGTCAACTACGGGAATAATTTGCAGATCGGTCTCGTCCATTAAACGTGAGATATTCTGAATGTAATGTATTGGTTTAAAACCGTTGCAAATTACAAATCTTCCGCTTGTCAATTTTCCGTTTAGATAGAGTGTACGTACGATATCAATGTCAAAAGCAGATGAGGTTTCTATGTGTACATCATTATTTAACACTTCGTCTAATACGAATGAAAAGTGAGAACTTTTGGTACAATAGGAATAATAATAATTTCCCATGTAACCGATATTGTTCATAGCTTCCCTAAACCACCCTTTGGCTCTTTGTATATTAAATGATATTTGAGGGAGGTAGTTAAATTTAAGTGGAGTTCCATATTGCTCTATTAAACCCATTAAATCTATCCCATGAAATATTAATCGATCTTCCTGTAAGTTAAATTCATCTTGCGGGAAATCGAATGTTTGATCGATTAAATCAATATACTTTGTTCTCATTTTAATATAATTACATACAAATTTGCTTTAAATTATTGATTTTAGAAACATTGTTTCTAAAAGAATTGTATATTTTTATTTTATTTCCTTATTTTATTTCCTTCTTTTTTAGAATTAGTTGTTAATTCGGTTCTCTGCTGCTTATTTTCGTACTTGTGATTAGAATACATTGTTTTTTTATTTGTTTGTTTTTCGTCGGAGTTTCCTCTTCGATAGAAGCACAATACAATCAGCGAATAAAAAAAGTAATTCGATCGTCTTCTGCTCAAAAAATGGATTCATTAACGATTTATCCTGCTTCATTTATCGCTTCATACAAAGGGGTGGTACTTTCTAAAGATGCATATCAATTAAATGTAACGATGGGTACGATTCAATTTATGTCTAACTCACTCGATTCAATTGATATTTCGTATCGGGTTTTACCATTTGATTTATCAAAAACCTATAAAAATAGAGATACTTCTATTATTTATCTTGAACGGAAGGGAGCTTTATCTAATTTCTTAGTTTCTGATTATGACTCATTTGACCCCGTTTTTGAGAAGAATGGATTGCAAAAAAAAGGAAGTGTTTCTCGAGGAATATCCTTTGGTAATAATCAAAATCTATCGGTGAATTCGACCTTAAATTTGGAGCTTTCTGGAGACTTATCGCCTACACTTAAAATTATGGCTTCTGTTACAGATAATAATATTCCGCTTCAGCCGGAGGGCAATTCTCGAAAACTTCAGGAGTTTGACCAAGTATTCATTCAAATTTACAATGAAAAATTCAAGTTGATTGCGGGCGATTATTGGCTATCAAAACCAAAGGGTTATTTTTTAAATTATAAAAAAAGAGCTCAGGGTTTGTTCTCAGAATATAATTGGATTGATCCAAATAAAAAGGAATGGAAGGTTTTGGGTGGTTTTGGGTTTTCCAAAGGTAAATATGCAAGACAAATTATTAGTGGAGTTGAAGGTAATCAAGGGCCATATCGAATGAGAGGAAATGATAATGAACCATACATTATCATTCTCTCAGGAACTGAAAAAGTGTTTATAGATGGTCGTCTTTTGGTTCGTGGACAAGATGCAGATTATGTGATTAATTACAATTCGGGGGAGCTTACATTTACCACTAAAAACAGTATTACTAAAGATATTCGCATTGTGATTGAATTTCAGTATTCTGATCAAAATTATGCTCGTGCTCTTGCAATTTCAAGTGTTCAGCTGAAATCGAAAAATGCATCTTTTTGGATTAATTCGTTTAGCGAACAAGATTTAAAAAATCAAACAGTTCAACAAGCGTTAACAGCCGATCAAAAGCAATTATTGGGTAATGTTGGAGATAGCCTTTATTTAGCGAAGTCTTTAAGCATTGATTCTATTGGATTTGTTGATAATCAAAATGTATATGAAAAAAAAGACAGTAGTGGCTATTCCGCAGTACTTGTGTTTTCTGTTAATCCCCTTAAAGCACTATATCAAGCGGTATTTTCGTATGTAGGCCCTAAGAAAGGGAATTATGTATATAGTCATTCAACCGCTTTAGGTAAAGTGTATGTTTGGGTTAAACCAATTAATAATTTTCCACAAGGAGATTTTGAACCAATAAGAATACTTTTTACGCCTAAGAAAAAACAGATGTTGTCAGGGGGTATGAATTATTCGATTTCGAAGCGTTTTTCTTTGGAAACAGAGATTGCTGTCTCAAAAGAAGACCTTAATACTTTCTCATCCATAGATGCTACAGATGATAATGGGGTTAGTTCTAAGTCTCGTTTGCTTTTCAATAATTCATTTGGAAAAGACACACTAAAACCATGGGTTTTAAATGCATCTTTGGGCATTGAGTATCTTTCTCGTAATTTCAAGCCAATCGAATTGTTTCGAACAGTTGAGTTTGATCGGGATTGGAATACTCGAAATAAAGGATTCGTAGGTGACCAGACAGCCATGTTTATTTCTTCGTCTTTTTCAAAAGATAATTACGGTCAATTTTTACTTGAAGCTACTAAGTATACAATTGGGAATGCATATAAAGGAGATAAAATTTCCTTTATCAGTAAATGGAATCGTAAGGGGTTTTCTTACGATTGGAATTCAAGTTATCTAAAAAGTAATGATCAGCTTCTTTCTAATGATTTTATTCGTCATAAGTCTACTTTTTCTAAATCCATGGGAAAATTCAAAATTGGGTATACGGACGATCAAGAATTAAATACTTTTTCGATTTCTTCTGATCAATTTTCACGTTCAAGTTATTCTTTTTATGATTATCAATTTTTTCTCTCTAATTCAGATTCATCCAAATGGAATTATCGTTTTTTCTTTCGAGAAAGATATGATCAACGTTCGGATAGTTTACGATTAACACCTGTTGCTAAAGCACAACACGTAGGGACACAATGGTCTTTTTTATCTACAAGTAATCAGCGCTTTAATTTTTTACTTAATTACAGGCAGTTATCTGTTTTGAACAATCAATTAATTAGTCAAACTCCGGAGAACACTTTACTTGGTAGGATAGATTATGACCTTTCTTTTTGGAAAGGGGTTCTGAGTTGGAATTCTTTTTATGAAATTGGTAGCGGATTAGAGTTGAAAAAAGAGTTTATTTATATTAAAGTGAATGATGGTCAAGGAATTTATACATGGATTGATTACAACAGCGATGGGGTGAAAGATTTGAATGAATTTGAAATTGCTCTTTATTCAGATCAAGCAAGTTATATTCGAGTATATACTCCGAGTAATCAATATGTAAAAACCTATTCTAACGAATTTAATCAAGGTTTATTTATTAAACCTGAGTTGGTGTGGGCAACTAAGCCTGGATTCAAAAAAATAGTATCTCTTTTTTCAGATCAATTTAGAATGAGAATGCATAGAAAAACCAATTATTTTGATGCCGTAGAATCTATAAATCCTTTTGCTTCAGGTGTTTTAGATGATGGACTAATAAGTACAATTTACACTTTAAGAAATTCGCTTTTTTTCAATCGAACTGGTTCTGTGTTAGGTGCTGAATATGTATTTCAAGATAATCAATCAAAAACACTTTTAGCATCTGGTTTTGATGCACGTCTTGTTCGTTATAATGAGTTGAATGCTAGATTAACAGTTAAACGCGTAGTTATATTAGAAGCGATTTTACAGCAGGGCATAAGAGCACTTAAAGCAGATTACACGACAGGGAGGGATTATGAAATATCATACTATACGATAAAACCGGTGCTTAGTTATCAGCCTTCTACTTCAATTCGCTTTTCTCTTGAATCTCGTTATGTTGTTAAAAAAAATAAGACCAACGAACAAGCTATAGTTTCTGAGCTAACACTAAGAACGAAATACAACCAGTCCGAAAAGGGCAGTTTACAAGCAAACGTATCTTATATACAAATTGATTTTAAAGGCATTGCTAATTCTGCTCTTGGATTTGAATTATTAGAGTCTTTACAACCGGGGAAAAACAGCACTTGGAATTTTTCTTATCAGCGAACGGTATCAAAAAAAATACAACTTACATGTCAGTACACAGGTCGTAAATCACAGTTAGGGAAATTTATACACACCGGCGGGATGGAAATACGGGCTTTTTTTTAGAAACGTAAAATAAACTTAACGTTAAACAAACGTTGCGTTAGGTAATTAGGGATTGCGTAGTATTTACCAGAAATATCTTGAACCCATTGTTTTGAAAGCACGTTGTTTATTCCCATTAAATTAAAAATTTCAAAGGATAAAAAGGCGTCACTTATTTTTGTTTTTAAAGAAGGATTTTCACGTCTTTTCTTAAATAACAAATCATAGGATAAACCTAAATCTACTCTAAAATATTCTTTTTGCCTTAGTGTATCTTTGTAACGGTTAAAGTCTGGAGGTCCATAGGGAAGTCTGGTTCCGAAAAATAAGCCCATTTGTGCGGTTAACATTTCTAAACCAGGCATTTTATCTTGAAAAAGAACGGCGAAATTTAGCAATTGATCTGTAGGTCTTGGAATATATCCTGGGTGTATAGTTGCACTATCTACAATCTCATCATCTATTGTGTACCCCTTGATTATTTTCTCTTTATTTTTATTGTAATACTCTTTGAATGAGTCATTTAATAGGTTTTCTTTACTTGATAAAAACCCCATTTTAAAGAAGGAATGAATTCCTTCCACAAATTCTCCGTGCACGTTTATGTCAAATCCATAAGCATAAGCAACGGCATCGTTTGTAGCATAGTAACGGGTTCGCACATTATCTATTTCATATGGATTTACGTCCCAAAGGTATTTGTAATAAGCTTCGGCTGAGAATTTGAAGGGAAGAGGTCGATTCCACATTGAAAAATTAAATTCATAGGAACTTATGATATGGGCAGATTTTTGAGATTTGACCTTGGTGTTTAATTCTCCGTCAAAAGTCCTAAATTCTCTGTAAAATGGCGGTTGGTAATATAATCCTGTTGCGAGTTTAAGTTGTGCGTTTCTGCGCATAGTTTTTCCTTGTAACACAAAGTATGATCGTGGAAAAAAAGAGAATGAAATTCTTGGAGTGATGAATAACTCTTTATTTATTTCAGTATATCCAATTCGAAGTCCCGTGTTTAATATAAATTTTCTACTTGCTGAAAATAATGTGTCGATCTGAATGGTTTTTTGTTTTTGTTTTAAGCTGTCATAGCTGTAAAAGTTGAGTCTTAGAGGATATGTATAGCTCGTCTTTCCCCATTCAAATGCATGTTGCAAAAATCCTGTGAGCCGCTGGTTATGCAGTGATAAATTCCCTTTAATTACATTTGCTAATTCAAGGGAGGGTTTATTGTATGCGGTAAGTGTGAATCCTGCTGAATCAATATTTTTCCATTCACTGAGTTGGTCTTTAAATTGGTCTTGTTGATAATTGACACCCCATCTAATCGTCTGATTATCGTTTATGAAATAGGTCCCGTTATGATACAGATTTACAATCGTTGCTTTAAGCTGATTTCGTGCATGTGTTAAAAAAGTCCCTACCCCTAAGGTAGCTACTGAATCACCAAAATTTTCTTTTCCAGGGTTGGTTTCCAATAAGTTTATATAATATTGTCCTTGAACATCAAAGTATTCCCTTTCGTTGGTTTGAAAAATTCCGGTATAAAAATCTAATTTTAGGTTATCGCTTGGTTTCCATTTTAATGATGTTCCTGCTGTTATTGTTTGAAATTGTGTCTGTTCTTGTCCATCAAAATATATTTTTAAGCGATATGCCTCGTTTATTGTCCCAAAATCGGTTTGTTGTGTTTGTGGCGTAAACCGAAAGTTATTATTTGATACATGTATTATGGTTGAAAAATTTAATTTGTCTGAGATTGCATAGTTCCCTAATGCTTGTGCATCATAAAATACGGGGTTATAAGCACCTTTTGTAGGCAATGTATTTAATAGGTAGCCGTTAGATCTGTATCTGGCTCCAACGACATAGTTAAATTTTTCTGAAACTTTATGAGCGATATGTGTTTCAATACCTAGCAATGAGCTAACAATAGAGTAGTTAAAAGAATCAGGGACTACGTAGTTGATGTCTAACACAGAACTCAGTTTATCTCCATATACAGATTCAAATCCACCTGCGCTGAAACGAATATCCTTTACGAGCGATGAAAAAATAAAACTTAATCCTTCTTGTTGCCCAGAACGTGTGAGAAATGGTCGATTAATTAGAAATCCATTTACATATACTAGGTTTTCGTCATAACTTCCACCTCTTACGTTATAGCTTGAAGTTAGTTCGTTGTTTGAACTTGCAGCTGTTGTGTAAATAAGTGTTCGCTCTACTCCGCCAGTGGTTGTTTTCTGAATGTCTAATGCGGGCAGTTTCAATAAACCTCCAACATTTATTTCTTTTCGAACGGTAACTGTTTTTTCTTCTTGTATTGGAAGCTTTACCGAACCAAGATTATAAACTAATTCTTTTTCTTTTAAAATTATTATTCGATAAATTGTTAGGGAGTCAATTGAAAAAGATAATCTGACTTTTGTACTTGATTCTGATCTAATTTCAAAGTCTCCATTTAAATCAGATATGGTACTGTCTGTTGTATTTCGAATAATTACGTTTGTCAAAGCAATCCCTTTTTTACTCACACATTTACCTCTAATTACTCCTAGTTGAGAAAATAAAGGCGTCAATTGTAAGATGAATAATATACCAATTAGGTGCCGCATATTTTGTGTTAAACGTTAAAATCGAGTTTTTAGTATACAATAAGCCATGCAAATATGAGCATTATTCGTTAAGTTCAACTAGGATAAAATCTTTTTCAAACGGATCGATTGTTTTTTTTAGCTCTTCAATTTGGTTTGAGAAATTTCCATCCGGACAAAATGAGAAGAAGTTTTCTGAACGTTCTTGAAGACCATTTGAAGGAAATAAACGATCTTTTATTTCTTCAATTTGTTTCATTGCAACCTCAAAGCTTCCTTTTTTATGCTTAATAAGCTTTGCTTTTAGTTGCTCTATTTGCTTTGTTAATTTAGTAACTTCTGCGTCTGCGAATCTAGTTAATGCATGATCTGTTGCTTCTATTTTAGTTTTAAACAGTTCTGCCAGCGATTTAGTTGCCTCATCTATTTGGTCAAAGTTTAGTGTTTCTTTTTCTTTTACCGCTACATAGTCATCTTGTAAAGAGTGTTTAGATCTAAAATAGTCTTTCCATGTAAAGCCAAGGTTATTCCATTTTCGCTTTGTATTTACGTCTATGAGTAAGAGTGAATTCCGAACACAGATTAATGGAAAGACAGTGTTAAATTCAGAAAAAAGAGTTTTTAGTTGTATCCAATAGTTTATTTCCCCTGCACCACCTATGTATGCAAGGTTTGGCAGAATCATTTCTTGATACAAGGGCCTTAAAATAACGTTAGGAGAAAAATGAGCTGGTTTTTTTTTAATTAGTTCTGTCAGTTCTGATAATGAAAAGTTCCCTAAAGATGAAATGGAGAAGATTCCGTTTTTTTCTATGATTCGGTCTCGAATTCCTTTTTCGATGTAAAAAAGATTTATTTCTCTCGGATTAACTTGTTGTTTCAAGTTTAATGTACTTAGTTTTTTATTGGTCTCTGTTACTGCTTTATAACTTGATTTTAAATTTATTTCTTGAAGCATTGCTGATACAAATAGCTGTTTCAAGGCCTTGTCATTTGGCTCGATAACAAGTAATCCATATTTTCCAAAGAGGGTATGCACAATTGACCTAGTAGCCTCAGAAAGGGAAGCGCCATGATAGGAGTTGATGAGTGAATGTATTTCACTTTCGGGATGTGCTTTATAAAAGTTTTTAAGTGTATTTTTCACTTCTTCCCATTCGATTAATTCGTACATTCCTACAGGCCCTCCTTGCGATTCACCCCATGTTATTTTTTTGTTGAAAATGCGTGTATGGTTTATTTCTTCAAAGTCATGATCCTCACTTGCCATCCAAAAAATGGGTATAAAATGGTGTAATGGATTTTCTTTTTGTAGTTGTTCAGCGAGATTTATTGTTTGAAGAATTTTATAAATGAAATAAAGGTTTCCCGTAAAAAGACTGAGTTGATGACCAGTACTCACTGTAAATGTTTTCTCCTCTGCTAATTTTTTTATTTGTGATAAGGAGATCAAATTTTCCGGAATATTAAGATACTGATTATAAATGGTTTTGCAAAGTGTTTCTCGATTGGTTAGACTGTAATTTTTGTTTTTTTCTGAGATTTGACCTTCAAATGAATGTACTGAAAAAGGAGTGTTTATGAGTTCAGAAATTGAGGATTGCTCATATACTAATTTATTACTTTGTTCTCCAAACAGCTTTGTTTTAGCTCTGTGGACGGTGTGTTTTTTCATATAACAAAGTTAATCACGATTTTATAAAAACAAGTTATCATTGAAATCATTAATTTTACAAAAAAAATAATTCTATGGAAGCAATAATTAAGACGAATAAAGGAGAAATGAAGGTGACATTCTTTGAAACAGATGCTCCTAAAACAGTAGCTAATTTTGTAAAGTTAGCAAAAGAAGGGTATTACAATGGCTTAATTTGGCACAGAGTACTTCCTAATTTTGTGATTCAAGGAGGTTGTCCTAAAGGAGACGGAACTGGTGGTCCTGGTTATAAAATTGATTGTGAGCTTAAGGGTGATAATCAATACCATGACCGTGGGGTTTTATCCATGGCACATGCAGGAAGAAATACAGGAGGGTCACAGTTTTTTGTGTGCCATAGTAGACAGCAAACTTCTCATTTAGACAGAAATCACACTTGTTTTGGAAAAGTGATAGAAGGTCTTGATGTAATTGATGCTATTAGAGAAGGTGATTCTATCGATTCTATCGAACTAATTTAACCTTTAATTTTCAGTAAATCAAGTGTTTAAAGCTTGATTTACTCGATTATTTTTACGCTTAAGATATAATCTAATTATTCTTTGGTTAGTAAATTGGAAAAAACAAAAAAAAAACTCAACTTTGTATTCAAATTAATGCCGTCAGTGTATGCGTATTTTATTTCTTGTTTTTTTCCTTTCTCTAATGTTTTTTTGTTCAGGATTGAATGCGGCTACACCTGCAAAAACATCTAATTTGTCTGATATTGAGGATACGTTATATAATTTTTTTAGTCCCAATGGAGATTCATTAAATCAGTATTTTAAAGTTTATTTAGTGAGTCAATATCCAGAGAATAAACTTTTTATATTCAATCGTTGGGGGGACCTTGTTTTTAAAGCTGAACCATACGATAATATGTGGACTGGTCTGTCAACTAATGGTGATGTTCTTCCAGAAGGTGTTTATTTTTATCGGTTTGAGTATGCTCTCATTAGTGAGGGTAAAACGGCGTCTATTAGCAGCAAATTAATTTTAAAAAGATGAAGTATTTCTTTCTTTGTTTAAGTTTTTTTGTTTCGCACTGGTTTATTGCTCAATCTAGGCAATTGTATCATCAATATATGTTAAATCCTGGTTATTTTAATCCAGCGAATATAGATGTGCAAACCAGGTATGGAGGTACAATGACTTATATCAATGATTATGCTGGGATGAGTGAATCACCGAAGGGGATTGGACTTTATGGCCATTATAACTTAAAGCCATCTCAAGGTGTTGCAGCTTCTTTAATCAACGATAATTTTGGCAAATATAATCAGTTAGAGGTATCTGGCTCGTATGCATACAAAATTTGGCCTAAAGGGAAAGGTGTTTGTTATTCCTTGGGCGCTCGTTTTGGGTTTTCTCAACATTCATTAAACCAAGAGAAATTATCCTACGAGTCTAGTCGTATAAATGGATACTTAGATCCAACACTTGATGATCCAAAAACCGCTAGTTTAGGCATATCCCTTGGTTTCGGAGGGACAATTATTACGCGAAATTTCGATTTTAACATAAGTATGCCTTCCATAACAAGAAATAAACTCCCTTCATCAGCTACAGATACTACAAGAAGTCTTTTTGATTTAAGTAATGGAACCTTGTTCATTCATTCTGGATATAAATTTAGAAGCAGAGAAAGTTGGTTTGTTTTTTACCCAACCATTTTGATGAAAACTGCTGGAGCTGGTGTTCCACTTCAATTTGGTGGTGATTTGAATTTTCTAATAAATCAAATCGTTTGGACAAGTGTTGGATACAGATCGGATAATACCCTGACGAGTAGTTTAGGTATTTTTTCAGACCTTGGTTTCCGTGTTATCTATTCTTATCATTCAGCATTACTTTCAGCGCATGCATCTACAAAGTTTTCTCACGAAATATCTCTTGGGTATGCTTTAACACTTCCAGATCCCTTTTATTACAGGCAACATTTAACAAGGTCTGGTAAATGGAAGTACTTAAATATTTTCAAAAAGGCAACAAACAAATTCTATAAGTTAATCAGGTAATCACTTTTTTTCTGTAAAAAGCAGTTAGCCATACCCCTAAGAAAATAAGAAGCATATAGCCAATTTTTTCTAAAGTAATCGTATTTGTATAATCCTCCGACAAGTCAAAGGCGTAAAATCCGTAAGCAAAGAATAATACTAAAACGGGCTGAAAATAAATATATGAACTTGCTGTTGAAGGGCTTAGCTTTTTTAGCCCGTACATAGTGAGTAGGTATGTAAAAAATGTAACGCCAATGATAATATAGCTAATTTTTATCCAGATACTTGTTGGAATGATTAGGAAATCAGTCTGTGATATACTTGTATATGTTGGAGGGTAAAACAGTATATATAGTGCACCACTTGTAAACACATAGGTTATTACGGTTAGGGGTGAGTATTTGTTCATTAATGGCTTTACAATTACTAAGTATATAGCATAACTTACGGCATTTATAAAAAGAAATAAATCACCTAAAAAGGAATCCCCTTTTCCTGTATTTCCTGCTAATGTGAGTAATATTGCCCCTGTTGCTCCAATTAATATGCCAATTAATTTTCGCTTAGCGATATTTTCTCTCATTAAAAAATAAGCGATAATAACAACTATTATAGGATTGATAGTCATTATGATACCTGCATTAATAGAGGAGGATAAGCTTAAGCCATGAAAAAAGAAGAGTTGATTGATAGTCACCCCAAATAAGCCGCAAAGCATGAAAAGTCCAATGTCCTTTTTCTCAATTTGTTCAGCTGCATAGCATGATTTCACAAGCCAGAAAAGAAGTGCTCCTCCAAAAATTCGGAATACAATAAATGTTGTTGGATCTAGATACGAAGGCATCACTCCTTTTGCAATGATATGACCTGCACCATATAGCGCATTTACAATAAAAAGGGAAATATGGGCACGCCAATTAATCATTAAATTCAGGTTACTTCTGCAATATTACATAGAATTTTCTCGAGTTTAGCTTCTTTTGTAATGGTGATTTTTACTTATTGTTATTTATAGTTCATTTGATTCCAATTTTAAATCATGCTTAATGAAAATACTGCATATTGTAATGTTTAATAATGAATCATAAATACGTTGTTATGCGATAATGAATCCATTAAAATAGCTATATTTTAGAAGATATGATATCGTTGAATAGTCAAATAGACCTTTGTAAATCTGTTCTCAGACATCTATTTTTTAATTGACTTCCTAACTCTGACGTGGTAAAAACATTAATTCCCCTTGGTATTTATAGCTTAACTACTCGTTTTTCTCAACCAAATTGGAAGAAGTATTGAACCAATAATTAGGTATGGAAAGTAAGAGATTAACCGCCATAGCAATGCGATAAAAATAATCAATAGGGTTGATTGACTGAATACTCCCATTAATTCACCAAATGCATACTCAGCTACACCGCTGCCACCTGGTGTTGGACTAATAAGCATAAAAATCCATAGGATAAGTTGTTTTGCTATGATAAGCATATGACTTCCTAACGAAATATTAAAAAATGAAGCTAGTAGACAATTGATTACCATATACCTACTGATCCATGAAATAAATGTAGCAGAGAATCCTTTTAACCAAAAAGTCCATCTTTCTTTTTTTAATATTGCAGCACTTACAAGCATATCGTTAGACAACTTATCTGTTTTTGATAAGAATCTGTTTAGTAATCGCGAGTTACATAAAAACTTCAATAAGTTAGCTATAGCTGTTGGATATCTAAAAATACCTAAATATAAGAGCAGGCAAACTATTCCAATTAGGGTATATCCACCCCAAAAAACGATGGCGATACTTTTGTCTATTGAGGTTTGAAGTGGAAAAAGTAAAACAGGTGGAATAATCATAAAAACAAGAGGTATAAGTAAGATAAAGAATAGATTATCCATAAGTGCAGTAATCATAACAATTGTTGTAGAACGACCTAAGTTTATTTTTTCTCTATTTAAAATAAACATTGCTACGGAAGCTCCTCCTACTGCTCCAGGAGATACTGCAGAAGCAAACTCCCATAATAAAACAACGTTGAAACTGGATTTCCAGTTCAATTGGTGTTTACTGAGTATTTTGATTCTTACCATATAAGCTATGTCACGACCAAGCATGCACAGTAATGCAGCAAAGAGCCACCAGTATGAATTTTTTGTCCAATGAACAGCGTTTAAAATCGATAAAAGCCCTTTTTTTTCAACATTTCCTTTGACTGATACATTGCATTCTGAAGTATCAATTTGTTTATTGTGGTTTGTATCTTTCCAAGCGTAATTTCCAGTCCCTTTTTCTACGATTACAAATTGTGAAGTGTTAATTTGTTTCCAAATAAGGCAACCAGTTACGATCAGACCAATGCCTATCGCTGCTATTATTTTCCAAGTAGCAAAGGCATTTTTCACGTTCTATTTAAAATTAAAATGAGTAGGGGATAGTGTAACTTCAATTTCCCAATTTGCTCTTGCCAATAAAGGCTTGTTAAGGTACCTTACTTCTTCGGGTTGACGAAGCTCTGATATAGACCCCGTATCCCATATTCCGTTATTATTTTCGTCCATGATTAAACGTAAGCTGTATTCTCCTTTTACTAGATCATTGATAAGCCATTCATTGCTTTTTTTTATTGTTTTGGCTATTTCTTGGTTGTTTTTTAGAAGTTGGAGTATTGTCCCTGTTTTTATCGAGTCAAGTTTTAATTTAATGCTTCCTAAATCATTTTTATCGGGGGGATTTATTTTTGTAATGGAGCTATAATCACCTTTAAAGTTTGAAAATAGAATGCCATTTGGATTAATTTTTAAAGTGATTTTTTTTAGGTCTTTTTTTGGAATGAAGGAAAGGGTAAGCCTATTTGTTTCTTTTTTGAGCATTTTATATTCGATAGGGATACTATCAATTAATACGATTATTGAATCTAATTGAATCGATAAAATACTATCAGAAAAAAAGAGCTCTAATGGATTTCCTATTACATATGGAAGATAAGATAATGAAGGCGCCTTTATTCTTTCTTTGAGTTTTGTTTTTAAAATAATTGTATCTGCGTATTTATTGTTTTTAATGATTACAATACTAGTGTCACTGAGTATGCTTGAACTGATGATTTGTAAGGAGTCATTGCGAAAGAAATAACGTTGAGATGGAGGAATTGTTATTCCGTTAATAGAAATTTCAGAATCAGTAAGGCTTTGGTTGCCAATGATGTTTATCTGAGCAGGGCCTTTAAAAGTTACTGATTTGTATTGTTTTTTTGGTGTTGGGGTGAAGAAATTAAGTGCTATTGAGTCGTTTGTTTTTTGATCGAGTGAAATCGGTAAAGTTTTAAATGCAACTTCTTCTTGCGGGTCAATCTTTAGATTATTGTTTTTATCGTTGAAAGCAACTAATTTATATTCTCCTTTTTTAAGGTAATTCAAGTTAAATTCCCCTTGTTTTGAAGTACTTGTAAAATAATGAACTTTAGTTGTGAACGCACTGTCTTTTGGGATTAATCCTACAATGCTTTTTTCGATTGGTTTTCGAGTAAAAGCATCTATTACTTTTCCTCGATATGCAAGAGAATCTATAAATGATCCCGTTGAAAAAACATAGCTAAGTAATGAATCGTTTCCTTCGTGAATATCTTGTATTGTTTTATTCATATATATTGCATAGGTGGTAGATGAATCTAATTCTCCTATAATGCTAAGATGAAGTGTTTTATCGTGTGCTAGGGCATTTATTTTAATTGAATTTGGAATGACTGATATTGTTTGGGACGGATTATTTAATTTAAAAAACTCGTCAAATTTGAGTTTAATCTCTTTTTCTTTGAAATGAATTGTATTTGCGGGTGGATTACTCTCTGTAGGACTGTAAACAGGCGGTTTTTTGTCCTGTGGACCCCCACTTATACTTCCTTGCAAAGCACATGAAGTAAAGATATAAATGCTTATGCAGCTTAATGCTAAATACTTAATCATTGATTTTTACAACTTAATTATTCTTATCAATTTGTAATTGAATTATTTACATGCTTTTATTTTTTCAGTATGTAAATTTCTTATTCAAAGTTAGTTTTAATTTGGTTATTTTTTCATGCCAAACTTAATTAACTCAAATTAGCGCTTTTCTCATAACGAGATTCTAGAGGATATTATAACTTGCTATCGTTTTGTGATTGACTTATTTTCATTCCATTAGACCTTCTATTATTATTGATTTTTTACGTTACAAGGATAAAAAAGCGACTTAAAATTACGATTGATGGGTTACACTTTTTTAGTTGTACTTATACTGCTTTAAAAACAATGATTATTTCTATCTTTGGAATTAGTGTAATCATTTCAGTTGTCTCTGTTGATTTATAGCGATTCGTTGTTCGACTAATTTATTTGATTGAATATCATTTTATATGGATTTTAATTCTTTTTTAGAAAATCAATACGCTTCTTTAATTTCAATTCCTACTAATGATATTCTTGTAGATTGTGCTTTGTCTAATCATTTTTTATATCAGATAGAGCATTTTCCTTCTGATTCTCATCAGTTTACATCGGATCCGTCATGGAAGAGAATATTAACTCAACATTTTGCGTCTATTCAATTTTCTCAAGCTCCCACCTTATGTTGTTCAACTCTTCAGTTGTCATGGTTAATCAACGGAAATCAACAGGTTACAACTCCTATAGTTCTTGTTCCTTTAGTTGCACGATGGATAAATAGAAAACAACAGTTTCAACTAATTCCAGACATTGAAGCGATATTTTTAAACCCATTTTTTATTAAAATAATGGGGGAATTAGGATGCGTAATTACTGAATATACCGATGAATCAGCTGTTAGGGATATGGTAGATTCTTTTTTTGAAGATGGTTCTTCTCATAAATGGATTGAAAATATTATTGTTGGGAATTTTCATCACCACCGTTTTTCTTTGATGAAAGAAGTTGAATGTTTACTCAAAGAGGAACCGAGTTTACTAATCAAACAACTCTGTGGAGAGTTGGATCAAGAAATTCAACCCATCGAAATTACAAGTCAATTTGTACTTCCTTTGGATCCAGATCAAGCAGCTGTTATCAACTCTTTTTCAAAAGAAAATCTTATTGTTCAGGGTCCCCCTGGAACAGGTAAATCGTTGATGATTGTAAATTTATTAGCGACTTTTATTTATGATTCAACTTCTCACTTGGTTATTTCAGAAAAGTCAACAGCGTTAGCTGTTATATATTCAAAAATGAAATCCTTAGGCTTAGCACAATTTGTATTTTTAGGTAAGCATGGATGTAAAACACGTGATCTAATAAATTCGTTGAGGTTGACTTGGGAAATCTTAGATAAAGATCATGTAGTGCCGCGTGCAATTTTAAATTTAAGTAACGATAAGAAGTTTAAATTACAATCAATCTTAGATAAATTAAACGCAAGTGACATATTGGGTGGTTTATCTTATACACGCTTGAAAGCCATTTCAAAAGACAAGGTGTTTTCAGGGAAAGAACTTATTTATCCGACAGTTCAGTTTTCGGAATGGTTCTCTTTGAGTCCTAATTTGTCCGTTTTTTATGAAAATAAAGAAGCTTCTATTCCTTTTCAATATATTAAGCAATCTTTTTTTAAAACTGATTATTTGCTATTTTTAGGTAATTTTCTTCCAAAAATCAGAATAGCGCGCCAATTATTCAATTGCACTACCATAAGTCAATTAACACACCATCAACGTATTTCTAGTTTAGTTCAGTTGGTTGAAAATGAACGTAATAAGCCTTATTTTACACTTTTATTTACTGAAAAATCGATTTTAAAATTTCAACGACTTTGCAGAGATTACTATAGGCTAAGAGATCAACTGCAATATGATGATTTTCCTTTTTGGCCAATTAAACCTTCTTTACTTCAGGTTAATGAATGGATGGATTGTATTACAAATGCCGTTTGGTGGAAACGAAATCGCTTGTTAAAACGCTTATCAAAAGAGTTGATTGTCGAAAAAGATTCTGTATTAAAGCTGCTCGGGATTACAAAAAAACATTTGTTACACCATGTCAAGTTGAATCAGCTTACGCAGCAGTTACATATGCTTGGCATTCATTCTCCAAATCAAGAAATACCTTTGATACAATTTCTGATCGAACAAATTTCAAAAGAAAGCACGAGTTTAATTAGTATTGTATTAGATTTTCCAGAAAGTGAGCGTTTGACTTATTTAAATTCAGGTTCATTATTTAGTGATTTACATAGAGCAATTGATACTCACTTTCACTTCCCAATCAATGATTTTGATTTTAGTCTATTTTTTGAAAAGTTAGACAACCATAAGGACACATTCATTTTTGTAAATCCATTGTTAAATTCTTTGACCTCATTTTGGTATCAATGTCTTGTAGATCATCTTGATTATAAATCGCTTGAATTATCAATTATAAAATCTGCATGGACAAGGCTTGAAACTTTATTGCCAGAATTAGAAAATTACAATGGTTCAATACTTTCCGAATTAGCAACTGAAATTTCAACCTTATCATCGGAAGAGCAAATTTTATTTGCCGATCATATACGCTACAATCAAGCGCGTAAATTTTTTGATTTTCATCAGCTTATACTCACTTCAACTTCTAAATTGAATGAAGTTCAAAAGACATTAAAAAAACGTCTTCAGTTTGGTAAGCGGATATTGGCTGCAGAATTTTCTAAAACACGTCATTCCCTATCCATTCGTCAGTTATTAGATTCAGATGCACGGTTATGGATAGATTTACTTCACCCTACATGGTTACTTACCCCTCATCAATTAGCCAGTTTTTTCCCGCTTTCATCAAATCAAGTGGATGTTGTCATTTTTGATGAAGCTAGTCAAATTCCGTTTGTCAATTCTTTAGGAGCATTGCAGCGCGCTAAACGCATTATGATTTGTGGCGATAGTCAACAAATGTCACCAATGTATTATTTTTCATCTAAAGGAGATCAAATAGATCTATTACAACAAGCTACATATTACTTACCAACAGTTGTATTAAAGCACCATTATAGAAGTCAACATCCTGCATTATTTCAGTTTTCTAACCGTTATTTTTATTCTAATTCACTCATCGCTTTTCCATCTTATTTTGTTCAGGACAACCCAATTGAAACAATCTATCTTCCATCAGCTCGTTTTTTAGATAGGGTAAATAAGGAAGAAGCAATTCAGGTCGCCAAACAAGTAGATACTTATCGATTGAAAAACAGGTCATTGGGAGTGGTAGCTTTTTCGCAATCTCAGTTAGATGAAATATGGAATGCACTTTCAATTCCCTCTCAAGAATTTATTATTAATCAACAATTAACAGGTATTGGTTTTTTCAAATCCCTAGAGCATGTTCAGGGTGAAGAGTGTGATGTACTTATCATTTCTATTGGTTATGCACGTAATTCTGCCGATAAATTCCAACTGCGCATGGGCCCATTAAATCGAATAAATGGGCACCGTCGTCTGAATGTCTTGTTTTCACGTGCCAAACATAAAATGATTATAGTTACATCATTAAGATCTACTGATTTTCGGCATAGTTCAAATGAGTCCATTCATTTATTACGTCTTTTTTTATCATCTTTAGAGACACCAATACCTACTGAATCATTCTTTCCTTTCGGAATAAAACCATTTATTTCAGATCATAATTTGACATTCATTTCAATTCATGAATCTATCAAAAATGTGGATGAGTTTGTTTTATTTCATCGTGTGTTGATTGATCGTGGTTGGAAGTTAAATTTTATGTAGCTTTTATTCTCGTTAAATTAAGTTAATCTCATCGTTATACTTTACAAATAAACGTAATTTTAGTTTTTTTACTTTATGAAAAAAAAAAGAATTAATCCGTTGTTTTTTGTTGTTGCTTTGGCAATGATTTCACTCCTATTGATTCAATTTTTTCAAGTAAGCCAACTCTACGATAGAACGAATGCAAAGTTTAAGTCGAATGTTGAGGTTTTAGTAGAGCGTATTGCAATACGTCATGAAAAAGCACTAGAATTAAGAAAATATATCCACACAGTAAAAAAGGATATTAGCACAGAGTATAAAGATATTTTAAAAAAAGAATTTCAGAGTTTACTGACAGCGAAGGAAACTATTTCCATTCATGACACTTCTATTTTGGAAGCAAATGTACCCGTAAATTACTTACTCATTGAAGGAACTTCTTTTGATACATTATCAGGATTGAAGACACAGCATAATATTATGGTGAAAGATATTCGTGAATTGAAAGAATTGTTTCAATCCGATGTGTCAAAAAGGAGACATTCTTCTCATCATCAAATGTCTTTACAATTAGATCAACGCGTGATGCAACAATTATTTAAAAAGTCTAAAATAATTAATGAAATGTTGATTCAGGCATTCAAAGAAAATGATTTGGTTTTACCTCATGATCGCGTAAACTTGAGGTTTTTAGATTCAATTATAGCTTTTGAAACAAGGTCAGATAAATTACCTTCAGATTTTCATTTTGTTGTATTAAAGGAAAATGGAGCACGCGTATCTAGTAAGGAATCAATTGGTCATTATCACGTATCTCTTGACACAAGTTTTGCAACACACAGCAGTTTGTTTCCCTCTAATATATTAGACGAAAAATTGGTATTGTATTTAAAATTCCCTTCCAAAAAGAATTATTTATTAAAAGAAATGGGGCTTATGTTAAGTGTTTCTTTACTTTTAGTTCTCTTTATTTTATTCTCAATCTCTTATTTATTTAAGACAATTTTAACCCAAAAAAAAATGAGTGAATTGAAAAATGAGTTTATTTCAAACATGACGCATGAATTTAAGACTCCCATTTCAACTATTTCGCTGGCGTGTCAAGCATTAAAAGACCCAGATTTGATTGGGGAAGAGTATAGCCAATCAGCCCCCTTTGTTACTATGATTGTTCAAGAAAATAAACGGTTAGAAAATTTAGTAGAGAAGATATTACAAAGCGCTTCTATAGATCGGAATGATCTGATTTTAAATTTAGAAATAATTAATTTGACTCATTTATTGAGGGAGTTATCTGCTAACATTAAGTTTAGAATGCGTTCTTTGGAAGGGAATTTAATTGAACAATTTGAGGGTAAAGAATTGTATATTAGAGGAGATAGGATGCATACTACGAACATGATATCTAATTTGTTAGATAACGCTATAAAATACAGTAAAAGTTCCCCAACTATTGTCATTTCTCTAACCCAAGAATCAGGATTCTTGCGCTTGTCGATTAAAGATAATGGTATCGGCATATCAAAAGAACATATAGGCAAGGTTTTTGATAAACTATATCGTGTTCCGACTGGAAATGTGCATAATGTTAAAGGGTTTGGGTTAGGGTTAAGTTATGTGAAATCAATTGTATCTATGCACACTTGGGAGGTAATTGCTCAAAGCGACTTAGGTAAAGGCTCTACTTTTAGCATCGTTTTTCCAGATGATTCAAATACTATTAATTTAAACTATTAAAAAAATGGCTCAAAAACAACGTATTTTACTAGCAGAAGATGATGAAAATTTAGGGCTTTTGTTATCCCGTTTTCTAACGTCGAAATTGTATCATGTTCAATTAGTTAGGAATGGAAAGCTTGCACTTGAAGCATATAATAATGCGGTATTCGATTTTTGTATTTTTGATGTAATGATGCCTTTAATGGATGGTTTTTCGGTAGCTAAAGAAATACGTGAAATTAATAAACAAGTACCTATCTTATTTCTAACAGCAAAAACAATGGAACAAGATAAATTAAAAGCATTTGCCCTTGGTGCTGATGATTATATGACTAAGCCTTTTTCGATGGATGAATTATTAATGCGGATAGAAGCTATTTTAAGACGTACATCAACTTTTATCCACCAACGCTTAGATAAGCGGAAAATCGGAAGTTTATATTACGATCCTCATAAACGTATTTTAGAAACACCTATCGAAACCATCAAATTAACCACAAAAGAAAGTCAACTTTTGGATATGCTAACCCGAAATCAAAATGAAGTTATAGATCGACAGGCAACACTTAGGGCTATATGGGGTGATGACAATTATTTCAATGGTCGAAGTATGGATGTTTATATTGCAAAACTGCGTAAGCTCTTGAAAGAGGATTCTTCCATTGAAATTATGAATATTCATGGAAAAGGATTTCAATTAGTGCTTAAAGATGTGTAAATTAGTTAACCACATTCAATTTAATGAGTAATCGTAAGGGACAACTCATTATGTTTCAAATTCAACAATATAGCTTGTTTCAAAAAGTGTTTTTACAAATTCTATGTGGTTTATTGATGGTCCGTATGCTAAATATTCGAGCTTCCTTTTATGGTTTATTTTTTTGCTTTTCACCCTACTTGCCCTAAGGCCAGATTGTTTAAATAGTTCGTCAAGATTAGATTGGTGATTCTGTTTTAGGTTTGCATCAATGGTAATGTGATAGGTTTCAACCTTATTTTTCTTTTCTATAAGTTTTTGTATCCATGTAAAACTGAGTAGTACCAGCATTACCATAATTAGACTTGCCAACACAAATTCGTACTTGCCTATCCCGATTGCCATTCCGATTGCTGATGCAACCCAAATGGTAGTGGCAGTCGTAAGTCCTTTAACATTAATCCCTTCTCTAAAAATAGCCCCTGCTCCAAGAAATCCAATGCCAGTAACAATATTGGCTGCTAATCGACCATCTGAACTGATTTGATTTGAAACTATAGTGAATATCGTTGAACCAATTGTGATTAAAATCACAGTTCTAAAGCCAGCTGATTTACTTTTGTACTCTCTTTCGGCCCCTATAACTGCTCCTACAATAAGAGCAACAACCAATTTTATGAGTTCATCTACTAAGGTTTCATTCATAATGTAATTTCTTTATGAATGAAAGATACGTTATTTTTTTTAATTTCTTATTTCGAAAATCTTCCTGATGCGATTAACCTATCGATCCCTTTTTCTAAAGAAACTAAATCCCGGTTTAATATATTTTTCATTTTGGTAACGTCGGGTTGTCTTCTTGTCATGTCACCATCTTCCAAAGGGGGTAATTGAATGATTTTAGAACTTGATCCTGTGCGTTCGATGATTAGATTTGCTAATTCATAAATGGTGTAAATAATATCGTTACCTACATTAAACACTTGGTTGATTGTTGAATTATCCTTCAGTGCGTTGATACAGAAATCGGTGTTGTCATCGATGTAACAAAATGTTCTTGTTTGTGAGCCATCTCCATAAATTGGAATGTCATTTCCTTTCATCGCTGCACGCATGAATTTTGAAATTACAAAATCATCACTTTGTTTTGGTCCATAAGTATTAAAAAAACGGAATATGGTGTATTCAAGGCCAAATTCCTGATAATATGACCTAAAGTAAGATTCACCAACATTTTTAACAACCGCATATGGAAGTCTTGAATTTAAAGGTGTAGTATGCTCATTTTGAGGTAAATGAACAGGCTCTCCGTATACTTCTGAAGAAGATGAAAAGAATACACGTTTTACCCCTGTACTTTTGGAAAGGTCTAAGATGTTTTTAAATCCTTGAATGTCTTCCAGCACTTGTATTGGATGATCAAGTGTTCTTTGTACTCCAACAACAGCTGCATAATGATAGACGTAATCAAATTGGTTTGAGCACATAATCGGCTCAATATCATTGTATTGGTTTACATCTCCTTTAATGAATTTACAATTAGGATGGTTTGGAATATTTTCTTTGAAACCAGTTAAAAAATTATCGATCAATACAATTGAGTTTGATGGATCTAATAATAGTTTTTCTGCCATTGAACTTGGAACAAATCCTGCTCCACCTGTAATGAGTATTTTCGCCATTTTTAGAGTGTTATTTTTAGAGTATTATTTTTAGAGTGTTATTTTATTCTGATGCTATTAATTGCTGCCATTTCCATGCAGATGTAACCATTTCGTCGAGTGTTTTTTCTGCTTTCCATCCAAGTACTTTGTTTGATTTTGTAGTATCTGAATAAATAGCCATTACATCTCCCGTCCTCCGCGGTCCCATTTGATAATTAAGTGTTAAATGGGTGTTCTTTTCAAAACTTTCTATTGCTTCTTTTACACTTACTCCTTCTCCAGTGCCTAAATTAATTACATCATATTGTTTGACTTCAGGATTATGGATGAGGTAATTTAATGCTATTACATGAGCTCGAGCAACGTCTGAAACATGAATGTAGTCTCGTATGCATGAGCCATCGCGGGTATCGTAATCAAATCCATGAACAAACATTTTTTCTCGTTTTCCAATTGCTGTTTGTGTAATTATTGGAACTAAGCTCGTTGGAGGGTTGATTGGCGACTCACCAATTAATCCAGAAGTGTGAGCTCCAGCGGGATTAAAGTATCTGAGAGCCATCGTATTGAATTGAACACCACAATTTGTATATAATTCTAGTATTTGTTCTCCAATTTGTTTTGTATGTGCATACGGAGATTCTGCTTGATTAAAAGGAGTGTCTTCTGTTACGGGTAATGTTTCAATATTGCCATATACGGAACAAGAAGATGAAAAAATAAGGGATTTAATTTCAAATTTTTTACATGCTTCGATGATATTTAAGAGCGATGTTACATTGTTATAGTAGTATAATGATGGATTTTCCACAGATTCAGGCACAGATTTAAAGGCTGCAAAGTGAATTATTCCTTTAATTTCACCAAGAGAATCTAAAAAATCGAATACTTTTTCTTTATTACATAAGTTTATTTGATGGTTATAAATACGCTTACCCGTAATTGTTTCTATGCGATCAAAAGTAGATTCAGATGAGTTTGAATAATTGTCAATAGAAATAATTTCGTAATCTGTTTGCTCTAAGAGTTCTAGTATCGTGTGTGACCCAATATAGCCTGCTCCTCCTGTAACAATTATCTTTCCACTCATTTTTCCGTTCTATTTTATTGCAACTTCGTATTTTGCAGATATTTTACTCCAATCAATTACGTTCCAAATTGATGTTAAGTATTCAGCACGCTTATTCTGATATTTTAAATAATATGCATGTTCCCATACATCAATACACAAAATTGGAATTCCTTTTTCTAGTGTAATATCCATTAAGGGATTGTCTTGGTTTGAAGTTGTGGTAACTTTTAGTTCTTTATCTGGTGTCACAATCAGCCAAACCCAACCTGACCCAAAGAGGCCTACTCCAACTTGCGTAATCAATTTTTGTAATGAGTCTTGTGTTTTGAATGAGGATAAGATTGCTTTTTCTAAACTTAAGCTCGGTTTACGAACTGGTGTTGGGGAAAGAATACTCCAAAAAAAGGTGTGATTGAAATGACCTCCCGCATTATTCCGTATTGATGAATTAAATTTACTGATGCTAAACAGCAATTGATCTAATGAAAGTCCCTTAGCTGCTTCTGTTGTATTTATCGATTTATTTAAATTGGTGACGTATCCTTGGTGATGTTTTGAATAATGGATTCTCATTGTCATAGAATCAATATGTGGCTCTAGTTGGTTGTATTCAAATCCTAAGGGATTCAGTTGAAAGGGTTGGCTAAACAAATTCAATACAGCAAATAGATTAAAGAAGGAAAAAAAAACTAATTTCATAAAAGAGTTTAAATTTTTTGCATATATTTTTGTAAAATTAAGAGTTAAATTGTTAAAGACAAGTAAATTGCGTTTTCAGGAGTTTTTTTTATTTGTTTTTAGCATTTAATTCATTTTATGGTTCATTCTAATTATAGACCTATATTTTACAAACTCTTTTTTCTACTATAATTCAATCTACAAATGTCACTTTTGAAAGTAGATATGGCTTTTTCGTTAAAAATCATTGATTTACAGAATAAAATATTTTTTTTTATACTCCCTAAATTATGTTTTCTACTTTTGTTATCTATTAATCAGCATGTATATGAGCTTAAATTTAATTCAAGAGTTACAGTGGAGAGGAATGATTCAGGACATTATGCCTGGAACAGAAGATCAGTTATTGAAAGAAATGACCACAGGTTATGTCGGCTTCGATCCAACTTCGGATTCGTTGCATGTTGGAAGTTTGTTGCCAATTATGTTGTTGGTTCATTTGCAAAAATCCGGTCATAGGCCCATTGCTCTTGTAGGTGGAGCTACAGGGATGGTTGGAGATCCATCTGGCAAATCGGCAGAACGAAATTTACTTGACGAACAATCGC
The DNA here is from genome assembly GCA_945897755.1 of Chryseobacterium gleum. Lineage (GTDB taxonomy): Bacteria > Bacteroidota > Bacteroidia > Flavobacteriales_D > Crocinitomicaceae > CANHVK01. The sequence goes on along the minus strand of CAMDGH010000017.1, from coordinate 3,979 downwards.
TTGCAAAAAATGTATCAGGCGTATCAATGCAATTAAGAAAGTTTTTGGATTTTGATCATGGAGCTAATAAGGCCTTGCTTTTAAATAATTACGATTGGATGAAAAATTTTTCATTCCTTGAATTTATTCGTGATATCGGAAAACACATTACCGTAAATTATATGATGGCAAAAGATTCAGTCAAAAAACGAATTGAGACAGGTATCTCATACACAGAATTTTCATATCAATTACTTCAGGGCTACGACTTCTTATATTTACATAAAAATCATTCGTGTAAAATTCAAATAGGCGGGTCTGATCAGTGGGGCAATATTACTACAGGTACTGAATTAATTAGAAGAAAAGGTGAAGGGGATGCCTTTGCATTCACTTGCCCATTACTTACAAAAGCAGATGGCGGAAAGTTCGGTAAAACAGAAGCTGGAACCATTTGGCTTGACCCGAAGAAAACATCTCCATATGAGTTTTATCAATTTTGGCTAAACGCATCAGATGAGGATGCCAAGAAATTAGTGCGTTATTTTACATTGAATACCAAAGAAAAAATTGAAAGCATTGAAAAAGCTCACAATGAATCTCCACATCTTAGAATACTTCAAAAAACAATTGCGGAAGAAGTGACTATTAGAGTTCATGGTAAAGAAGCATTGGATGCAGCAATTGTTGCAAGTACAATACTTTTCGGGAAATCTACATCAACCGACCTTCGAAAGTTAACTGATGAACAGTTTTTAGAAGTTTTTAATGGAGTTCCTCAAGCTGTTGTAAAGCGTTCGATGATAAATGACGGCCTATCAATCATAGATGCTTTAGTTTCCGCATCTTCTTTTTTAGCATCTAATGGTGAGGCAAAACGAGAATTAAAGGCAAATGCCGTTTCGATAAATAAAGAAAGGGTAGATGAGCACTTTTTGATTCAAGAAAAGGATCTAATTAATGGAAGGTTTGTGTTGATTGGAAAAGGTAAAAAGATCAATTATTTATTACTTGTTAAAGATTAAATAATAAAATATTCACTCTTTTTTATAAAAAACACTTGCTAAATTAAATATTGCAACTATCTTTGTAAAGCTTTTAACGTTAAGCATTACACAATATATTTTGTAAACGACTTTTGTCGCATACTATTTATAGAACATATATATTGGTTTGGTAGTTCAGTTGGTTAGAATACATGCCTGTCACGCATGGGGTCGCGGGTTCGAGTCCCGTCCAGACCGCTAAAAACCCTTGTAAACGTATGTTTTACAAGGGTTTTTGCTTTTAGCGCTGTCAAAAGTGCTGTCAATTTAAGTTTATCGATTTCCTTTGTTAACTTCGTTTAACAGATTTTAATTTCTTAACTTATGGGATATTCAATTTTCTTGGATTCAGAAAAAATTAATTCCACACGGCAATCTCTTAATGGAAAATTCAATCAGATTAATATAATTGATGATTCAGTTACTCATCAAAATAATTCAATGGTTAGTAGATTTTTTTTCATTTCTCGAAGATTTGAAAAATGGAGTTTTTATTTCCAATAAAAATATAGAATTATTGAACTTTAAAAGTGGAGACCAGAACCCACTTAGAATAAACGGGGTGAAACTACTAAGTCTTACAAGTAGTATGTTTTTTTTAATGTTGAATAAGATGAAATCAAAATTAACTAATCTTTTTGCTACGCTATTTTTATGCTTATGGGCTGTATGTGCTAATGCACAGACAACTACATCAAATGGTAAAGCACAACTGATTGAATTTACTAATGCAACCGCTAAGTTTACAGTGCCAGCTGGGAAAACGTGGGTGGTAAATAATGTGTTTTCTTCTAGCGAAATTGAGAAATATGAATACAATTACATAATATTAAAAAAAATAAATAACACAGATTATGGTAGTAATGGACCTGTTTTGTCAAATTATGAACGAACGTCTTTTTCCTATCCAATAATTTTTCCTGAAAAAACGACTTTTGAAATTCAAATTAAAGATTTGAACGCAAAAGCAATTATCATATTTACTGAAGTTGATAATTAACCACCCCATAACATTTATAGAACGAGCAGAAAGCCCCAATTAAAACCCAATACATGGGCTTTAATTGTTAGTTCGTGTTGGCCGAGCACCTCACTTTGGCAACTTGTTTTAACTCTTTAATTACTATATTTATGAACTAATTAATGATCGGTTTTTCACAGACTGCCGTTGGCAGTAATTTTAAAAAACCAAAGTGAACCGAAGAAAATTTTTAAAAAGTGCATTTTGGGGATTTACAGGAATAGGTCTCTTCAGCGGTTTCTATGCTTGGCAAATTGAACCGTTTTGGTTGGAGTTTGTGAAAGTAAAAATGCCAATCAAAAATTTGCCAAGTGATTTAATTGGCAAGACTCTTATGCAAATAAGCGACATTCATATTGGAAATCGATTTGACTATCATTTTGTAATTAACTCATTCAAAAAAGCAAAAGAATTCAATCCTGACTTTGTCGTATACACAGGCGACTATGTTAGCTCTTATAAGGATGAAGTTCAGTATCACAAGTTAGAAGAAACATTAAATAACGTCGTCAAAGGAAAAATTGCGACTATTGGAATTTTAGGTAATCACGACTATGGACGAAATTGGTCTCAAAATGCAGTTGCAGAGAAAATTTCGGAAATGATTACAAATAGTGGCATTCAATTATTAAGAAATAAAAGTGCCGAAATAAACGGATTAAACTTTATAGGCTTTGACGATTTTTGGGGACTTAACTTCAACCCCGAAAAGACTATGAATGGTTTCGATAAATCAAAGGCAAACATAGTATTGTGTCATAATCCTGATGTTTGCGACTTAGATATTTGGGGTGAATACAACAGTTGGATATTATCTGGTCATACACACGGTGGACAAGTCAAACCACCCTTTCTTCCACCACTTATGCTACCAGTAAAAAACAAAAAATATTCCGCAGGACAGTTTGAGTTGAGCAATAATAGAACACTTTACATAAATAGAGCATTAGGACATCTATGGCAAGTAAGATTTAATGTAAGACCAGAAATAACGATTTTTGAATTACAAAAGGGATAGAAAAACTGCCGTTAACATTCAGAGAACGAGCAGAAAAAGCCCTTATTAGAGCCATATACGTGTGCTTTTTTTGGTAGTTCGGGGCCGAGTATCTCACTTTTCTCTTAGGTGGAAAAGCAGCATTTTCAGTCTTTTTATTACTATATTTATCAACTAATTGATGATCGTTTTTTCACAAACTGACGTTAGCAGTAATACAATAAAAACACAATATCAGATTGGAACAAATTAAACTAAATAAAGAAAATCCTGAAATGGAATTCATATTGAATTCTAAGGACAGCTATTTATTAATTCATAGTGTTTTCGTAACATCCCAAAAGAATTTTGAAAACGAATGGACTAATTTCATTTCAAAGGTTAAACTAACCGCTGAGTTGAGATATGTTGTTTTCGTTGACCCGGAAGGACGATTTATTGATGATAGGAAAAAGCAATTCCCAATACATTTTATTCCTGACTTATACCAAGTTCAACCGATTTTTCATTTAAACACATTGATAAAAAATGAAACATTCACTTTGGGAATTAATCCTGAGCGAAAGTTTTATCGGACACTGAAATTAGAATTACAAGATGTTGAGAATCTTGATGAAGATTACAGCCTAGAATTTAACATTGAAAAATTTAACTTAGATGCCTAAATGTACATACCGCTAACATTTAGAGAACTAGCAGAAAAAGCCCATGCTAGAGCCCTATACAGGGGCTTTTTTTTGTTAGTTCGTGTTGGCTGAGCACCTTACTTTTGCAACTTGTTTTAACTTTTTAATTACTATATTTATGAACTAATTAATGATCTTTTTTTAACAGACTGAGGTTACCTGCAATTATGACGACAGACAATAAACTAAAATTAGCATTCGGAATTTTATCGGTTGGGCTTTTGGTAACTTTGCTTTTCAAGTTGATAAA
>CAMDGH010000016.1 GCA_945897755.1 Chryseobacterium gleum | reverse complement strand
GAGTTTATTGAAAATTACATTGTGCCAGATGCAGAATTAACTAATACAGTAAAAAGCTATCTCCCTGAATATTATGATGGAAAGAATAATCTGCTGTTGGCACAAGATATTTTGTATTGCATGTTGAACAAAGTAGGAGAGGATTCAAATTGTTGGATTTTTCAAGGAAATCTTAAAATTTATAATGTTATAGGTGCATTAAATGATAATGTATTGAAAACATGGTCTGTGAAAGTACACAAAGATTCTATTCAAATTGGTGACAAAGTAATTCTTTGGGTCAGTGGGAACAAAGCAGGCTGTTATGCTTTAGCCGAAGTAACTTCTGATGTTTTTGAAGCAAAAGATGATGAATCAGAAATGAGATATTATGTCGATTCGCGTGCAAATGAAATTGGTAGTAGAGTTTCAATAAAGATTACACATAATTTAGCTGCTAATCCAATATTGAAAGAACAAATTCAAGGAATTGAAGATTTGAGTTCATTAAAGGCTGGCTCGCAAGGCACAAACTTTAAGGCAACAAAATTAGAATACGATACTTTCTTAAGACTTGCAGAAAAGAATATGACAAACAAAAAATATTGGTTGTATGCTCCTGGTGAGAGGGCTAATAAATGGGATGAATTTTACAATCAAGGTGTCATGGGTCTTGGATGGGAAGAACTGGGAGATTTAAGAAAACATGGTGATAAAGATCAAATAGCAAAGGAAATCCAAAAAGTATATAACACGGAAAGTGCCAGTTTCAACAATGCATTAGCCAATTTAGAGTTTAGAGATATTATTCAAATTGGGGATATTATTATTCCCAAAAAAGGACGTCAAGAATATTTAGGATATGGAATTGTGGGCTCCGAATATTATTATGATGACAAAGCGAATGATTATAAAAGCCGCAGAAAAGTTACTTGGGTAAAACGTGGCGTTTGGACTGCACCAAATGCAGATATCGTTTTAAAAACACTCACTGATATTACAAAATATCCAGATTATGTTGAAGCACTTCGCAAATTAATAGGTATTGAAATGGAAGAACAAAAAACAATTCAATTGACAAAAAATAATGCCATCAATCAAATACTTTACGGCCCTCCAGGAACAGGTAAAACCTTTAAATTAAAGGATCAATATTTTCCAATGTACACAACGAAAGAAACCTCACTTTCATCAGAACAGCACTTTAAAAATGTTGTCAGTGAATGTTCTTGGTGGCAAGTAATTGCAATCGCGCTCATTCAAACCGGAAAAACTAAAGTAAGTGATTTATCAAATCATAAATGGGTTTTGCAAAAAGCACAATTATCAAATTCAAGTACACTTAGGCCAACAATATGGGGGCAACTTCAAAGTCATACGGTAGATGAATGTGAATTTGTTAATGTAAAAGCGAAACAACACCCCTTTATATTTAACAAAACAGAGGATTCATATTGGGAGATTCTTAAAGAAGAAGTGAAGGAGAAAGTCCCAGAATTATATGAAATCATTGATTCCGTTGAAAACTTCAATCCAAGTTCAGATAAGGAAATCCAACGATATGTTTTCACTACTTTTCATCAATCGTATAGTTACGAAGATTTCATTGAAGGAATAAAACCGATAATGATTGATGGTGAAGAAGATGGAAATGTTGGTTACCGAATAGAAGATGGTGTTTTCAAGCAACTTTGCAAAAAAGCAGAAATGGATCCAGAAAATCGTTATGCCATTTTCATTGATGAAATTAACCGTGGAAATGTATCAGCTATTTTTGGAGAACTAATCACCTTGATAGAGCAAGATAAACGAAAAGGAGCTGCCAATGTAATGTCAGCATTGTTACCTTATTCCAAAAAGCAATTTTCAGTTCCACAAAATGTAGATATATATGGCACCATGAACACCGCCGACCGTTCAGTCGAAGCATTGGATACAGCATTGCGCAGACGTTTTTCTTTCGAAGAAATGTTGCCACAACCAGCCTTATTAAATGACAAAGGCGAAAAGGGTAGTGGTAAAGTTGGTGAGATTAATTTAGAAGAATTATTAATGACCATCAATGAACGCATTGAAGCATTGGTAGACAGAGATCATACGATTGGTCATGCCTTTTTTATGGAGGTAGATTCGTTGGATTCACTGAGAAATGTATTCGCTAACAAAGTAATTCCCTTGTTGCAAGAGTACTTCTATGGCGATTATGCAAAAATGGAAATGGTGATAGGTTCAGATTTCTTTAATATCAAGGATTCTAGTAAAATTAAATTTGCAGTGAAACCAGAAGACTTTGAATCAACTGGAAAAACATATCACATCAAGAACTTAAGTGATAAAGTAGCTATGACAGATGAGGCGTTAGTAGATGCTTTCAGTAAGTTGATTAAAGGAATAGTTTGAATAAATTAGATGTATATGAACATGGTCGACTAATAATCGATGAAGAGGTATTTACTAGGACGCACTGGAATGCTTTTGTAAAATTGAACACTGTCCACAATGGCGATTATTTTGATGTCCTGCACAATGGCTTGCGTTTTAAACAATACGTTGGCGTAATCCAAGTGGATGGTTTGTTGGTGCATATACATCCAAAAGCAGACAAAGACGACAGCAACGATAAGTGGAAAGATGTCTTGCTCCAAATGCTCAAAACGTGCGGAAAAGTAAAGGCACAAACGGCTGGAAATGCACAACTAAAAAAACAACACATTAACTTATTAGAAGTATATTTTGAATACTTTTTAAAAGAAGTTGATCAACTTATTCATACAGGATTAATAAAGAAATACCGCAAAGAAACTAGTAATGTAAAAGCATTAAAAGGAAAACTAGAATTTGCTGGAAACATTCGCCACAACCTCATTCACAAAGAGCGTTTTTATACGACTCACCAAATTTATGATGCCAACCACAAACTCCATCAAATATTGGCACATGCTTTAGATATTGTAGGACAATTTACGCGCACAACACGCTTGAACGACAAATGTAGAAGAACACAACTGGCTTTTCCTGAAGTAGATAAAATTAAGCCTAACCTTCAATTAGTAGAATCGATAAAAATCAATCGTAAAACGGCTCCATACGAGCGTGCACTTGAATTGGCGAAATTGATCATTCTCAATTATTCGCCAGATATCAATCACGGTCAACAGAAAATGATTGCACTCCTTTTCGATATGAATGAATTGTGGGAAGAATACGTGCTAAGCTCATTAAAAAAACATGCTATCAATTACCCAGAAGAAAATTGGGAAGTAACAGGTCAATCCTCAAAAACATTCTATGGTTCGCACCGCACCATTCGTCCAGATATCGTCTTAAAAAAAGGAGATGAAACAATTATCATTGATACAAAATGGAAGCGCCCCAACAACAAAGCAGCCAGCATTGAAGACTTGCGTCAAATGTATGCGTATGCTCGTTTTTGGAACACCAATAAAGTGATTCTTTTGTATCCTGGAGAGCAATACGATAGTGGTTATAAAGCATATCCAAATCACAATGACCATCCGATTGATCACCACCAATGTAAAATAGCCATGGTGAATGTAATACGTAATGGAGTGCTATCTGAAGAGTTGGCGAAGGATGTGATTCATTTGGTTGAAAAAGATTAAGGTGAATAGTCGATCCTCTTAAGTATTTTAAGGAATTATATAAGAGAATTTATAAATCAATACTTATTTAATTATGACTAAACTCAAAACAATTCTCAGGCAATAGTACATATTGGTATGGAAATAATATTTTTCCATCTTAAGAAATATCATTTCAAACATAAATTTTAAGTATTCATTGCTTTCTATATGAAAGACTGTTCTGATTATAGAAAAAATTAGGCGTAATTGACATTTATTAGGCTCTTTATTTTCACCCTATTGGAAAACGCATTTTATTTTTTCGGAACTTTATTTCTTATTCAAAAAAGGAAACGGGTAATGCTGGAGAGCAACCTGAACAGGGATAGGTTTAACGTTCGAGGAAATGAATGTGATAGATGTTTTTCTAATATTCCATCACATTCTTTGAGAACATTATGCCTTTAAAAACAAATCTATGAATTTCTTTTTTTTTCAACTTAGAGTCCATTATGACTCCTTAATTTTTTTTTAAATCAGAAAAATGACCGTCAATTGCATTTGTAGTGCTTGGAATTTTTAAATCATAATTGTCGTACTAAGCAAATAACCAAGGAAGATTATTTTTCAAACTTCTATATGGACTTTTTCGTTTTTTCAGCGTGTAAAAACCTTTCTGTGTAATTTCATTTGTAGTCCTTTCATTCAAAAATGGTTCCCATTTCGCAAACCATGTAGATAAATGTCCATTACGCCACAATTCCTCAAGGACTTTTTCTCAGTAGATAGTGCGATGTTTAATCGTGTAAAATATAAACGATTTTTTGAAGTAAAAACACACGAATACAGGAGCGTGAAAAAGTGTTACACAAAATACATAACTCTGATATGTACTGGTTATGACTCCTCTTCCGAGTCTATTGTGTTTGTATAACCTTTAAATGTCCAGGAAATTAAGATGAAAGCCAACAAAGCGATGAATGCAGCAACGAAGAACGGTGTTCCGAGTCCAATGTTGGAATGAGGGACGCTCGATTTGAAGTTGTAATAGAACCACATGAATAATGGTGGACCGATAATCTCTGCTAAACTCATCAAACTGGTGAAAATCCCTTGAAGTTCTCCTTGTTCGTTACTTTGAACTTGTCCAGAAATAATGGAGCGAATGGCAGGATCAACAATTCCAGTAAATGCGTATGGTAGAATGATGGCGTACATCATCCATCCTTGGTAAATTAGTCCCATTCCCATTAAAACAAAAATGGATAGGAATAGTCCCAATTTCGCTGCGTTTTTCTGTCCGAATTTCGCCACGATTTTTCCTGTGAGCGCTCCTTGTACAACTCCGAAACAAACTCCTACGACCGCAAGGGAAATCCCTACTTCTTTGGTTGTCCAGCCAAATTTCTCCATCGAATAGAAATTCCATGTTGAATGCACACACATCGTTGTTAAAATAGTCAAGAATGAAACTAGGAATAAATACTTTAACTTCTTGAAGCGTTTCATTTGTTGAAGTGCACCAAAAGGATTGGAGCGTTTCCAATCGAATGCGCGGCGGTTTTCCACGGGTAAAGATTCCTTCAAAACGATAAATCCGTAGATGAAATTCGCCATGGAAAAGACGGCTGCCACTAAGAACGGAGTGCGCGCACCGAAGTCAGAAAGGAGACCACCGATGGCTGGACCAATTACAAATCCAATTCCAAAGGCAGCACCAATCATCCCGAAATTTTGTGCACGTTTATCTGGTGTGGAAATATCTGCAATGTACGCTGTAGCTGAGGTGAAACTCGCACCAAATATTCCAGAGACTGCACGACCAATGACCAACCACCATAAATCTGGTGCGAAATACATCACGAGGTAATCCAAACTCATTCCGAGCACAGATATCAACAAAATAGGACGACGTCCGAAGCGGTCACTTAAATTCCCAATCAATGGCGAAAAGATGAATTGCATGAATGCGTATGCGCCCATTACCCAACCAAAATACTGGGAAGCTTGACTTATGGGAACAGCAGCCGTTTCAGAAATCAAGGTCGGAAAAGATGGAATGATGATGCCTAATCCGATGGAGTCTAAACAAATCGTAACTAAAATAAAAATTAAGGCCGATTTTGGATTGATGCCATTCATGGGGAAGTTCTATTTTGTTTGGGTGACAAAGATAAAAAACTAGCGGAGAATGCTAGATTAAGGAATTGTAAAAACTGCTTAACCGTATTTATATGGCGCGCTATTTTCAATCAACTGCTCACTATTCATTAATACTTGTTTCATGTATTTCGGGTTAACTGAATATTCTGGGGATTAGGCAAATAATTTAGCTGCTATAACTAGTCTGATTTACTGTAATTTATATCAACAATTACAGTCAGCTTGATACTAATCAGCAATCATATTGATTTTAAATAACCAAATTTATGTAATTTGTTTATTCGTTTATTGCCATTTATTTTGATACAATTCCTGACTTAGAATTTAAAAGATTATATGTGATTAATCCTAGGATAATTGCTATTCCACCAATGATTTCAAGTAAAGAAAGGCTTTCCTGTAATACGATAAAACTTGTAGTTGCTGCAAAGATAGGTTCAAGTGAAAAAATCATAGCCGTTGTAATTGTACTCACAAACTTTTGTGCCCAAACAGTAACAAAAAAACAAAGTAATGTACCGAAAAACCCAAGATATAAAACGTTATTTATAACCGTTGTGGAAAAATTAATTTCAGTGTGACTAATACCTTTATTGATAAGTAATCCAAAAAAGGAAATAATCATAGCGAAAAGAAACTGATAAAAAATCAGTCCTAAAAATTCTGTTTTCCGTACATAATGACCAGATAAAATAATATGTGAAGCACAAACAATAGCGCCAAAAAAAGTAATTATATCTCCAACATTATAGGGTTGATTATCATTGGTATTTGTTAAAAAATATAAGCCGAAGGCGATTAAAACAATACACGCTATTTGCGTAAAGTGTAACTTTTGTTTTCCTGCTACAACTAATATTAATGGAACCATTATTACTGCTGAACTCGTTATAAAAGCACTATGATTAGAGCTTGTAAATTGCATCCCTATTGTTTGGATTACATATATACCCCCTAATATAAGTCCAGTAATAAACCCATATTTTATGGCCTGTTTATTGAAAAAAACATGCTTTTTTTTGGTAACTATCAGTATTGGAAATAATATTAATACCGCCAACAAACTGCGTAAGGTTGCTAATAAATAGGGGTCAATTAAATGCGAAATTTTCTTGATTGCTACGAATGTGGTTCCCCAAATCATACAGCAAATTAATAGTGATGCATGGGGAATCCATTTTTTCATAGTGCGAAATAAGCGTTACTAGTAAATTGATACGTTTGAAAACAGATACATTAATTTCTCAGTTTTCACGAGAACCTAAAATTAACAACTATTCTCAAACAAATCATTTTCACCTTTGAGAATGGTGGATTATACTTTTGTTAAGCGTTCCAACAAACCTTTGTATCGACTCAACTCCATTTAATGGATCTCTATTAACCCCAATAAACCGAGTAACAAAAATATACTTCTACAGGATTAAAAATTTTTAGCATCGTTTCCATTGTATTAGTCGCTTTATCTTTGATTAGTCCATTTACGCATATTCCTAACGTTACGTTTGGATATGCTATGGCATTGAATGTAATGCATATTGTAGTTGCAGCAGATTTACTTTATTTTATTGGTAAGAAAATAAAAGCAAAGACATCATTTTTATATTCAATCCAACTAAAATAGCATACAACTTAACCTTGTTTCCAACCTCTTTAACGAGTTTGTATTTTTGGGCATGTAAAAAAGGGAGGGCTTCCAAACAAAAAAACATGCTTTGTTGTTATACTAAAAAAATCACTTGAATGAAGTTGCAATTAACAGCTGAAGACACTGACCGAGTAATAGAAATGGCCTGGGAAGACCGTACCCCTTTTGATGCAATATTTACTCAGTTTGGTTTACGCGAAGACCAAGTAAAAGCATTGATGAAGAACGAATTGAAGTTTTCGAGTTATCGTTTGTGGCGCGAGCGCGTAGAGAATTGCAGTACAAAACACTTGCACAAAAGAAATCCCGAAATCGATCGCTTCAAGTGTAATTTACAACGAACCATTTCGGGAAATAAAATTTCAAAACGTTAAGTGTTCTGAGTTTAGATTGAATATTTTTCTTCTAATTTTCGGCTTAGCTTGAAAATAATGAATTTTTAAACACCTGTAGTTAGGTTCAAATCCAGCGGTGCTTAGGTTATGATTAAAAATAGTGCCGACTTAGATTATGCCTAAGCTTTCCTACATCTTGTCATCTCTCGTTTACCTGGAGGTCCAGGCAATACTTCTACCGTAAATCCAACCGACTTTAAATCACGCTTCACTTGACCTTTAGCACAATAAGTAACAAAAACACCACCCGTTTTAAGAGCCTTATACATTTTTGTAAAAATCTCAATGGTCCATAACTCTCCTTGAACACGAGGACCAAAGGCATCAAAATAAATTAAATCAAATGTATTATCCAAAAATTCAATCGTTTGTAGCTTTTCACGTCGTTTTGTCAGCGAAAAATCGGGTGTAATCTTTACTTCTTTTTCCCAATCCGATACATGCATTGCATCATAGGTATTGCTGAATTCTTTCTCATCAAATAAATCAGCGTAATTTAACGCGATAAGCTCTTCGCACGTAACAGGAAATGCTTCAACGCCAACATAATGAATCAATACATTCTTATTAGCAGCATTTTCAAGCGTCAAGGCAGCATTTAAACCAGTTCCAAATCCGACCTCTAACAACGAAATTGCATCTTGATTAAGAAATAATGACAAGCCGTGATGGATAAAAACATGCTTTGCCTCTTGTAAAGCACCATGCGATGAATGATAATTTTCATTCCATTGCCCAATGTGTATTGTTTTAGAGCCATCTGCCGTTTTAATAACTTCGCGATTTAATAACATAAGCGTTTTATTCAATTAAAAAAGGCGAATTTAGGTAAGGATTAGATAAGAAAAAAGTTATTTCAAATTACGAACACTTTATCTACAGCTTATGCCAACAACTTAATGTTAAAAATATACCTAAAATTGAGATTTCTCTTTTCGATTTCGTTACATTTGCAACATGGAAAATAATGCTGAAAAACCAAAAAAAACACTTACACGAAGCAAGCCAATCGCAGCTATTTTTTCTGCAGAAGCAGGCAAGATTCCACCTCAAGCGATTGATTTGGAGCAAGCTGTTTTGGGCGCAATGATGCTAGATAAAAATGCTGTAAGTGTGGCTTTTGAATCCATCACTGCCAGTAGTTTTTACGACCCAAAGCATTTCTATATTTGTACTGCCATTAATAAACTATTCGGAACATCAGCACCGATTGATTTACTTACAGTGACAACTCAACTTCGTCAAGATGGAGAACTTGAATTAGCTGGTGGAGCATTATACATTTCAAACCTTACCAATCGAATTGCTTCTGCTGCTCATATAGAGTACCATTCACGTATTATTTCTCAAAAATACATTCAACGCGAAATCATTAGAATGTGCTCTGAAGTATTAAAAGATGCATTTGATGAAACAACAGATGTATTTGACCTTCTTAATAAAGCGGAACATGATTTATTTAAAATCGCTGAAAACAATATAAAGAAAAAAGGAGACAGTTTAAGCAATGTGGTTAGAGAAGCAATTATGGAAATTGAAAAAGCGTCAAAAAATTCAGACGGTATTTCAGGAGTTCCATCTGGCTTTCACATGCTTGATAAACTGACTTCTGGTTGGCAAAACTCGGATATGATTGTGATTGCTGCTCGACCAGCGATGGGTAAAACAGCATTTGTACTTTCAATGGCAAGAAATATTGCTGTTGATCACAATATGGGTGTTGCCTTGTTTTCATTGGAAATGTCCTCTGTTCAGTTGGTAAAAAGACTTATTGCAAGTGAATCTAGAATCAGTGCTGAAAAACTTCGGAAAGGAGATTTAGCAGAACATGAATTTCATCAGTTACATAGCCGGATTTCAAAATTAACTACTGCCCCAATCTATATTGACGATTCAGCTGGTTTAAGTGTTTTTGACCTAAGAGCAAAATGTAGAAGATTGAAATCCCAATTTGACATTCGAATTATAATCATTGATTACCTTCAATTAATGACCGCTGGAGGTAATAAAGGAGGAAATAGAGAACAAGAAATATCCACCATTTCACGTTCCATTAAAGAAATTGCAAAAGAATTAAATGTTCCTGTGATTGCACTTTCTCAATTAAGCCGTTCGGTAGAAACAAGAGGTGGAGATAAAAAACCGATTTTGTCTGACCTTCGTGAATCTGGAGCTATTGAACAAGATGCGGATATTGTTTCTTTTTTATATCGTCCAGAATATTACCAAATACTTCAAAATGAAGTAGGCGAGTCAAATGTTGGAGTTGGTGAAATCATTGTAGCAAAACACCGAAATGGTGCAACAGACTCTGTTAGACTTCGATTTATTGGAGAATATGCGCGTTTTGAAGACTTTGATAAGTTTCAGGTAGACGATTTCCCTTCGGTTGGAATGCCAATTAATACAAACTTTGATCAACAAGTTGGTACCTATACTGTGCAAAGTAAAATGAATGAAGAAGCAGAAAACAATGACTTTGAAGGACAACTATTAGACCCTCCATTTTAATGAAATTTAGCAGATCCCTTTTATTTCTATTCCTGTCTTTACTTTTTACAAGTAAATTTAATGCTACGCAATTACTTATTCCAATGGATAAGACGCAAACAAATCATTTAAAGGCATACGGTGTAGCGTATTGGCTGCTTGAAAAAAACATATCCTTAGAGTGGCTTCTTAATTATCGTGGTGGATCTTTTTTAATTCCTCATGCCACTATTATTGAAGACGAACTAAATATTAGAGGAATCCGATATGAAGTTCTCACTGATGCTCGGGCGAATTCAATTCGAACAGAAATCTCAAATCCGGATATAAACCAAGAGATTGTTCAACTAGAAAAAGCTCCAAAAATTGCAGTCTATACTCCTCGAGGAAAACAACCATGGGATGATGCTGTAACTCTTGTTTTAGAATATGCTGAAATTAAGTACGATAAAATTTATGATTCGGCGATTGTTATGGGCTTGTTGCCAAAATACGATTGGATGCATCTACACCACGAAGATTTTACAGGTCAATATGGGAAGTTTTATGCAACATATGCTCAAGTAAGTTGGTACAAAAAACAAGTGGATGATGCTAAAGCAGATTGTAAGAAGTTAGGTTTCAAAAAGGTTTCACAAATGAAATTAGCTGTTGCGAAAAGTTTAAAAAACTTTGTCTTGGGTGGTGGATTTCTTTTTACAATGTGCAGCGGAACAGATAGTTTTGATATTGGTTTGGCGGCTCAAAATACGGATATATGCGCCAACATTTATGATGGGGATGATAAAGACCCTGATTGTCAAAAAAAATTGGACTTTAACGAAACATTCGCTTTCGAAAATTTTGAATTGGAAAGAGATGATTATAAATACGAATATTCGAATATCGATGGCACCGAATTACACAAAGCAAATGAAAGTACAGACCGGTTTACTTTGTTTGATTTTTCTGCAAAGTGGGATGTAATTCCTACCATGCTTACGCAATGTCATACTGATTTAGTGCCCGACTTCTACGGACAAACAACTGATTTTAAAAAGGAATTTATCAAGTCTAATGTTTTAATTTTAGGCGAAAATAAGGCCTTGGGTACAGCAAAATACATTCATGGTGAATTAGGTCAAGGGACGTGGACTTTTTATGGAGGGCATGACCCTGAGGATTACCAACATATGGTACAAGACCCACCTACTGATTTAAATTTACATCCAAACTCTCCGGGATATCGTTTGATATTAAACAATATTCTATTTCCTGCTGCAAAAAAGAAAAAGCGTAAAACATAATCTCATTGCGTATTAAATTGTAATCCCTTTTAAATTTTGATGATCGTAAATTGGTTTCCTTTTTCATTGGCTTTCAACCATACTTTTACCGTAGCGGCGTTTTCTAGAACACATACTCCCATTGTAATCATTTCAATCGAAAGCAATGGTTTGATTGGTTATGGCGAAGCTTGTACCCCTCCCTATTTAGTTGAAAGTCAAGCTAGTGTAATCGACTTTTTTAAACTAGTTGATTTCAATCGATTGTCTTTTGATGAACCAATTTCTTATTTTTTAAGTTACGTGGATCGCATAGGTTTAGGCAATAATGCTGCAAAAGCAGCTATTGATATCGCTGTGCATGACTTATGGGGGAAATTAAATAATTGTCGTACAATTTCATTATTGAAAGGTACTGAATCAACCCCTTTATCTTCCTTCACTATCGGAATCGATGAATTACCAATAATGATTCAAAAAACGCGAGAAGCACATGAACTTGGTTTTAGGGTACTGAAACTTAAAATTGGCACGAAAGACGATATGACCTTGGTTAATACCCTCTTAAAAGAATGGACTTATCCTTTTTCTGTTGATGTAAATCAGGGTTGGAAAGACCGCTATTTCGCTCATGAAATGGCTTGTTTTTTGGCTGAAAAAAAAGCTTTATTTATTGAGCAACCCTTTGCCAAAGAAAAGATTGATGATAGCGCTTGGTTAACTCAACATAGCCCAATACCAATCATAGCAGACGAATCAATAAAGCGATTAGATGACCTCAAAAGATTCGGAAAAGCATTCCATGGAACTAATGTAAAACTGATGAAAAGTACCGGTATTTATGAAGCTGTTCAAATGATTGATTATGCAAAACAAGAAAAATTGAAGTTGGTACTTGGATGCATGGCAGAATCTTCATGTGCAACTTCGGCAGCAGCTCAGCTCGCTTCAAAAGTAGACTGGGTTGACTTAGATGCCCCTTACCTAATCAAGAATGACCCTTTTAATGGAATGAAAATAATCAATGGTGAGCTTGTATTAAATACATTAAATGGAAATGGTGTCTCTTATCTTTCTTAATTTACATTTTTTTTTGCTGTAAATTAGTATTTTTACTTTAAATTATAATATAAAAATTCATGAAATCACTTTTTTTAAGTTTACTCGTTTCTCTTTCTGTTTCAACTGGTTTTTGTCAAAAAGCATCTCTTAATTGGTTTTTAAAAAGCAAATCGTGTTCTAGCGTATACGGAACTGGGGCTGACAAAGCATACACCTTGTTAAAAGATAAAACAGCTAAAGAGGTTGTTGTGGCCGTCATTGATAGTGGTGTTGAAGTAGATCATGAGGATTTGAAAGATATGATTTGGGTAAACCCTAACGAAATCCCTGGTAATAATATGGATGATGATAAAAACGGTTACGTTGATGATATTCACGGTTGGTCATTTTTGGGAGGAAAAACCCTGGATGTAAATTACGAGACTTCAGAATTAGCGCGCATTGTTATGGCTAGTGAAATCTATTTTAAAGGCAAAGAAATTGCTACATTAAATAATGCTGATCAATTAAAATATGAAGATTTCAAATTAAAAAAGGAAGAATATCTTAAATCAATACAAAATGCCCGTTCTGAATTGGAACAATTAAACGTGCTTTATGGATATATTGTCAATGTTAAAAATGAATTTAAAGTGTATTCAAAAAAAACAAATAAAAAATATGTTCCAAAAAACAACAATGAAGTTAAATCTCAAAAACTGCTCAAATTTTTTAATTTGATGATTGGCGCCTCAGCCATTGAAAAAGAAATAATGAATGGATTTGAAAGAGCAAATCAAGCAATTCGTTTGAGTGTTCTTGACAATGATAGTTTACGTAATGCAATCGTGGGTGATAATCCAAACGACTTATATGAGCGTTTTTATGGGTGCAACAGATATGAAGGGCCAGACGCAATGCATGGAACACATGTTTCGGGAATTATTGCAGCAAAAAGAAATAATGGAATTGGAATCAATGGAATTGCAGCAAATGCCAAAATCATGGTTTTAAGGGCTGTTCCTAATGGAGATGAAAGAGATAAAGATGTTGCAAATGCAATTTACTACGCTGTTGATAATGGAGCTAAAGTGATTAATATGTCTTTTGGAAAAGACTATTCTACTACCAAAGAGGTAGTAGATAAAGCAATTGCCTACGCTAAATCGAAAGATGTACTCTTGGTTCATGCAGCAGGAAACGCATCTAAAAATGTTGATTCGATTGATTTTTTTCCAAATAAGCGCCTTTCAAATGGATCGATTGCTTCAAATTGGATCGAAATCGGTGCTTCAAGTTCTTCAAGAAAAGGGAAAAAACTAATCGGTGATTTTTCAAATTACGGTGCTAAAAATGTGGATATTTTTGCTCCTGGTGTCGATATTTACTCTACCGTTCCAAACAATAGTTTTGAAGATGCGTCGGGAACGAGTATGGCTAGCCCTGTTACCGCAGGTGTTGCCGCACTATTAAGAGGTTATTTCCCTGAATTATCAGCAGAAGAAATCATTGAAGCAATTAAAATTTCTTCCGTTAAATCTAAAAAAATAGTCAGGATTCCTGGTACTAAAAAGAAAACAACCTTAATTAACTTATCAAACACTGGAGGATTTGTTAGTGCTGAAAAAGCGGTTCAATACCTCTTGAAAAAAGAAATAAAACCAAATGTAATTATAAAATAAACCAAATATGCGAAGTAATTTTTTATCAAGACGATGAAAAAGAACAATTTGATTGGAATGTTTTGTAGTTATGTTTGGTATAAAAAACTAAAAGTCGGGAGTCAGTCCAGTAGCATTTAACAAAAAGTGATGTACTTGATTGTTTTTAATGAATGCGGGCAAAAGTTCACTCCCAGGACCTATCATACATAATTCAACAAAATCAGAAGTGTGATTAGTACCCATCCAACTCACGGACGTTTGTAATGATTGGTATTGAGCAAGTTCTTTAAATGGCAATTTATAGGGGTTGTACAAGAGGGAAATTTCTTTATTCATTTCCAAAAACTTGTTTTTAAGTAGGGTTGCATTTTCTATAGAGAGAACGCAATTAGAAGCAAATTCGATGCGTTCAATCAATTGCTGAGGAGTAGTCTCAAAAGTAAGCCCTTTTAAAATCCATTCATTACTATGCTTACTTGTCCAAACTTTTTTGAAATTTTCAGTTGCAGATTTACCGTAAAGAAGACCTGGATTTGAATTTCCATGATCGGTTGTAATTACCACAAGGGTATTTTCATCTTCTAATGCAAATCGAAGAGCGACACCGATTGCGTCATCAAAAGCAAGTTGATCATTTAATAGTGCTACAGTATCATTTGCATGCGCTGCCCAGTCCACCTTTCCTGCTTCTACTTGAAGTACAAAGCCTTCTTTGTTCATTTTCAGCTTATTGATTGCGAAATCTGTCATTTCAGCGAGTGAAGGAACGGTGAAATCAGCTTCATTATCAATTGAATAAGGCAAAGCATCCTTATCGAATACACCTAAAACAGGTTTTTCCGATTGCAAAACAGTTTTAAAATCTTCTTTTTTGTGTAAAACATCAAATCCCTTCGATTCAAATAAAGGATATAAATTAACTTTATCTGCCCGAGTTGACTCAGAAAAATAGAGGTCACCTCCTCCCATCATTACATCAAAACGCAGGTTTAAATAATCCATTGCAATTTGATCCTGACCTGAACGATCTTCGTTATTCACACAAAACGAAGCTGGTGTAGCATGCGTAATAGGCACTGTCGTTACACAACCAACCGATTTTCCTGCCTTTTTATACTTTTGTAAAATTGGAGTGTACCGTTCCCCATTCGGTCCCACATTAATCTTCCCGTTTTCCACCCTATAGCCACAACCCCAAGCAGATCCACCAGCTGCAGAGTCGGTAACTAATGAATTTAAAGACGCCGTATCCATTAATGCTCGTGTACATTCTTTTTTTTCATAGAGCGAAATCCATTCAGTTGACTTACCATTTTTCATTCGCATAAATTGGTCAGCCAAAGACAAAGTCCCCATACTCATGCCATCACTCACTAAAAATATTATATTTTTAGCCTGTTTTGGATGCGTTTTTTTTGATGGAAAAATGGGTGTGTTTTGTGCAGAAAAAGTCCAACTTGGTAAAACCAAAGAACTTAATCCCAATAAGGTAGAACCAGTTAAAAAAGACCTTCTTTTCATACCTATAAAATTACTATATCTAAAATCTTACAACGAATATGCCACATAATAAACCACACTTTAAAAAAGAAACTAAAGCACTTATCATAACCTTGTTTTTTCTACCGCTAACGTTAATGATATAAAATCATCAACACTCAATCGCTCTGGACGTGTTTCCAAATAAGGGCTATCAAATGGTTTACCATCTACGAAAGGTTTAATGGTATTACGAATCATTTTTCTTCGCTGATTAAAGCACGCTTTTACAATTTGTATAAATAATTTTTCGTCACATGGCAATGTTAATCGTTCGTTCCGAGTTAAACGAATAACCCCTGATTTAACTTTTGGTGGTGGATTAAAGACATGTTCATCGACTGTAAAACAATATGAAATATCATAAAATGTTTGCAATAAAACACTAATAATTCCATACGTTTTTGTTCCTGGTCCAACAGCAATTCGTTCAGCGACCTCTTTTTGAAACATACCCATAATCTCAGGGATTTGATTTCTATATTCAAGGCATCTAAATAAAATTTGAGATGAAATATTATACGGGAAATTACCCACTACAGAAAAAGGTTCGGTGCCGAAAAAATCAGATAAATTTGTTTTTAAAAAATCAGCATTCAGAATCTTTGATTCCAATTGAGGAAAATTTTCTTCAAGGAATTTGATAGACTCAACATCCACCTCCATCACCCAAAGCTTATTGAGTGGCTCTTCTAATAAAAAAGTGGTTAGTGCACCCATACCAGGGCCAATTTCTAATACTTTTCTACATCCCTGATGAGCACCAAATTGCTGGGCGATTCTCTTACTCACACTTTTATCAATTAAAAAATGTTGTCCAAGGTGTTTTTTCGCCTTAACCGACATGTGATTCAAATTGATCAATAACAGTTAAAATTGTTCTAAATGCAGCAAACTTACCCGCATATCTTTCTAAATGTTCTTTTTGTAGTGAGGGGGCAAACATGGCAGTATATTCATCGTATTTTGTTTCAGATGGACATAAATACATTACAGAAAAAGTGATTCCGCCGTCTTCTTCACCTTGAATTCGAGAAAGCTTACTTTCCAAAAAACATCCAGTTTGCATAACTGCAGGAATATGAATTGTGCGCATCCAATTTAACCAATCCTCATGGACATCTTTGTCGATGTTAATTGTAACGTTGTATAAAATCATACTGCTAATTTAAGCAAGATAATCTCGCTTTGAAAAAAAAATCATAGTTTAGGTTAAACTTTTATACTTAGAAAGAAACAAATACAATAAAAACGATATGATCTCACACAATGAAATTGAATTTACTCCTATTCACTTTGCTCTAGAGAAAACACTTTTGTTTCTTTCTTCAATGCACTTAACTTGGAACAAACTATAACGTAGAAGCATATATCAATGCACTTTTGAACTAATTAACATGAAAAAAATAACGCTTATTTTATACATTACTTTTTCTTGTTTATTCATATTTAGCCAAGAAACAGATTCGCTAGAACTAATACTTAATAATAAAAACTCCGATACAATCCCAACTGATCCTAAAATCTCAAAATTGAGGATGTATCTTACTTACTCAAGTACAAATTCATTCTTAGGGAAAAAAGATTCGATTGCAATTCCGTTAATTAGACCTGCAATTAAATATACACATTGGAGTGGTCTATTCACAAAAATAGCACTCGTTCATACAAGTACTACTTCTAAGGCATTTGATGAATTGGATTTTTCCTTAGGATATCAATTTAATATTGGGAATCACTGGGATGGATCAATTTCATACGCGCGCTTTTTCTTTTCGAAAGACGTATCTAGGATAACGAGTTTGGTTAACAATAATCTAAACGCTTACTTTGCTTACGATTTCGATTGGCTTTATTCAGCGATCAGTTTTGATTATTCGTCAGGGAGTAAAACCTATATTAAGGCAGCAAAAAAGGGAAAGAATCCTTCTAAAACGAATAGTGTGACTACTTCCCTAAAAGATTACACCTTCACTTTGATGAATTCGAAAGCATTTAATAGCTATGATGTATTTATCGAAGACGATAAATTAATCATTTCACCCGAAGTAGATCTTTACATAGGAACGCAAAACAACGTAATTGTGTATCACAAAAAAATAACAACTTCAAATACCGCTTCTTCTTTAAATCTAAAATCTGCTGTGGTGAATCTAGATGTAATGTATGTTTATAAAAACTGTATATTCAATTTATCTCCTTATGTTAATTTTCCAATTATAGTGAGTGAAGGCGAAACCAATAATCCGTTTTTTGTTTTATATGGAGGATTTTATTATACGTTGCGCTGGCAAAAAAAATAAGCTTTTTCTTCTATTCGATGAATTTTTATCTTATATTTAAGTTAATATTCTTTTTCATCTAACTAGGAAGTATATGCGTAAAATAGTTATATTATATTGTGTCATACTTTTTTCATCTAATGCATCTGTTTGCCTTTCCCAAGTATATAATTTTAATGATAACACCTATTATCATGACTCTTCATTTTCTGTTCCTTATACTGGAGAATATGTAAAGTTTTATGGGATATCAAAAAAAATGAGACTTAAATCCACATTGATAGAGGGTAAATTTCATGGAGAATGGCTTGACTTTCATGAAAGCGGTCAGTTAATATTAAAAGGGAATTATACAAATGGCATTCAGCATGGTGTATTTGAAGAATTTTATTTGAACGGAAATTCCGCTAAAAATTATTCTTACTCTAATGGGATACTGCATGGCAGTATGGAATTATTTCACACATCAGGCGCCTTAAAGGGAAAAGTGAATTATTCGGATGGAGCGCTTGATGGACAATGGGTTCATTATCACCCTAACTCTGTGATACAAGGAATCGAAATGTATAAGAAAGGAAGCATTCATGGAGAAAGTATTTGGTTTGATCCTGAGGGTAGAACTTCAAATTTTTATGCACTACCGCTCCATTGGTAATTTTTTTATATTTTTTTTAAAATCAAACTATTTTTTTTTATATTTATTAAATATTTAAAATTAAAATAAGATGATAAAACTGAATGGAATAATTTTATTCGTGCTAATTTGCATTACTTCGTGTACAAAAAAGACAGAAGATGCAACAGATGTTTCTTCCATCGCAAGTGATGATGGTTTTGCTGAAAATATAATTTACGACCTAAAAAATGCTGGAGATCAGGCTGGAACTTATGAATTAAACCCTAGTATTAAATCTTTTGAAAAATCAAAAGACACTTGTTTAGGAGTGAAATTCATGAAATTTGATACCATTACAAAATCTGGAACTTTAGTAGTTAGTTATGGTAAAGACGGCAAAATAAATTGTACATGTAAAGACGGTAAAACACGACGTGGATCTATTGAAATAAATTATCAACCGACAAAAAATATAATTGGTTCTGTTATTACCTACCGTACTGATAGTATACAAAAGAATAAAGACAGCGATCAAAAAGTAAAAAATGAATATTTTGTAAATGATAATCAACTGATTGGATCTAAAAAAGTTACATTAAAAGACGCGCGTACATTTGAAATAAATGTAAAAGATGCTAAAATCATAAAAAAAGATGGCGGCATGATTTCATGGAGCTCTGACCGAGTAAGACTGTGGACAGCGGGTTATGATACCCCAGACATTAAGGATGATACC
The DNA here is from genome assembly GCA_945897755.1 of Chryseobacterium gleum. Taxonomy (GTDB): domain Bacteria; phylum Bacteroidota; class Bacteroidia; order Flavobacteriales_D; family Crocinitomicaceae; genus CANHVK01. The sequence continues at coordinate 20,219 of CAMDGH010000016.1, read as the reverse complement.
TACGAAATAACGGGTACATCTTATGGAATTAATTCAAATAACATACCATATTCATTTTCTACGATAACTGCACTTGAAAAATCCGATGTTTGCCAATGGATTAAAAAAGGCAAATTAAAAATTACACGTACAGGGAAAAAAGATGCGATTATTGATTACGGAGATGGAGCATGCGATAATAAAGCAATATTGACGGTAGGAACATGGACAAAAGAAATCTTGGTGAAATCTTGGTAATCTATTATCTAATCCATAAAAAATAAGTGTGCGCTAACACATACTGAATAATAAAAAAAGCCATTTAATAAATGGCTTTTTTTATTATTCATTTATCAATAGGGCAATTGGGAACATCAACCTTTTAGTAAGTCTCTAGGAATAAATAATGTCGTATGCTTGACAAAATTTTAATGCTGCATCTTTTAAAATCTCTGATGTGTGTGCCTGAGAAACAAAGCCTACTTCATATCCGCTGGGTCCTAAATAAACACCTAACTCCAATAAAGCACTATGTAATTCCTTAAACTTGGTCATGTTAGGATTAATTTCTGAAGCGGATCGAATTTGTTTGTCTTTGGCAAAAGAAAGCCAAAAAATAGATCCAATACTTACTATTTCGCAATCATAATCCTTTATTTTTAAATGTGCATTTATTGGAGCAATAAAATCGAGGGTTTTTTGTTCTAATAATGCATAGAATCCAGGTTGTGCACATTCTGTTAGTTGAGCGATACCTGCTGCCATTGCTACTGGATTTCCAGACAATGTTCCTGCTTGATAAACATCACCCTCAGGAGATACACAAGACATGATTTCTTTACTTGCACCATAAGCACCTACGGGTAGCCCTCCTCCTATAATTTTACCGTAAGTGACAAGGTCCGGAGTAATTTGGTATAGTTCGGCTGCCCCAGAAAAAGCAACACGAAATCCAGAAATAACCTCATCAAAAAGTAAAAGCACATTGTATTTAGTACATAAGGATCTTAATTCAAGTAAAAAGGTTTTCTCTTGTAATAATAAGCCATTATTTGCCGGTATCGGTTCTATAATTGCACACGCAATTTCATGCGCATACTGTTCAAAGCAATCCCTAAGTAATTCAATGTCGTTTAGAGGTAAAACAATGGTTTCTTTCGCAAAACTATCAGGTACACCAGCACTTGTAGATGCTCCAAGAGTCACTAAACCACTTCCAGCTTTAACCAATAATGAATCGACATGGCCATGGTAGCAGCCCTCAAATTTCAATACTTTATCCTTTCCTGTAAATCCACGTGCTACTCTTAGAGCAGACATAACAGCCTCTGTGCCTGAACTTACAAACCTCATTTTTTCAATGTACGGATTTTTGCTTAAAATTAATTCGGCCAACTCATTTTCCATCCGAGTTGGTGCCCCAAAACTAGATCCATTTTGTAATGTTGACACAATCTTACCATACACTTTAGGGTGATTATGACCTAAAATCAAAGGACCCCAACTACAACAAAAATCTATAAATTGGTTATCATCTTCATCCCAAATATGGCATCCATCTCCTTTTTTAATAAATAAAGGTGAACCATCTACAGACTTAAAAGCCCTAACAGGAGAATTTACGCCTCCAGGAAAATAATTTTTCGCTTTTGAAAAAAGAAGTTCAGATATTGTTTTATTCATAATGTTGTTTTTTAGATCTAAGCAATAAACAACAAAGTTAGTATTATTGTGCTTTAAGAGATCGAAGATAAAATTGTTTAGCAGTAGGCTGTCAAACAAAATAAAGGCTCAAGAGACTTGGATTTCATTCATTTTAGAATTGCACTAATTACATAACCAGCACCTCAAAATAATTTTGACCCGTTTTCCACCTCTTTTCTATTGTTTCCTTTAAAAGTTTTGTATTTTTGATTTCATGACAAAGTTTTTTTTTATTCTTTTCTTTAGTTTTTTATTTTTTTCATGCAATCATAATCGATTTTCTGTTGATTTGTCTAATGTAAACTTACCCATTCGTTTTATTAATTTAGATTCAGTTGTTGTTCATTCAGATTCTAACGCTTTTTACACGTTTTGTAATTCGCCTATAATAGACAAAGGCATTATTTCGTATTTAACAAAATCATGTCTTCAAATAGGGGATGTAAATAACGATGATGTATATAAACGTATTTCCATTTTTAGAAATGATACTTATATTTCTTCACTTGAAAAAGAAATACGCTTAGCTTACACTACTAAAATTAATTCAAAATCTGATCATATAATCAATGGATTTAAACGCGCCCATTTTTTTTTACCACAATTAAAATTGCCTACTCAAGTTTACTACATGAACTCTTTATTTGCAAATTACACCTTTGTTCATGATAATTCTATTTCAATTGGTCTTGAGTGGTATTTAGGTTCTAATAATCCTGTTATTCAACAATTACCTTCTAATGATTTTCATCTTTGGATGAAAAAAGGGATGAATCCTGATTTTTTCGAACGTGATTTATTTTTTTCTTGGTTACTTGCTCAATATCCATGTAATAGCACTGTTTTAGTAGAACAAATGATTCATTATGGTAAGTTGCTTTATGTTAGCGAGATATGCTTTACTAATTTACCAGCTCATTTGATTTTACGTTACCCGAAATCCAAATTTAATTGGGCTATTTCTCATGAAAACATGATATGGAAATACTTGGTTGATCAACAATTACTCTTTTCATCGAATGAACGAGAGATTACAGGATTGTTAAAAGAAGGTCCTTTTTCACTTGGATTACCAGAGGCAGGTCCGGATCGATTAGGTCAGTTTATCGGATGGAAAATGGTGCATTCTTTTATGGAAAATGAAAGTGATTTTACCTTGAATGCGCTAATGAAAACGAATTATAATCAAATTTTACAATCTTACCAAATAGATTAATTATGAGTTCTGAAATCAAAAAAACATCTGATATTCACGTAAATGTTTCATTAAATGAAAATAATGTTCCTTTAAAAATGAAATGGAGTGCTTCTGATGGTAATGTTTCTGATGCACCAACAAAAGCAATGTTTCTTGCTTTATGGGATGAAAAAGAGAAACAAACATTGAAAATTGATCTTTGGACGGATGAAATGACGATCTCTGAAATGAAACAATTTTTCCATCAAACATTATTAACGATGGCAGATACGTTTGAAAAAGCTACTGGTGAAACATTAATTTCAGAAGATTTAAGAGATTATTGTTATCATTTTGCTGAAAAGATGGATATTTTGCCTGAATAATATATGGGATTTAATTTCAATAAACGATTTATTATTGGGGGAATGGTTTTTTGCTATTTCCCCTTTGTTTTATCATTTCTTTTTATTCATCCAATTGGAGACGATCTGACTTATGCTGCATTGGGTTTAAAGCCAGATTTTTGGCTTGCCTATGCTTTGGAGTATAAGACATGGAACGGTCGTTATTTGTCTAATTTTTTCGTGATGATTAACCCCATTCGTTTTGGCTTTGTATATGGCATTATACTATACCGTACCATCCTTTTTTTTCTTTTCATTTGTAATTTTTTTAGTTTTTATTTATTTATTTCTATTTTTTTAAAGAATTTATTTTCACGTCGAAAAATAATCGTTTTTTCAGCATTACTTTATTTTATGTATGTTTTCCAATTGAGTTCTTTATCTGAAGGTCTATATTGGTATACTGGAGTTGTTACATATCAATTAGCATTTTTTTTCTTTTGTTTTTTTTGTTATTTATTAAACCTGTTTAGATTAAACAGCTTTGTTTTAAACACGTATTTTCATCTTTTCTTACTCCATTTTTTATTGTTTTTTATTATTGGATCTAATGAAATTGCGATGTTATATGTCCTTATTTTATTATTTGTTCTCTTTTTTATAAATAAGAAAGTTTCTTTTATTTCTTCACCTATTTTACTGTCTTTGTGTTTCTTTGCGCTGTTTTTTTCTTGTTTTGTTTATTTCTCCCCGGGTAATACACTGCGTGAATCTTATTTTATTGGGAAATCTCACCGCTTAGGTCACTCTATTTTGATGTCTCTCATGCAATGTGTTAGATTTGTTTATTTATGGTTTTGCAATGGTTTTTTTCTTGTTATTTCATTCATGTATCTAAAATTGCATAGGTATTTAAATGTCAATTCTTCACTTTTCAGAGCTTCTTTTTATATGAATCGTTGGCTCACACTTTTTTTATTGTGCCTAATTATTTTTTGCTCTATTTTTCCCTTGTATTGGAATACAGGGATTCTTGGGCAATATCGTACGGTTAACTTTGGATATGGTTTTTTTATTCTTTTTTGGTTTATTAATCTAACGTGTTGGCTTAACTTTTACACCTTAAATTCCAGTTCTTTTTTTGATAGAATTCCGCGTAATTTAGTGTACAGCTGCTTGATAATTATTGGTGTTTTGTTCGGTAATTCTCGTATCGCTTGGTTGGATATATTGAGTGGGAAATCAAATTCATTTAACCTTAGTTTAAATAAACGGTATAGTACTTTAAGTACCTTTGATAAAAATAAGTTTTCAGTATATAAGTTGGATACTTTATCTGACAGACCAGCATCTATTTTTGTTTATGATATAAGGTCTGATCCAAATTACTTTGTAAATACAGGGTATGAAAAACTTTTAAAAATGAAAGGAAAAATTGTTAGTACTAATTAGTTTTTTGAGATTTCCAGTTCTTTAATAAGGTGATTTGCTCCTGAATAAATATCGATTACCCAAAGTACATATCTGATATCACATACGACATTTCTACATCTTGAAGGATCAAACATGTAATCGCTCATTGTACTCTCCCATGTCCTATCAAAGTTAATTCCGATTAATTCTCCATTTTCATTCAATACCGGTGAACCAGAATTACCTCCCGTAGTATGGTTTGATGCGGTGTAACACACCCATAGCTCTCCATCTTGTGCGTATGATCCATATACTTTGTTTTTATGCAATTCGATCATTCTTGGTAGTAATTCAAAATCAGGGTTCCCTGTTTTATTTTTTTCAATAATCCCATCTATATTAGTATGTTCTCCGTAGTTCATTCCATCTTTTGGAGCCGAACCTTCTAGTTTACCATAGGTTAATCTTAGTGTACTGTTTGCGTCTGGCCAATGCTTTTCATTTGGAAACATGATGCATTTTCCCTCAACATATACTTTCAGTAGTTCTTCCATTGTTTCTTGGAAAATGAGTTCTTTAGGAAGAATGGTTGCTCTATATGATGAAATTAGTGCTTTGTATAGTTTGAAAGCTGGGTCAGCAGTTAGTTTCTTTAATTTTTTTCTAGTTAAATTTGAGAGTGCTTTTTTAATTTTCTCTTTTTCTACAAATATAGATTTAGTGTATATTAATTTAGACCATTCTAATGTGTTTAATTCCTTTATTTCTGAAGGTATTAATGAATCTGGGATAAGTCTAATAAAATCATCGTGTACTGCATTGAAAATCAATTGATCCGTATGTTTATCATAATCTTTAAAGAATTTATCGAGTGAAGCTTTGATTTTTTTTACTTTTTCAGGCATTTCCTTTTTTTGCTCATATAAATCATAGTTTGTCACTAAATCATCAATTACGCGCATATTTTTATAAAATTCTGCACCTATGTTTAGGTATTCCATAAAAATTGAATTTGAATAATCGTAGTATTTATATTTTTCTGTTAATGCATTCATCTCATCAACTACAGATCCATATTTTTGGTTCCAATTAGGGTTTGTTCGCGCTGTGTTTGTGTAACGTAATTCACTCGATTTTTTAACCTCTACGGCATGTAATTCTTTTAATCCTTGCACTTGACCAATCCATTTTTTGTATGAATTTGCGATGCTAGCTTGTTTTGCAGCATATTTAATTCTGATTTTATCACTCGTTCTCATTTCAGAATCGATTACGGTCAATACTTTGTTTCGGATTGATATACGAGCAGTTCGTTCTTTTTCTATGATGTAATTTAGTTGACCAGAAACTAAATGCTGTTCTGTTTGTCCAGGAAATCCATAGACCATAGTAAAATCACCTTTTTGTTTTTTACCTGCATCAATAATTAAACTATGTATGGGAGTGTATGGAATGTTACCTGTTGAATAGGGTGCTGGTTTATTGTCGGGTCCAGTATAGATTCGAAATACTGAAAAATCACCTGTATGCCTTGGCCATACCCAATTGTCTGTATCTCCTCCAAATTTTCCAATTGAATTTGGTGGAGTTCCCACTAGTCTAACGTCAAGAAAAAGTTCACTTGTCATAGCGTAAAAGCTATTTCCATAATCAAAATCTTGTATTTCGTATTTGTAGTGTGTGTTTGTAGTTTTATCTGATGTTAGTTGTTTGATATTTGCTGTCATTTTAGCTAATTTAGCTTCTTTGGTTAAACCTTCCGTTCCAAATAAAACTTCTTTGGTAACATCATCAATGCGAACAATGCGAGTGGCTGTTAATCCTTGGTTTGGCAATTCTTGCGCTTGACTTTTGGCCCAAAATCCATTCTTTAGATAATCATTTTCTAAGGACGAATGTTGTTGTATATTGTAATAACCACAATGGTGATTGGTTAATATTAAGCCCTGTTTTGATATGATTTCAGCTGTACAACCTCCTCCAAATTGAAGTATAGCATCTTTTAAACTGGAGTTGTTGATACTATAAATTTGTTCAGCACTTAATTTCATTCCAGCGGCTTTCATGTCAGATTGAAATGCAGCAATCAATGAGGGAATCAACATTCCTTCTTCTGCTTTCATTAAAAAAGTGGAGCTCACTATGCAACATAATAATATGTACTTTTTCATAAAATATTTTTAACGAGTTACTCTGTCAAAGATATTAATTTATTTATTACTCTTTCTAGGATTGCAAAAGGATAAAATATTTCGCAAATTTGTGTTGTGAAATTATTACAATTACTTTTTCGTTTAGGCGTTCTTTTTGCAGTATTTGAGTTTATCTGGGGTATATTCCGGTTGATTTTTATGCTAATTAGAGGAAGTAAGGTCAAAAAAAGCGGTGTTGAATCCTATGCGATTCGATTTTTACAATATTTCTTTTTGGTTGATGTTACTTTTTTATTTTGTCTAAAACAACAATCTTCATCTCAAATAGAACCCTTTGAATTAACAATAGGAGCACTTGTTTTACTGCTTTATATCGTTGGTAAACTCCAAAAAAGACAAAATCGTCTTTCTATGATGCAAGGAGTTCAAGATCAGTTTTCTTTTTTAAAAATTGAATTTAATTTATTTGCAGAAATTGCACTTATTTTTTTTACTGCTTGCGTATTTATTTTTTTAGGCTTTTATCCCTATTTTGCGCACAATCCCGTCAGTAATTGGTTTTACGATAGTATTTTATCTATTCAATCCACTCCCATTTTTGGATTTGTTTTTAACATAATCGGTTTTTTTGTTTTGTTAGGTTTTATTAGCAAGTTTGTGAATACGATTTCGTTTTTACTATCTGGTAAACCCTTTGTAACTACAAAATTAAATGTTACTAATTCTACTGGTAACCCCAACAAATTTGATGATTTTGAAGATGTAAGCGATGATTAAATCATTTTGATTTGTTCAATGATCGCGTTTAATTGAGGGATGAGTAGCTTTTTTTCATTATTTTCAATTGTGTAAGTTACTTTTTCAAATTTATCTTTATCTGATAATTGGCTTTGAATTCTGAGTTGAACTTCTTCTTTTGATAAATGGTCTCTTTCTTGGATTCGTTGTATTTTTAATTTATTTGAAGCATAGATTAAAATCGTTCCATCAAACCTCATGTATGAGCCTGTTTCAATTAATAATGCAGATTCGTTAAATACAATATCACTCTTTTGATTTATGCACCAGTTTTCAAATGTTTCAAATACATACGGGTGAACAAGTGCATTTAACTCCTTTCTAAGTGTTTTATTGGAAAAGATCGCATTCGCAATAAATGATTTGTTTAGCATTTCATTTTCATATGCTTTTATTCCAACTAATTCAATAATAGCATGTTTAAGTTTGGGATTAAATTCCATGACCTTTTTTGCTTCTAAATCTGAATAAAATACAGGGTAACTCATTTTTTCAATCAGTTTACATACAAAGGTTTTTCCAGAGCCAATTCCACCTGTTATACCTATTTTTTTCATTTTAGTGCTTTAATCAAATTTAATCATTTTATTCTTTTTGGGTTATTTGTTAGGTCGTTTTTAAATTAATAATCTTTATCGCTTAGAAATAGGATTGTTTTTTGTTTCATTTTAGCTTAAGATTTTGGCTGTCATATACCAAGTCAAAGAACATAGTTGATTTTTACACCTCATAAAATAACTTTTACGTATTTTTATTAACGCCTCTACTTTATTCATTAGGCAGACTCATTTTATTGCTTAATACATAGGTAATATTCAACTTGTACCTTTGAATGCAATGCATTATTTTTGTTATATATTATGGAATTAATTAATAGAGAATTAAGTTGGCTATCTTTTAACGCGCGTGTCCTTCAAGAAGCGTCTGATCAATCAATTCCTTTGGTTGAAAGAATGCGGTTTTTAGGGATTTACTCAAATAATATGGATGAATTTTTCAGAGTTCGAGTAGCTAATATTAAACGTATCATATCGATTAAAAGAAATACAATCCAAGGATATTCAGGTACAGCATCACAATTACTAGAAGACATAAGAGAGGAAGTTTTAATTCAACAAAAACGTTTTGAAGCCTGTTATAAGGAAATTATTGTTGAGTTAGAAAAAGAAGGGATTTATCAACTTACGGAAAACAATTTAATTCCTACTCATAAGGAAGAATTAATGCGCTATTTCCACGATGAGCTGAAACATGAAATTGTTCCTATTTTATTAGATTCAAAACATCCCTTTCCTAAACTCAGGGACAAAAACATTTATTTAGCCGTACTCCTAAGAAAACATGGAATAAAAAAAAATTATTTTGCGCTTATTCAAATACCTTCTAATTACCCTCGTTTTTATAAAATGGAAGAAGATAACAAATCTTATTTTATTTTAACAGATGACATTATTCGTTTAAATTTAGATTCTATTTTTTCAACTTTAAACGTGAGCGAAATAAGGGCTTATACGTTTAAATTTACGCGTGATGCTGAATTAAATTTAGACGATGATTTGTCTACTTCTTTGATTGAAAAAATGGAAATTAGCTTACAAAACAGGAAAAAAGGAGAGCCTGTTCGTTTTGTCTACGATACTACCATGCCATCAGATTTAAAGAATTATTTATTGAAGTCATTAAATTTAAAATCGGGGTTGAATGCTATCCCTGGTGGGAGATACCATAATTTTAAAGACTTTTCTTCTTTTCCTAATTTCGGAAAATCTTCTCTGATTTTCAATAAATTAGCTCCATTAGATCATCCAGACTTAGTGCAAAGCAAAAGCTATTTAACGACTTTTTTAGAAAAAGATGTTATGCTTCATTTTCCTTACCAAAAATTTGATTACGTTGTAGATACCATTAGAGAGGCGGCGATAGACCCTTCAGTAAAGTCAATTAAAATCAATGTGTATCGCGTTGCTCATAATTCACAAATCATGAATGCCTTATTGAATGCTGTCAGTAATGGAAAAAATGTTGTCGTTATTTTTGAACTTCAAGCCCGCTTTGATGAAGAAAACAACTTGTATTGGTCTGAACGTATGAAGGAACAAGGAGCGAAGGTAATTTATGGGATACATGGCTTAAAGGTTCATTCAAAATTGATTAAAATCACCAAGCTGGTAAAGGGCCAAGAAAAAATAATTAGCTTTTTGGGTACTGGAAATTTTAATGAACGTTCTGCTAAAATTTATTCTGATATTGGATTGTTTACTTCTAATCCTGCTATTTGTCAAGAGGTGAAAAAAATATTTAAGTTGATGGAAAATAATATTGAAAGAGGTGTTTATCGAAATTTACTCGTTTCACCATTCAATAACCGTAAAAAATTAACGGAATTAATCCAAGAAGAGATAAAAAACGCTAAAAAAGGGATTAAATCTGGAATTTGCATCAAAATAAACAATCTTGTGGACCACAAAATGATCGAGAAGTTTTATCAAGCAAGTAATGCTGGTGTTGATGTTAAATTGATTGTTAGGGGAGTTTGTTCACTGGTGCCAGGAATTAAAGGGTTAAGTGAAAACATTCAAGTAATCAGTATCATAGATCGGTTTTTAGAACATGCTCGGTTCTTTATTTTCGAAAATAATGGTAATCCTCTATATTACATCACATCGGCTGATTTAATGGAACGTAATCTGGACAAACGGATTGAGGTAGGTGTACCAATCTATGAAGTGCGTCATCAGGAAGAAATCCAAGTTATCTTTGATACGCAATGGTCTGACAATCAAAAGTCACGTATTGTTGACAAAAAACTGAAGAATAAATACAATCACTTTCCATCTGAAGCCCCTATTCGATCTCAAACATTATTATACGATTATTATAAATCAAAAATCAACCCTTCTTGAAGCTAGGCATTGTGGGTTTGGGCTGGCTGGGTAGAGCCGTTGGCTGCTATTTTTTAGAACGTTCAATAACTGTTGTCGGTACTACCAGATCACCACATAAAAAGACACTATTGGAATCGCTCGGGTTTCAAGTAGCAATTTGGGATTCTGAGACTGAATCTGATTTAAGGGAACTTACTCATTGTTTTTCGGGATGCACTCATGTTTTAATAAATATCCCACCAGGTAAGGTGTTAATCCCAGATGCTTATGCGCTCGTGTGTGCTTCTGCATTGTCTTTTTTACAGAAAGAAGAATGTCGTCTTATCTTTATTAGTTCTTCGGGTATTTATCCAAATTACCTATTCCTTGCAAAAGAAGATACGCCATACTCAGATTTAATAAAAGGCTCTCTTCATCTTGCATTAGCTGAAAAGAAAATGCAATCACTTTTAGGCGAAAGATTAACAATTATACGGTTCGCTGGATTGATCGGACTTGACAGACATCCTGCGCACTATCTTTCGGGTAAGAAAGACCTTTCAAATGGCAATCAACCCGTAAACTTAATCCACATAGACGATTGTATTCAATTGATTGAAAAGATTATTGTACAAGACAAATGGGATACCATTTACAATGGGTGCTGCTCAGATCATCCGACTAAAGCATCTTATTATGAAAATGCTTGTTTGAGTTTAGGAATCCTTATTCCTCATTTCTCCTCGGACTCATCAGTTGCGAGTAAGAAAGTATCCAATGATAAGTCGATTATGGAATTGGGAATGAATTATAAACAACTTGTTTTCTCGAAGTAGACGATTAATACTAAATCATGGAGAGCTAAGAATCGTATTTAAGAAGTTTACAACGCAAAAAGTTATTGACAATTGGACGAGTTAGTAACAAATATAGATCGATTATACTCGAATCAGTTAAATTTGTTTTTATTAAAATTATGATAAAGCATTTCAATAGGGTTCTTCCGGTTTTAAGTATATTGTTTATCTTATTTGATTCTTCAAAGTTAGATGCTCAGAACTTTGTTGCTACCGTAAAACCTTCCCATTCATTAAAAAAATACCTTCATATTTTAGATTCATCCATTACATTGATTGATTTTATGAAAGTACCTGAAAAAGAGCGTCCTATTTTATTTCAAAAATGTAAAGGACTGATTCTTGGTGGAGGGAATGATGTAAATCCTAATTATTTTGGTAGACCAGATTTGAAAAAATATTGTTATATAGAGCCAAGTAGAGATATACTAGAATTACAATTAATCGAACGTGCTCTACTTATTAAAATGCCAATACTTGGAATCTGTAGGGGAATGCAAATGATAAATGTTGCAATGGGAGGAGATTTAAACGTTGATATTCCGCTATTCCATTTTACACAACACAAAAGAATGTCTTTGAAACACAAAGATATTAATTCTAAGAAAGATGTAATCCACAGCTTATCTATACTCGAAAACACCCATTTATTTAAATTGATGGGTACTAAAAATACAATTGTAAATAGTCGACATCATCAAGCTGTTAATAATGTTGCTCCTCTTTTAATCGTTTCCGCTCAAGGACCTGATGGTGTTATTGAAGGTATAGAAAGTAGGGATATCGAAGCAAATTGGATTCTTGGTGTTCAATGGCATCCTGAAAGATTCTATCACTTAAAACGAGAAAACTTTTCGATTGCATTCGGTTTTATCGAGGCGATGAAACTTTACACCATCATGAATGAACGGTTCGCTTTAAAACAATTAGAGCTCTAGTTAAGGTCATAACGGACACGTATTTTTCCCATTTTAAGCACTATATTGAATTCAAATCAATGATAAAAACGACACTCAAACTAAGTGATGAATTACCCCTTACTTGCTCAAGGAAGGGTACGTGTTGTTTCGGAAATAAGGTTACTTTGAATCCATGGGAATTGGCTCTGTTGGCAAATGAAAAACAAATAAGTGCATCTAAATTTCGTGAATTATATTGTGATCTTGGAGGAATACGATTACGATTTGATGGAGTTAAAGACAAACGAGGCAATGCTTCTTGTAGTCAATATAGTGCCGATTTTGGCTGCAGTGTTCATAAAGCGAGGCCCTTAGCTTGTCGTTTATTTCCAATTGGCCGACAAATTCAGAATGAAAAGGTTGATTATATTTATCAAGGTTCAGAATTCCCTTGTTTATCCGGTTGTCCAGAAGTCACTTCATTGCCTTATATTTCAGTGGAGAAATACCTAAAAGAACAATCCGTAGCAAAATTTGAACAAGCTCAAGATGTTTATTTAGAGCTTATGCAAGATTTGGCTGATAGCGCATTTACCTTACTTCTCGATACAGGATTGTCTGACATGGGAGACAAAGAAACTCTTCGGAAATGGAGAATAAGGGGAGGTATGGATCCGGAAATATTAGCAAATAGAATAGGAACTGAATGGATAAATGAGTTGATGTCCCCCTCAATTTCAGTACACTTGGAAGAACCTTTATTATTTGCTCAGCTTCACAGCGAGCAAATTCAAACCAAGGTAAATTCTGTATTCGGATCTTTGAAATTAAACAATGAATTACATGAAGCCTCCGTTTTTTTGATGTCCTTATCTTTAATGCTAGCCAGTGCAATCGGAGCAGATCCAAAAACACTTTCAGAACTTTGGATTACTACAGCAAAAAAAAATGGAGCTTTGGAATGACCAAAAAAGCTGTAAAAAATTAAAAACAAGTTAATTCGCACTCATTTTTTAATCAACTTATTTTTTTTCTATTTGAATTAGGTTAACCAATCCTTTATTAGGGTGATATAACATACATACAATAATAGAATCAAGTTCATTACATTCTTTAATGCGAACAAATGAAGCGATTACAGAATCTTGATTGCTTATCTTACATTCTTTTAATAGACTTGTGTTACACACCTGGTAATCTGAATTGTTATATCTTAAATAGCTACCAGAACAATCTTGAATAAAGCTCATTGGTTGAGATAGCACAATTTCAGTTTCTGGACTATATAGTAGTTTTAAGTCTGTTACATCAATGGATCCCTCATTCGCATGATACATTTTACATGTTATTACACTTGGGTTAATATTGCTACATGCTTTAATAGTATTAAAAGAAGCAATAAATACGGAGCCAGATGTGTATTTCTCTACCAATTCGTAATTGCATATAAGGTAATCCTTTCCATCTAACCTAAAATAAGAGCCTGTACAATCAACTATTAATTCTACTTTTACGTGAGTGAAAGGACTTTGATTTTCAGTAGGATCTGAAAAAAAATCTTTTTCACAAGAATAAAAAAAGAATGTACCTAAAATTGTAAAAAAAAGAAAGTTAACTAGTTTCATAGCTTATAAATTAGTCGTGTTTATAAAATTCAAAATTGCATTAATTGTATGATGCTAATTTATGTTTTTTTTTAGAACTAAACAATTTTTTTTTAATACAACTAAATCCTTATTTTTATCCAATGCAAAGCATCGATGCACAAACGTTAAAGGATTTAGAATTTACAATGATCCAATCTTGGTTAGCGGAATATGCAATTGGACCAACTGCCTCAAATCGCTTATCTAATTTATTGCCAATTACAGATTTTAAGATCATTGTAGTTGAATTAACTAAAGTGAAAGAGCTACTGAATATCCGTATGAGTGGTGACCAATTTCCTGCTTTAACTTTTGAAGAATTAGATGCTGAATTACGATTATTACCGATTATTGATGCGGTTCTTTCTCAAGAAGGATTTGTGCGTATTTATTTTGCTTCTCAATTAGTAAATCAATTAGTTCTGTTTTTTGATAAAAACAGCTTAGAGTATCCAAATTTAAGCAAGCTTTTTGAAGGAGTTTACTTTACGAATGCGCTTACTGAAGCAATTGAATCTGTTTTTGATAAAAAAGGAAGTGTAAAAGACGATGCTTCTCCTGCATTATTTCTGATTCGTAAAAACATACAACAACTTAGAGGTCAAATACATCGTAATTTTGAACGAGAATTAAGAAAATTAATGAAAGACGGTGTATTGGGCGATACAAAAGAAACTTTTATTAACGAAAGAAGGGTACTCACCGTATTATCAACTTACAAACGTAAGGTCCCCGGATCTGTAATTGGTTCTTCAAAAACGGGGAGTTTAACGTATATTGAACCACAAGTAAATATCCTACTTACGAATGAATTAGAGTTATTGATTGATGATGAACGCAAAGAGATTTTTAAAATTTTAAAGCTTCTAACAGCTGATATTGCTCAATATACTATTTTGATTCAATATTATCAATCTGTTCTCACAGAACTTGATTTTCTTTATGCAAAAATGAGGCTAGCACTTCAATTAAAAGCGGACTTACCTATTATTTCCGAAGAGCCTTGTATTGAGTTAATTAATGCTTTTCATCCTATTTTATGGAAAAATAATCAAGAACAAGGTAAAAAAACATTTCCGCAATCCTTACTGATGGACAAGTTTTCGAGAATGCTCGTTATTTCGGGTCCAAATGCAGGAGGAAAAAGCATTACACTTAAAACGATAGGATTACTTCAATTAATGCTTCAGTCTGGTTTGTTGATCCCTGTTCATCCGTCAAGCCACATGAGTGTTTTCAAGGGAATATTGACGGATATTGGCGATAACCAATCAATTCAAAATGAATTAAGTACATATTCTTATAGGTTAAAAAGAATGAAGTATTTTTTAGATGTTGCGAATAAAAATACCTTATTGTTATTGGATGAATTTGGGACAGGTTCAGATCCTGATTTAGGTGGGGCATTGGCAGAAGTTTTTTTCGAGAATCTATACAACAAAAAATCTTTTGGTGTTATTACGACACACTATTCTAGTATTAAGCTTAAAGCGGATCGTTTAAAAAATGCGATTAATGGATGTATGCTTTTTAATACGGAGACTCTAGAGCCTTTATATCGTTTTTCTACAGGACACCCTGGAAGCTCGTTCACATTTGAAGTAGCTCAAATGAACGGTATATCAATGGATTTGATTAATGATGCAAAAGGGAGGGTTAATGATCATAAAATGAATATGGATCGCTTGTTAAGTGAACTCCAACGAGAAAAAAATTATTTAGAAACATTAAACAAAGAGCACATTGAAGCTCAAATTATTGCTGAAAAAGCAAGGCTTTTTCACGATGAAGCCAAAGGACGTTACGAAGCAAAGCTTAAGTCACTTCAAGACCTAACGCAAACGACAAACACATTTATTTTATATGGAAAAAAAGTGGACGGATTTGTTAGTAAATTTATCACTAGGAGTAAAAAAAAAGATGTAAATCAGGTATTAATTGAGGATATTAAAAAGTTTTTAATGGTTGAAAAAACGAAACGGGAGGAGGTGATACGAATCGACCAGCTGAAAAAAGACCTTAACTCACCACTTTTAAATAAATCGAAAAAAAAGGGGCCTCTGGTAAAACAGAACCTACATTTTCAAGATAAAATTAAGGTGGGTTCTTGTGTTAAATTAATCGAAACCAAACAATCTGGAATTGTTGATAAAATGGAAGGTTCTATGTGTACTGTAATTTTTGGATTTATGAGTGTAATCGTTGATAAATCTAAACTAACCTGGATTAGTTAATCCACCCAATTGATGAGTAAAACGTCAGATTTAGTTCAATTAGCAAAGCACCTTTCTTTTCATAGGGTGTTAAATATTACAAAATTATACAGCTCTTTTTTAATTTCTCGAATAATTAAGAAACCAATTGTTTGGGGAATGCCTTTCACAGTAAGTATTGAACCTACTACTGCTTGTAATCTGTCTTGTCCAGAATGTCCGAGTGGTAAAAAGGAATTTACACGAGATACGGGTAAAATTTCAGTAAATGATAATGAATTTTTATTGGCATCGCTTGGCAAACAGGTGATGTATATAAATTATTATTTTCAAGGAGAGCCATTTTTACATCCTTCTTTTCTAGACCTCATTGTAGCAGCGAAAAAAAAAGGTATCTATACCGCTACTTCTACAAATGCTCATTTTATATCGGAAGATAAAGCAAGTGAAATAGTTAAATCTGGTTTAGATCGCTTGATTATTTCTATCGATGGTGTAACTCAAGAAACTTATGAATCCTATCGAATTGCCGGAAAACTCATAAAAGTGATTGATGCATCCAAAGCATTAGTGAATGCTAAAAAGAAGCACCGTAGCAAAACACCGCACCTTATTTTCCAGTTTTTAGTAGTGCAACAGAATGAGCACGAAATTCCTGCTCTAGAGCTACTAGCAAACGAACTAGGTATTGATGAAGTTCGATACAAAAGTGCTCAGGTTTATGATTATAAATTTGGTCATCCACTCATTCCTAAAAGTGAAAAGTATGCACGTTACACCCTTCAAAAAGATGGAACTTATGCTTTAAAGTATAAAACTGGAAATCATTGTTGGAGGATGTGGTCATCGTGTGTATTTACTTGGGATGCTCAGGTTGTTCCATGTTGTTTTGATAAAGACGCTTCATACACATTAGGATCTGCGTTGAAAATGCCTTTTAGAGCTATTTGGAGATCTAATCGCTATCATCAATTTAGGATGAATGTCCTTAACAAGCGAAATCAAATTGATATTTGTCAAAATTGTTCGGAGGGAACTAAAGTTTGGCTTTAGAAATAACACATAAAAAAATCCGCTTCCATTAACGGAAGCGGATTTTTAAATTTTTAAAGCTGTTTTATTTCACTACTTTTTCAGTTGCTGTGAAATGAGTACCATTCACTTTTAAAATATATTGTCCATTAGCCACATTTTCAAGTGGAAGGTTCAATGTATTCGTGTGCATAAAAGTTTCTTGAGAAACAATTTTACCAGTGATATCCATTAACATAACAGTGTAATTGTCGTTCATTGGAACAATAATTGTTAACTGATCACTAAACGGATTAGGGTATACAGACATACTTGTTTCCATGTTAGTTACAGTTCCTAATATTGCCTCGGCATCGATGTAAACATCTTCAGCAGCTTTTAAGAAAGAACCTAATGATTTTCCTTCACAGTATACCTCAAGGTTAAAGGTGTAATTTCCTTTTCCTTTTGTTATTTTGTAAATGGAAGAAACATATACAATTTTAGTTCCACTGAAGATTGCCCAAGTAATTCGAAGTGAATCTTTTGAAAGCATTTTGTGTTCTTTAATGCGAACTGAATCAATTGCATTGAAATCTATTTCACATTCTTTGGTTAAGATTGTTTTTACAGTATCAATGATTAAGGAATCTTTTTTAG
This sequence comes from Chryseobacterium gleum, assembly GCA_945897755.1. Lineage (GTDB taxonomy): Bacteria > Bacteroidota > Bacteroidia > Flavobacteriales_D > Crocinitomicaceae > CANHVK01. The sequence goes on along the minus strand of CAMDGH010000016.1, from coordinate 2,498 downwards.
GCTTAGTAGTAAATACATTAGTCGGAGCCGAAATCATGAATTTTAATTCAGCTACCTGACCTTTCGAGTCTTTTACGATTACTGAGTGAACTCCTGAACATATCCCTTTACGGTAAAAATTTACCTCTCCATTCGAATGATAGAAATAATAAGGAGCTGTTCCACCTTTAACATCTATTTTAGCAGCACCATCACATGCAGTTGCAGATGTTGCATCTTTTGTGTTAATGATTACTTCTAATTTTGTGTTTTCAGTTTTTTTCTTTTGAACAGTAGCACATAATACAACTTGACATTGATTTGCATCACTAATTAATACTTTATATGTATCATAGCACAATTCGTTGATTGATGCAGTTGTTTCTCCTGTACTCCAGTTGAATTTAAATGGTGCTAACCCATTTACAGTTTTTACTGCTAATTTACCTTCACAAATTGGGTTTTCTTCTGCATCATCTGTTTGTTCAGAAATATATGCGTAGAAACTTTTACATTTATCAACAATACTATCAGATCCAACTACTCTTTCTAAAACAAATTTACATTTATTAGCATCTGTTATTTCAAGTGAATATTTACCTGAGCATGCTTTATCTAAATTTGTTGTTGTAGCACCAGTATTCCATTTGTACGCATAAGGAGATTTACCACCAAATGTTTGCGTTTTAATATAACCAGTACATACATTATCACCTGCTTTATCATTTAAAATGGATGTTACTTTAGCATAAAATCCTTCGCAACTTGAAACAATTGAATCGATTCCTACAAAACCATCTAATGCAATTTTACAACCTTGAGCATCTTTTACTTCAACATAATATTTACCCGCGCATAAATCTGTAGCTGAGGGTGATTTTACTCCATTACTCCAATTGAAGTCATATGGTGCTAATCCGCCATCTACTTTTACCGATAACATACCCGTACATTTAGACAATGCTGTTTTTTGTACACCAGCTATTTTAGCGAAAAAGTTAGCACATGGATTCACGATTGTGTCTAGCCCTACCTGTCCCTCAAGTTTTAATTGACATTTATTTGCATCCGTAATTAAGACACTGTAGTCACCTTTACACAACCCTTTAATGCCAGGAAGTATTTCTTTATTACTCCAAACATAGGTATATGGAGATTTTCCTCCAATCACATTCGCATACATATAGCCTGTACAAGCTGCGTCTCCTGTTTTGTCATTTCCTACTTTTAAACTTGCAATAAGTGTTGAACATGGATTAAGAACAATAGAATCTTTGCTTATGTATTTTTGAATTTTTATACTGCAATTTTTACTATCTGTTATAATAACATCATATACACCTTCACATAATTTTTCGAGTGAGTTGGTAGTTGCTCCATTACTCCATTTGAATGCATATGGCGCTGTACCTCCATTAATACTTGTAGTTAATGAACCAGTGCATCCTGAAGTGCTTGAAGAAGGAATCGTGTTTTTTACTAATATATTAGCAAAGAATCCTTCACATAAAGTTATTTTTTCATCTTCTCCAATTTCTTTAGTTAAAGTAACTACGCATCCATTTGCATCTCTTGCATATACCGTATATGAACCCTTACAAAGATCGAAGATGCTTAAATCTTTTTTACCATTATTCCAAATCGTGTTAATAGGTTGTTTTCCTCCAACGATTGACGTGATAATTGATCCTGTACAAATTGTATCTCCTTTTAGATCGTTTTTAATTGCGTTTAGGTTAATTAAGAATCCCTCACATTGTTTTGTAGTAGGTAAGGTGTCTGTAATAACAATAACAGCAGTTGCTGAACAACCGAGTGAATCAACAGCAATTACAGTGTAATTTCCAGCACACAATCCACTTGCGTAAGCGCCAGATTTACCGTTAGACCAATTGATTCTATAACTTGGCATACCTCCAATTACAGAAACGGATGCGCCACCATTACATGTTGTCGATGAAGTATTTTTAACCACTTTAACAACGTTTATTTTCAGATTACAATTAGGTTTTGTAATCAATGTGTCAGAGATGATAACATCTAATGATGCCGTACATTTCATAGAGTCAATTACAGTTAAAAAGTATTTACCTGCACATAATCCTGTAATTGAAGCCCCAATTTTACCATTAGACCACTTGAACATGTAATTAGGAGTTCCTCCGACAGCAGCTACTTGAACCATTCCATTACAAGCTCCTGTTGCAGTTGGAACGTTTTTAGCTACTTTTAAGATTGATAATCTCAATTGACATGGATTTGAAGCAGTAGAGTCAGTGATTACCACTTCAGCAGTAGCAGAACATTTGTTTGTATCTATAACTGTAACCTTATATTTACCAGCACATAATCCATAGGCCTTATTTCCAATTTTACCGTTAGACCAGTTAAATTTAAATCCTGGAGTACCTCCTGTAACTGCAACTTCAGCACCACCATTACATGTTGTTGAACCTGTTAATGTGTTTTTCATCACTTTAACAACGCTTAATTTCAAGTTGCAATTTGGATTTGTAGCA
>CAMDGH010000015.1 GCA_945897755.1 Chryseobacterium gleum | reverse complement strand
GCAAATCCCATTTTGGGTCTGTCCATCATTGATTTTGGAACATATTCATGCACAATTTCTTTCAAAATGTATTTTTTAGTTCCATTGAAGTATTTGTATTCGTCCGGAAGTTGCGCAGCCCATTCGATTACTCTGTGGTCCAAAAATGGTTCTCGGCCTTCTAAACTTGCCGTCATGGTTGCTCGATCCACTTTTTGAAGAATATCGTCCACAAGGTAGGTCTCGTAGTCGATCGCCTGCATGTATGCCAAACTGCTGAATGTTTCTTTTGAAAGTGCTTTGGATTGATATGCTGTCTTCAAACCATTAAAGGAATCTTTCATGAAATTTTTAAGCTGTGCGTCCGTAAACTGCTGACTCAAGCTTAGCATGATCGTTTCTTCGTCTGGATTTTTTAGAATTCCTTTCATCTTTTCGTACCTGTTGTGGAAATTGTACTTGTTTCGCAATACAGGGATTTTGTTTGAAGGAATTGCGCTCATGCACTGGGCTGCTGAATAACGAAGTATTGCTGGGATTTTTGCAATTTTAATTCTGTAACGCAGTAAGTAGTCGTAGCGGTTGTACCCTGCGAAAATTTCATCTCCAGCATCCGCACTTAAGGCAACTGTTACTTCTTTTCGTGCAATTTTACTTACTAATGTTGTAGGTAGTGCGCTACTATCGGCAAATGGTTCGTCGTAATAAAAAGGTAAATCCATTATTCCATCAAGTACTTCTTTCTCCGTACACATTACTTCCGTATGGTCTGTTCCTAGGTAATTGGCAGTTTGTTTGGCAAAAGCAGCTTCGTTCAAGCCGATGTCTGGAACTCCAATTGTAAATGTTTTTAAGGGTACAGTTCGGTCTTTTTGTAAGAGTGCTGCGACACATGTACTGTCGTATCCACCACTCAAAAATACACCCACTGGAACGTCTGCGATCATTCGGTATTCACATGCACTTTTTATTATTTTTTCTGTTTCCTTTTTGGCTTCTTCGAATGAAATAGTTTGTTTTGGTAAGTTATAAGCATCGTATACTGACCAGTATTTTGAAATTACCGGTGTAACTTTTCCTTTTTTAAGGTCTATGGTAAGTGTGTGACCTGGTGAGAGTTTGTATGCGTCCTCAAATATGCAATGTGGAGTTGGAATATTCCCATATTGCAAGAAAGCTGCTACAGCATCAATGTTTATTTCTTTTTTAAAGCCAGGATGCTTGTGGAAAGCCTTTAGTTCGGAAGCATATAAAAATAAATTATCTTTCCAGTAATAGAAAAAAGGTTTTACTCCAGCTCTATCACGGATACACGTTAATTCATGAGTATGCGTATTGAATACAACAAAGGCAAACATTCCAATAAATTTATTCACGCAATTTACTCCCCATGTTAAAAAGGCATGAAGAATAACCTCTGTGTCTGAGCTTGTTTTAAATGAATGGCCAAGCTGTATTAATTCTTTTTTAATTTCTTGGAAGTTATAAATTTCCCCATTGAATGTGATCCATAGGTTTTCAAATTGCATGGGCTGATTCGCAGCACTTGAGACATCAATAATCGCGAGTCTTCTATGACCAAGTCCAGCGGTGTAGTTTTCATTTTCAATTGTCATTGAATCACCACCATCTGGGCCCCGATGATACAAGGTTTCAATCATTGCATCAACATGTTCTTTATTTGATTTTTTAGTAAAGTCAATGAAGCCTGCTATTCCACACATAATGGTTAGTTATCAATAGAGTCAAAGGTAACTAAAATGGATTTAAATTAAGTTGATTTTTTATCAATAAATAGAAACCATTTTAATTTCCTTATTGTTAAGTAAGACCGTTAAATCAATAAAAAAATACAAAAAAAAAGTACTTTTCAGTACTTTGTATCAATTTCGTTTTCCACTTTTGGATGATGAATGGTAAGTTTTTTCTTCTTTAAGTCATAATAATCACCCAAAGACATAACATGTACATGTAAGTTTTCGATGGAGACAGGGTCGCCCATTTTAACTTCAGTAATATTAGTATCTCTCATACTTGTTCCATCAACTAAAATGACTAATCCGGAACCAATAGCTTCCATGTGATTTCCATCAGTGATTAATAAGCCCGTATCTTCGCCTAATCCAATACCTAAATTAATAGGGTTGCTAGCACAAACGTAAAAAAGACGTCCGATCCTTCCTCGTTGAACAAAATGAGTATCTATGATAACGTTGTTTATAAATCCTAATCCCCCAGTTATCTTTACTTCACCTTTTAAAAGTGCTTCGTGGCTACTTCCTTGGTAAATCATATTGTTTGAACTTGCAGCAGCTCCAGCAGATGTTCCAGAAATGACAAAATCTTCATTTTCATACTTATCTAACAACACATGGTGAAATTTAGTGCCACCAAATATAGATGTGAGTCTTAATTGATCTCCTCCTGTAAAAACGACTGCATCAGCACTTTTTAAACGATCAACAAAAAATGAACTGTTAGCTTCTTCACGTGTTTTTATATTCAATACACCTACGTTGTTAACATCTAATTGAGCAAACGCTTTGATGTATTCACCTCCTACATCTTCAGGTATTGATGATGCAGTTGTGATAATTTCTATTCGAGACAAATTGTCGTGAACTGACTCAGTAGTAATTCTTTTAAGTATTCCCTTTTCAAAAAACTTCAAACTTCGATTTAAATCTTCAATACTTTCAGAGAAGCTTCCGCGATCTACTGAACCTCCAATGATGATTAATTTACCTTTTGGTTTGTTCATAATATGATGTAATTTACTGCAAATTTAAAAAACAAACATAGAAAATCAGTTAATTGTTTACTTTTTTATAAAATTTTTATTGAGGTGTGCTATATTTAGAATAACAAATGCTATATTCAACTTTTAGAATTATAAATTAGAGTTAAAAAGTTAAAAAAAAACGAATAATATTAAATTAAACCATCATGAAAGTAGTTGAGATAAAAGTGCTAAGAGGTCCAAATTATTGGTCTAACTTCCGAAAGAAATTAATAGTAATGAAATTAGATTTGGAGGAAATGGAAGAATTGCCTACTAATTTAGTTGATGGTTTTTCAGAACGCATCGAAAAGATGTTTCCTTCAATGCAGGGTCATAGGTGTTCAAAAGAATACGAAGGTGGTTTTTTTGAAAGAGTAAAGGAAGGTACATGGATGGGGCATGTTATTGAACATATTGCACTGGAAATCCAAACCTTAGCTGGAATGAATTGTGGTTATGGAAGAACAAGAGGGACTGGATCTCATGGAGTTTATAATGTTGTTTTTTCTTATGCTGAGGAGCGTGTAGGTAAATTTGCGGCCCTAGCTTCCTTGAGAATTGCAGAAGCACTGATTAGTAATGATGCCAGTTATAATTTAGAAGATGATATTACTGAAATGCGTAAAATGCGTGAGCAAGAGCGTTTTGGACCAAGTACAGCAAGCATTGTTGATGAAGCGATTTCAAGGAATATCCCATATATTCGATTGAATGATGAATCATTTGTTCAGCTTGGATATGGTAAAAATCAAGTCAGATTTAGAGCTACTATGACAGATCAGACAAGTTCTATTGCTGTTGATTTAGCTTCCAATAAAGAAGAAACAAAACGCATTTTACAAGATGCTGCTATTCCGGTTGCGAAAGGAACTACATTGATTTACGAAGAAGATATTGAATCTGTCGTTGAAAAAATTGGGTTTCCGCTCGTTTTTAAACCACTTGACGGAAATCATGGTAAAGGAGCCTCTATCAATGTTAAGACATTAGAAGCTGCCATCGAAGCTTTTCATCACGCAAAGAAATATTCTAGAAAAATCATTGTAGAACGTTTTATTACAGGGCATGATTTCAGGATTTTAGTCATAAACAATCGTTTTACTGCTGCTGCGCTTAGAGAGCCAGCACATGTTGTTGGTGATGGGATATTATCGATTCAAGAATTGATTGATAAAGAAAATCTTGATCCAAGAAGAGGGTATGGCCATGAAAATGTACTGACGGAAATCTCAGTTGATAAAGAAACAAGAGATCAGCTAAATAAATTAGAGTATACGCTTGATACCATTTTACCTGAAGGAGAAAAGTGTTATGTAAAAGGGACTGCTAATTTAAGTACAGGTGGAACTTCTACAGATGTTACTGATATAGTTCACCCTCACAATATTTTCATTTTTGAACGTATAGCACGTGTGATTGGATTGGATATTTGTGGTGTAGATATAATGGCATCTAATTTAAGTGAGCCACTGGAAGTTTCGGGTGGTGTAGTTTTAGAAGTGAATGCTGCTCCTGGTTTTAGAATGCACCTAGCTCCAGCAAATGGATTACCTAGAAATGTTGCTGCTCCAGTAATTGATATGCTTTACCCGATTGGTAAAAATTGTCGAATTCCAATCATTGCTATTTCCGGTACGAATGGTAAAACGACGACAACGCGTTTGATTTCTCACATTGTTAAAAATAATGGATACCGAGTAGGTTTTACAACTTCGGATGGTATTTATGTTCAAAATTCAATGCTTACCAAAGGGGATACAACGGGGCCTGCAAGTGCTGAATTTGTTCTTAAAGATCCTACAGTTGAATTTGCAATTTTAGAAACAGCACGAGGTGGTATTTTAAGAGCTGGTTTGGGATTTAGCATGTGTGATATTGCTGTTGTTACAAATATTCAAGAAGATCACATGGGTCTTTCTGATATCCACACTTTAAAAGACATGGCGCGTGTGAAAGGTGTTGTAGCAAGATCTGTGAAAAGAGATGGTTTTGTTGTTTTGAATGCAGATAACGCACATTGTGTTTCGATTGCTAAAACAGTTGATTGTAATGTTGCTTACTTTAGTATGGATGAAAAAAATCCTGTGATTGTTGAGCATTGTTCAAAAGGTGGGGTTGCATGTATTTTTGAAAATGGATATGTAACTATCAAAAAAGGAGAGTGGAAATTTAGAGTAGAGCAGGTAGCTAATATTCCTTTGACTTTTGGGGGTAAGGTTACTTTTATGGTTTATAATGTGTTAGCAGCAACCTTAGCTACTTATACGTATGGGTTTACGATAGAAGACATTCAATTAAATCTTCAGACATTTATTCCTTCTGCTGCTCAAACTCCTGGGAGAATGAATATATTTGAATTTAAAGAATTTAGAGTATTAATTGATTTTGCGCATAATCCAGACGGGTTTAAGGGGATTAAAGAATTCTTGAGTACGATCGATTCAACGTTGAAAATTGGTATCATTACGGGTACTGGAGACAGAAGGGATGAGGATATCCGACAAATTGGACGTATTTCAGCTGAAATGTTTGATCATATTGTAATTCGACAAGATAAATTCTTAAGAGGTCGAACTGCAGACGATATTGTTCGTTTGTTGGTTGAAGGTATAAAAGAAACTGATCCTAATAAATCCTATGATTATGTGCCAAAAGAAATAGATGCACTCTATCATGCATTGTCTTTGGCTAAGCCAGGAAGTTTTATTACAGCATTAAGTGATGTTGTTGATAATGCGATTGATATTGTCAAAGAATTCCTTAGCAGAGAAAAATAATTAAATTTACTTTAATTTACTTTACTTCGATTGTTAAAAGCACGTATTTCTTCATTGAACTACGTGCTTTTTTAGTTTAACATTGTTTTTTCATACTTCAATCTAAGTTTGTTAATCTTGTTTTCACTTAAAATAATGTATCTTTAAAAAATCAAATGATGATTTACACTGTTGTAAACATTGCTATTTGTTCAAAAGATTACATGCAATTTACTGATTTAGATTTAATTACTCCAATTTTAGATGCCTTAATTGAAGAAGGATATACCGAACCAACACCGATTCAGCAACAAACAATTCCATTAGCACTTGCTGGTGAAGATGTGATTGGTTGTGCTCAAACAGGTACTGGGAAAACAGCTGCTTTTGCAATTCCGATACTTCAATTATTGAATAATACAACCTCCGATCACCAACGTAGTTCTCGAAAAATAAGAGCGCTGATATTGACACCCACCCGTGAGTTGGCTATCCAAATCAGTGAAAGCTTTGCTTCTTATGGTAGGAATTTAAAGCTAAGACATTGCGTTGTTTTTGGTGGTGTTTCTCAATCAAGTCAGGTTAACACCCTTCGAAATGGAGTCGATATTTTGGTTGCAACTCCCGGAAGATTAATAGATTTAATCGGACAAGGTATTATTCGAATTACTGATTTAGAAATTTTTGTTTTAGATGAAGCAGATCGAATGTTAGATATGGGGTTTGTTCATGATGTAAACCGAATTATTAAACTGATTCCTTCTCAACGTCAATCATTATTCTTTTCCGCTACAATGCCTGGTGCTATTTTGGAGTTGGCTTCGAAAATTGTGCGTAATCCAAAAAAGGTCGAAGTTACGCCTGTTTCGTCAACAGCTGATACGATTGATCAATTATTGTATTATGTAGAGAAAAATGATAAAAACAACTTGTTAATTTCGATTTTGCAAGATAAAACCATTGAAACTGCCTTAGTTTTTACGCGAACAAAACATGGAGCTGATAAAGTAGTTCGTGTTTTACAAAAGGCTAATATTAAATCGGAAGCAATTCATGGGAATAAATCTCAAAATGCGAGACAAAGAGCCCTTTCTAATTTCAAGGATCATACTACGCGTGTTCTAGTTGCTACTGACATTGCTGCAAGAGGCATTGATATTTCTTCCTTAGCTTTTGTTGTGAATTATGAAATTCCTAATATTGCTGAAACTTACGTTCATCGTATAGGAAGAACGGGTAGGGCTGGAGCTTCAGGTAAAGCAATTTCTTTTTGTGATGCCGAAGAACGGGCTTATGTCAAAGATATTCAAAAATTAATCGGTAAAAATATTCCTGTAAAAACGGATCACGATTTTGTATCTAATGTTCCAGTTCATATTGTTCAAGCACCACCGAAAGCAAAAGATAAAAATCAAAATCAAAAAGAAAAACGTTTTTTCAGGAAGAATTAATCTATTTAATTTCACTAATAGAGGTAATTTGATGGTAAATTAAAGTAGTTTTTTGAATTTAAATGAATTGGATATTAAATCATTGATTTTATAGTGATTTAAGTCTGTAACAAGATTAGAATTTAAGTATAAATTACTTTTTATTTGGTTTATTCGAAACATCAAGACTTTTTTTTGTTCTTTTTTGGTAATTTCGTCTTAAAAATAAAAATTCAATTTAATTAATATAAATGGGTAACGAAGCAATCGAAAAAGTAAAATGCCTTATTGTTGGTTCTGGACCAGCAGGTTATACAGCTGCAATTTATGCGGCTAGGGCGGATATGCATCCGGTAATGTATCAAGGGATGCAGCCAGGAGGGCAATTAACAACAACAAATGAAGTAGAAAACTTTCCTGGATATCCGAATGGAATTACAGGGCCAGCTATGATGATTGAGCTTGAGGAACAAGCCAAACGTTTTGAAACAGATGTTCGTTTTGGTTTTATTACCAAAGTTGATTTCTCAGGACCTATTCATAAATGTTGGACTGAGACTGGACACGAAATTCATGCTGATACTGTCATCATCTCAACAGGTGCTTCTGCAAATTACCTTGGATTACCATCAGAACAACACTACCTTTCTGTAGGTGGAGGTGTTTCTGCTTGTGCTGTATGTGATGGGTTTTTCTATCGGGGACATGAAACGGTTATAGTTGGTGCTGGCGATTCTGCTTGTGAAGAGGCTCACTATTTATCTAAGCTTTGTACAAAGGTGACAATGCTTGTTCGTAAAGATGATTTTAGAGCTTCTAAAATTATGGCTGAACGTGTTAAAAACACAAAAAATATTACTATTTTATACAATACTGAAACAGTTGAAGTATTGGGTGAAAAAGATTTGGTAACAGGAGTTTCTATTCGTAATACGAAGACAGGGGAAGAATCGACAATACCATGTACTGGATTCTTTGTAGCTATAGGCCACAAACCTAACACAGCTATTTTTGAGGATTACATTAATTTAGATGAAACAGGTTATATTAAATACGAACAGCCTGGAACTTCAAAAACAAATATAGAAGGGGTGTTTGTTGCTGGTGATGCAGCAGACAAGACCTATAGACAAGCAATTACTGCTGCTGGTACAGGATGTATGGCAGCACTCGATGCTGAACGCTATTTATCTGCAAAAGGCCATTGATATAGATTAGTTCATCATCTGTTAATTTAAAAAAAGCCAGTCATTTCGACTGGCTTTTTTAAATTAACACTTCAAGCAAGGAACTTATATTATAAGACCGTTGCAAAAGTTATAAATGGAGGCGGATTAAAAATTTAATACCGGAGTTTACTGTTGTAAATGAGGATGTTAAATTTTTGATTCAACGATGAGTTAGGGTTTTGCAACTGTCTTATTATTCTTAATAGGAACCAAACCACTTTTTAATAAACCATTCACTACTTAAGGTGCCGATGATAAGTAATAATACAAGTGCATATTCTAATAAATTGTGTGTTATTGGCTTTTCTGTTCCGATTGTTCGAATATCGTTTCTTTTTGAAATTAGTATAGGAAGTCCCGATGCTTTTGAAAGTGGAGAAAAAGATCCGTTTGATTCCTTAGCCATCTGTTTTAGTAAACCATGATTTGCGCGTGTTTCTGCTTGTTCAATATGGGGTGTCTTAATGATGAAGATACCTGACTTACTGTGTCTTTTTCCATTAAATGTGGTTGAAGCTTTCCAGTTGTATAATCCTTCATTGAGTTTACCGAGCGATAAACTGAACTGGGTTCCTTCAGGATTGAAGGTTTTTTGTTTTTTCACATGATCCTTATTCCAGTATTCAAAATGAATAATCGATTGTGTAGTTAACTCATTTTTTTCGTTGCGGAATGTTGCACTTATGAGAACATCTTCTTCTGTTGATAAAACAGAAGGGAATTCAATTTTTAATGGGGAAGTATTCTCTTTACGAGCTAAAAAAGAAACGGTTTTTTGTATAATGGCTTCTAATACAGTGTTGTTTTTCATGGCACCATATTCATTTAATTTCCATTTCCAAATGCCTTCACCGTAAAGAAATCCGTGAGCTTTTCCTTTGTTTGAGCCAACAAGTAATAGCGGATTAGTTGTTTTGTATCCTCCTATTTTTTGATACAACACAATTTCATTTGTATTATTAGAAATAACATCGCCATAGTTAACTAGGAGTGGAGGGAATGATTCGATTAATTTCTCTTGGTTATCTGTTAATTCAATACTTGTATTTGAATTGTTGACATCTGCTTGAATTTCATTTTGCTCGGTGGATGTTTGAAGATCAACCCCTATGCCAAGTTTATCAATGATTGAAGGTGTTGTTCGTGTACCTACAATATAAAAAACGGGAGTATTAGATGTTTTTAATTGTTCCAGTAAAGATTCTTGAAAACCAACCCCTGGTTCATACCACAGAACGATATCATAGTTCGAAACCCTCCCTTTCCATTCCGGGAGATATCCAATTTCTACTTCACTGTTTTCTTCTTTTTGTAGGATTGTTTTAAGCACAGATACATCTGGGTGAGGAGCACCAGTTAAAATTAATTTTTTACTACGTGATTCTAATACCTCAATGTAAAAAGAGTACGCATTATTTTTTGAAGTGTATTCTGTTGGGTCTGATGAAAGTGAAGCGGTATATTCGTGAAGCCCTAGTTCGCTTGCGTTTAATTCAATCGATTGTTTTATAAATGCTTTTTCTGATTTAAAATGTATGGGGTAACTACTTATTTTTTTTCCGGATTTAAATATGTTGAGCGTTGAATTTTTGTTTTTCATCTTTCGACTTTCAATCATTATTTCAACTGGAAACAAACTATTTAGATTGGCAAACTCATTGACTGAAACATGAGTTATTAATTGATCTGTTTTAAGTACGGTATCGCCAACACCAACGGTGAAAATGGGGACAAAGGGATTATTTTCGATAAAGTTGAGTGGATTTACTCCGTTGGTGTAATTTCCGTCCGAAATAAATACAATCCCACCAATATTTTTATTAAAATAGCGTGTTTGAATTTTATCAAAGGCTTCAGATAAATTTGATTTTGAGTCCTTGAAGTCATATGAAGAAGATGTGTTAAGCGATGTTCCTATTGTTAAATAACTTATCTTCATGGAAGAAGCGTTTTCATCCTTTATTTTTTTTTGTATTTCTTTTATACGTTTCTGAACAAAACCGCTGTCAGGATAGTTAATCATAGACTGAGAATTGTCGACGACGACGATTAAGGAGGGTGATTGATATTCTATTTCCTTTCTTTCTATTAAAACTCCAAGTATTAACACTATGACAAGGAATAGACTAATTGAGCGCAATGAGATAACAGTTGGCTTTACCCATCGAGGAGCGTCCCTAAGCCAAGCTTGTTTCTTAAAAAGAAAAACTGAAAGTGAAACACATACTAATTGTAAGGGTATTAATAACCAGGGTGTTAAATCACTTATTATTTTCATTGCTATAAATTTAACAAAAAATGAATCAAAAAGGTCAAATTTTTAGGTAAAAGTAAGATTATTGTAGTTAGTTTTGGCATAAATTTTAATTAAATAATTTGAGAAAATTATGAATGAAATCTACATTGTTTCAGCATTAAGAACTCCTGTTGGAAGTTTTTTAGGTGGCTTAGCTACATTGTCAGCTTCAGATTTAGCTGCTGCTGTTATAAAAGCTTCTTTGGAAAAAATTCAACTTGAATCTTCTTCTGTAGATGAAGTTTTTTTAGGGAACGTACTTCAAGCGGGTGTTGGTCAGGCTCCTGCAAGACAAGCTGCTCTTAAAGCAGGATTACCAAATGATATTCCTTGCACAACCATAAATAAAGTATGTGCTTCTGGAATGAAGTCTGTAATGATTGCGGCACAAACAATTTTATGTGGTGATAACCACGTGGTGATTGCTGGCGGGATGGAAAATATGAGTCAAACTCCACATTATGTGAATGGAAGGAGTGGTACAAAGTTTGGAAATATAGCGCTTGTAGACGGAATAACGAAAGATGGTCTACTTGATGTATATAGTAATCTTCCAATGGGTAATTGTGCAGAGTTGTGTGCTAAGGAGTATGCTATAACGAGAGAAGAACAAGATGATTTTGCACTAGATTCATACAAGAAATCTGCAGAGGCTTGGAAATCTGGACTTTTCAATAATGAAGTAATTTCGATTTCGATTCCTCAGAAAAAAGGAGAACCTAACATAATTTCAGAGGATGAAGAGTTTAAAAATGTGTTCATTGACAAAGTTAGGGGGTTAAAACCAGCTTTTGATAAAGAAGGAACTATTACTGCTGCAAATGCATCTAAGTTGAATGATGGAGCATCTGCTTTAATTTTGGTTTCAAAAGAAGCCCTTGAAAAATATAAGCTTACTCCATTGGCTAAAATTGTAGCTTATGCCGATGCAGCTCATGAACCTGAATGGTTTACGACTGCTCCATCAAAAGCGGTTGATAAAGCTCTTTTGCGTGCTGGTTTATCTAAGTCCGATATTGATTTCTGGGAGTTTAATGAGGCTTTTTCTGTAGTTGGTATAGCAAACACTAAAATATTAGGTCTTGATCCTTCTAAAGTAAATGTAAATGGGGGAGCTGTTGCCTTAGGTCACCCGCTAGGAAGTTCTGGCTCACGAATTATAGTTACATTAATAAATGTTTTGAAGCAAAATAAAGGAAGTTATGGTGTTGCTACGATTTGTAATGGAGGTGGAGGTGCATCTGCTATAATAATTGAGAATATAAATTAATTTTCTGCTTACTTTACCCATTAATGAGAACATTTTATGTTGATAAGACCTCGAAGAAATAGGAAGAATAGTGTTATTCGCGCTATGGTTGAAGAAACTAAACTCGGTGTAGAAAATTTAATTTACCCCCTATTTATTCAAGATGGTAAAGGGGTTAAACGCGAGATTAGTTCTTTACCGTTCAATTTTAGATGGAGTTTAGACACTCTTTTACCTGAAATAGAAGCGTGTATCTCACTAGGGATCAATCAATTTGTTTTATTTCCTGCTGTTGAAGATCATTTAAAAGATACATTCGCGACCTATAGCTATGCAAGTGATAATTTTTATTTGAATGCGATTAGAGAAATCAAAGAACGATTTCCAAATATTGTATTAATGAGTGATGTTGCGATGGATCCATATTCTTCGGATGGACATGATGGTTTAGTGCAAAATGGTAAAATATGTAATGACGAGACACTTCCTATTTTAGCTAAAATGGCCATAGCTCAAGCTCAAGCTGGAATAGATATTATTGGCCCATCGGATATGATGGATGGAAGGGTAGGGTTTATTCGTGAAGCTTTAGATGAAGCTAATTTCTCAGATATAAGTATTATGTCTTATGCAGTTAAGTATGCGAGTGCCTTTTATGGTCCTTTTCGTGATGCACTAGATTCTGCTCCAAAATCGGGGGATAAAAAAACCTATCAAATGAATCCAGCAAACCGAAGAGAAGCGCTTCTTGAAGCTGAGTTAGATTATTCTGAAGGTGCTGATATGTTAATGGTTAAGCCTGCAATCTGTTATTTGGATGTGATTCATACCTTAAAGGAACGTTTTCCAATTCCAATTACAGCTTATAATGTGAGTGGGGAATGTGCAATGGTTTATGCAGCATCTCGAAACGGATGGTTAAATTACGAAGCTACTATGTCTGAAATGTTATTGAGTATCAGAAGGGCTGGAGCAGATGGTATCCTTACTTATTTCGCTAAAGATTTTGCAGCTTTAGTTAGGAAATAGCACTATGGCTAATTCTGTTTAAATGCGTTATTTTTTTAGCGTAACTACTTTCATTCCTCTGTTTTTGTAAATTAGTTTGATGAAATGTATATTCTTATAAATTTAAATTCATTATGGAATCTCTTGGTTTAAGTAAAGATGAACTTAAAACATTTTTAGACGCTAAGGTTAATGAGTTTAACACGAAAAACTTCATTGAGCTAGACCCAATCAGTATCCCACACAGGTATTCTCTGAAAGAAGATGTTGAAATAGCTAGTTTTTTAGCCTCATCTATAGCTTGGGGTAACCGAAAAATGATTACTAAAAATGGTCATAGAATGATGGACTTGTTAGGGGATTCTCCTTATGATTTTGTCATGTCTCATCAAGAATATCAATTGGAACGTCTTGAAGGTTTTGTTCATAGGACTTTCAATGGAGAAGATTTTAAGTATTTTATAAAGGGTCTAAGGCATATCTATACTAATCATGGTGGCTTAGAATCAATTTTCATAAAATATCAAACTGAAGATTCCGTTCAACCAGCCATTCATGCTTTAAAACAACTTTTTTTTGAGATAGAACACCCTATCCGTACTAGAAAACATGTAGCAGATCCAAATAAAGGTAGTGTTGCAAAGAGAATTAATATGAATTTGAGGTGGTTATGTCGAAAAGATAATGCGGGTGTTGATTTTGGGATTTGGGATATTTCACCATCAAAGTTATCATGCCCCCTAGATGTTCATAGCGGAAATGTAGCACGTAAACTTGGCCTTATTTCAAGGGGTAAAAACGATGTAAAAGCCCTTAGTGAATTAGATGGGAATTTAAGAGCATTAGACCCAAGTGATCCCGTAAAATATGATTTTGCACTTTTTGGATTAGGTATTTTTGAAGGATTTTGATTTTAGATTTTTTTAATCTTCGTAATTGATATCGATGTTTTTTAAATAACCGATTATTTTAAATTCGGTACGCCTGTTTTTTTGACGCCCATTTACATCGTCATTACTTGAGATTGGAACTGATTCACCATATCCTTTCGCAATCAATCTCTCCTTTGTTATTCCTTTTTTGATGAGATGTTCTATGACACTTTCTGCGCGCGCCTGAGAAAGTGATTGATTTGAGCGATCTGAACCTACATTGTCTGTATGAGAACTTATTTCAATAATGAGGTGATTATTTTCAAGGAGTAATGAAACAAGTTCTTTATTTAAGCTTTCAATGGATTCATTTGTTAGTGTTGCTTTAGCTGTTTCGTAATAGATATTACTTATTACAATAGAACCTTTAGGCAGTTCTTTAAGAAATGTGGAAAGATCGATGTTGTGGGGTGGTCCTTTTTCTGAATTAAAATCGATGTGTTTTGTAAGGTAACCTATTTTTTCATAGGAAATTCGATATGCTTTTTTGTGTTCTATATGTAAATTGAAAAGTCCATTTATATCTGATATTGTTGATTGTACAAGGAAGGTTGTATCATTTTTAAGTTCAAATAAAGAAATGTTAACACTATCTAAAGGAGTTTTACTTGCCTTTTTTACAGGGATGCTATCATTTCCATCTGTCAGTTTTCCAAAAGCGAGGAAATCAACAAAGGTTTTGCTTTTAAATGCATATATGTCGTCGCAACAGGTAGGGTTTGCATAATTTGTTCCACCAACTCTATTTGAGATGAAAAACCCGTTTTTTTGTGTGGTACTTATTTGTTGCGTATAGTAAAGTTCATCAGCTCCAGTGTTTATTGATGCCCCTATGTTTTCTGGAGCACTCCATGTATTTTCTACTCCAATACTTTTGAAAACATCTAATTCACCAAAACCACCAAAACTAGAAGAACTAAAATAAAGGCTGTTGTGGTGGATATCGTAAAAGGGAGTTAATTCATCTTTAAGAGAGTTTATTTTTTTTCCAGCGTGTTTTGGTTTTGAATGGTTTTTCTTTTTTTCATCATAAGAAGAGTACCATATATCCATTCCTCCTTTACCACCTGGTCTGTTTGAAGAGAAATAGACAGTTTCCTTCTTTTTTTTGTCGAGTCCCACAGTTGGCATTGTTGAAGTGTATGAGGGAATGGAGAGTTGATTTTCTAATTTTACAGGGATTTCCCAAACATTGTTTACGAGGTTGCTAATCCAAAGTTCACAGATTATTTTATGATCTTTTGTTCTTAAACATTTGGAGAAATACAGTCTGTTTTTTGAAGGATTTAAAGCCATATTATGAATATCAAATTCATTGTTGAACGGAAACGACATTGGTTTTGCATTATTCCATGTTGAATCAATCATTTTTGCAGCCATTATTTTCCGAAATGGAATTGAATCAGGATTGTTTAGTGGGTATTTTTTGAGGGAGTCAATGTTTGTGGATATGTAGATGAAGAATGATGAGTCAATGAGTATAGGAGAAGATTCAATAAAAGGAGTGTTTATTGTTTTGTTTAGGTGTGAAATAGCATATTCATTTTCGTTTGTCATTGTCTTTAAAGCAATGTCACAAGAGCTAATCTCAATTTTCGTTTGTTTTTTTAATTGGAGTTCTTCTTTTTGATGAGCTGAAAACTTTAGTTTTGAAAAGGCACTAAATTGAACCTTTGCTTCGGAGTATTTTTGGTTTGCTTTCAACATGCGCGCATACATAAATTGAGATTCAGGATATGCTGAGGCAAGATTTTCAGAAAAGTATTGAAAAAGGACTTCTGCTTTTTTGTAATCTCTTGTTTTCAGGTATAAATTAGCTAAAATATATTTTTCTTTATCGCTTTTTTCAGTTTTTGAAATTATGTTTTCGTAATAGCGTATGGCGGAGTATGTATCTCCGATACGTAGATAGTTGGCTGCAAACCGTTTAGATTTGTACTTACTTAATTTGCTGATGTTTGAAGAATCATTTTCAGCAATTGACAATGTGTCCTGACCAAAAAAGACCGAATTAAAACATACAAAAAACAAGGTGAATAAGACCGATTTTTTGCAGTATATTGAATTGTTTTGTGTAAATGGTTTCATTATAGTGTAAATCGAGTTATTTTTGAAAAAAAAAGCTATGCGAATATACGATATTATCTCTTATTTAGAACGTTGTTATCCTTTAAGTTTGCAAGCATCATTTGATAATTGCGGATTACTTATAGGCAATAAAGATGATGCTGTAAATGCAGCTTTGATTTCATTGGATTGTACTGAAGAAGTTGTAGATGAAGCCATTTTATTGGGTGCCAACTTAATAATATCTCATCACCCGATTATTTTTAAAGGATTAAAAAAAATAACTCATGATTCATACCTAGATCGGATTTTGTTGAAAGCCATTAAAAATGGTGTTTCAATTTATGCAATACACACTAATCTGGATCATTCCTTGGAAGGGGTGAATAAGGAAATTGCAAATCGATTAGGAGTTCTAAATCCCCGTATTTTGGATCCAATTCCATCTCAATTGTATAAACTTTCAGTTTTTGTTCCACTCGAATATAAAGCGCTTGTCCTTAATGCGCTTTTCGAAAAAGGTGCGGGTACATTGGGAAATTATTCAGGGTGTAGTTTTTCATCCCTGGGTGAAGGATCGTTTAATCCTATGATTGGTGCTAATCCATTTGAGGGAGAAATAGGGGAGAGATCGCTTGTGAATGAACTAAAAATTGAAGTAATTGTAGGCCAATACAACTTAGCTGCTGTGATAAAAGCGATGCAGGAGAGTCATCCTTATGAAGAGGTAGCTCACGATATTGTCTTATTGAGTAATCAGTTGGGAATTGAAGGAAGTGGAATGATTGGAGAGTTAGATAGTGAAATGTCAGAGATTGATTTTTTAAATCACCTTAAAAAAGCGTTTAATTGCGAGGTGATAAGACATACTAATCTTCAAGGTAAAATGATTAAAAAGATTGCTTTTTGTGGTGGCTCAGGTAGTTTCTTACTTGATAAAGCTAAGGTGCAAAAAGCGGATATTTTTATCACTGGAGATTTTAAATATCACGAGTTCTTTGATGCTGATAATGAGTTGATTATTGCAGATATTGGCCATTATGAAAGTGAGCAATTTACTTCTGACTTAATTTATCGTGTTTTAACACAAAAATTTACTAAATTTGCGTTTTATATAACGAAGTTAAATACAAACCCTATAAAATACTTTTAGAAAATGGCTGGAACAGCAACTAAAAAGGAAGTATCAGTAGCAGATAAGCTAGCTGCTTTGTATCAATTGCAAAAAATTGATTCAGAAATTGATAGAATAAGAACAATTCGTGGTGAACTTCCTTTAGAAGTTCAAGATTTAGAAGATGAACTTGAAGGTTTAGAAACTAGATTAAACAAGTTACAAGATGAAATAAAAGAGTTCGAACAAGATGCAACAGATCGAAAAAATGCAATGAAAGATGCAGAAGTTGCAATTGTAAAATACAAAGAACAACAAAATAATGTGCGAAATAACCGTGAATTTGAATCTTTGGATAAAGAGATTGAATTTCAAGAATTAGAAATCAAATTGCACGATAAAAGAATTAAAGAATCAAAATTTACCTTAGCTAATAAAAAAGAATTGCTAGATGTTGCTAAAGTAAAATTTGATTTGAGAAAAGGTGATTTAGCGGTTAAAAAAGCTGAATTAGATGAAATTATTGCAGAAACACAAACGCAAGAAGATGTATTGAATAAAAAATCAACGAAAGCTAAATCGAATATTGAAGAACGATTAACAGTTGCTTACAATCGTTTACGTCAAAATGCGAAGAACGGACTAGCTGTTGTTCTTGTAGATAGAGATGCTTGTGGAGGTTGTTTTAATAAGATTCCACCACAACGTCAATCAGATATTAAAACAAAAAGAAAGATTATTGTTTGCGAGCACTGTGGCAGAATTTTGGTTCCTCAAGATATTGCTTAATTATAACTTAAAAAAAAAGCCACTTTTAAGTGGCTTTTTTTTTAAGTTATAATTTCTAAAATCAAAATAAGGACTCAATTTATAAGTAGTTTTGGTATTACATCATTATTTAATCTGTTCTTAAAACCCACGAATAAAAACCAAAAAATAATCATACCAAGTCCGTTGCAAAAGTTATAAATGGAGGCGCATTAAAAATTTAATACCTGATTTTACTGGTGTAAATGAGGATGTTAAATTTTTGATTCAACGATGATGAGTTAGGGGTTTTGCAACGGTCTTATTCCTTGTCAAAATAATCCTAGCGCATTAGGTGAATGTAACCTTCTTTTATAATTTCTTTGTCAAACCAAGAGATTGCAATTACTTTATATGCATATACATCATTGTTTTGAAGTTCTCCTTTATGATGTCCATCCCATCCTTCTTCCATGTTTTGTGTGTTAAATACCATTTCTCCCCATCGATTATAGATTTCAAATTGGGTTAAACTTTTTATTCCCCATCCTTCTAAGTAAATAATGTCATTATTTTTGTCCCCGTTTGGTGTAAACGTAGTAGGGAGTTTTATATGTGCTTCTGGTTTTACAATGATGTTAAATTCACTTTCTCCAGAAAAACAGGAGTAATTGTCAGTGATTTTTACGGTATATTTTGTATCAATTAATGGCTGAACAATTGGAGATGGGCAATTAGAGCAGCTCAGTCCATCGGGTGGTGTCCAAGTGAATGTTAATATTCCTTTTTGGTTGTCAATTGGTAGTTTAACTTTTTCTCCAAGTATGATTGTTGTATCCCATTTAATTGTATTAAATGGTTTTACTACAAACATTAGAGTAGAATCTTTGGATGAGCAAAAGTCAAGTTTGTCTGTTGCTGTAACAACGTAGTATTCTGTTTTTTTCGGAGTTAAAATGGTAGGTGTCCAATTGTAATTGTATATGTCAAGCGTATCCTCTGTTGCTAGGCTTATTAATCCTTGATTTAAACATATTGTATCTGAGATTGCTTTTACTTTCGGCTTATCTTTTACAATGAGTAACTTTTTAATAGTGTCTTTACATCCTAAACTTGTATTTCCAATATAAAGTATTACTTCGTAAATACCGGGGGTTTTAAATTTTGTAGATGCATTTGTACTTGAAGATAGCTCACCATTTATGCTCCATTTGAAGATATCTCCAAGTTTAGAAGTGTTAGTTAAACTAAAATTACCACCAACACAAGTTAAGCTATCATTTATGGAACCAGATGTCAAATCTTTGATTTCAAAATCTGCAATTACTTGTTTAATGTCAAGTTTTTTTTCTGTTACATATGGACATACTTTTTGTTTTCCATATACGATCAATTTTACGGTCGCAAAACCTGTTTTTGGTAAAAAGTTATATGGATGTATTATTGGAGCTATGTTTTCTTGAATTTTACCATCGCCAAAGTCCCACACGAATGAATCAACGTCAATTGTATCTTTCAGATTAAGTGAAACTAAGTCACCTTTACAGATAGAGTTGGTGGACAATGTAAATGTACCCGAAGGCCCTAAAACTTTAAATGTTTTTTTTGCAGTATCTGAACATCCATTAGGAGAGGTTAAAATTAAACTTATACTATGTAATCCTTTTGGATAAGTATAACTTGGTTTATCAATTGATGATATAACACCATTTCCTAAATCCCAAAGTGACGTTGTATTTAATTGTTTTTTAGATGTTTCGTTTGAAAAAGTAATGGATAATGGATTGCAAAATTCAGCATCATTATCTTTGTCAGTAGTAATGATCGGGATGGGTTTGTTTTCGATGTGAACAACAATGGATGTGTCTCCTTTACATCCAGTAACTTGCTCGGAGAAAAATAACTTTACTAATTCTTCTTTTTCTAGCATTGGCATTGCTAGGTTAAAAGTGTGATTCGTGTTTTCAAACTTACTTTCATTGCCATCTGGAAATTTCCACATGTAATCAAAAGGATATTTCGAGAAATCAATTTTTGTTCCTGAAAATTGAACTAAATCGTTGGCGCAAATATGAATCTTATTGTCGAAGTTGACACTAGGGTTGGATGTGATGATTGCTTTAGGTTTGTAAACGTAAATAATATCTGAGTATTTACGAACGAATCCAAAGAAATTGGTTACGGTTAAGTTGATTATTAAAGAGTCACCGTTAGCGATTAAGAATTCCTGTATTGGTGGGGATTTAAGTGTAGAAGTTGTTCCGTTTCCGAAGTCCCAAAACCATTTTACAATAGAAGTATCGCAAGTACTTTTATCTGTAAAGGATATTTTAGCAGGTAAGCAAATAAGATCAACATCTTTCTTCGTTTTATCGTCGATCATTGTGAACAATGCGTTCGTATTTATTACCAATACTTCTTTTTTTAAGGTATCTACACAGTTGTTTTCATTTCTAACAATCATTCCAACGAATTGATATAATGGATTTGTGAGTAAGAAACTGTCTTTTGAAGTTGAATAAGTGTTTGGACGGTCTCCTTTCTCTGTAATAAATGAATAACCACGATAACAATCAGTAGAAACGTCTGTTGATGATGATCCATCGAAAACATATTTTTTCCCTGAATCTAGAACAGGTATTTTCCCTGGATTTGTTTCTACAGTTGAATTAATTGATAGTCCTGCTTTTATCTTTCCGATATGAACTTTTGTTTGGGTGCTGTCAGGTAAGCATCCGTTTTTAGCAAAAGAGGTCAGTTTTATGTTTATGTTTCCATTTAGGGAAAACTCAAAAATCGTGGTGTCTTTTAAAGAATGAAATATTGAATCACCAACTTGCCAAACACATGAATCTGCCTCTTGAGATTTATTGATGAGTGTTATTTTATGAGGTGTCTTACAATCTAGAATGTAATCAAAGTTTGCAATAGGACCTTTAACCGTAATTTGTTTGGTTATTTTTGATTCGCAACCATTAAATATACCTGTAAGAGTAATGTCATGAACTCCTACCGTATCTTTAAATATAATATTTTGCTTATTTTCTTTAAAGCATTGAGAAGTATGTTCTTTATTTGAACTATAGTTCCATAAGTCAAATTTTGAGGTGGTGTTGGGTTCAAATTGAATGCTATCACCTCTACAAATACTTGTTTTATTCATAGTGAAGTCAATTGGTAAAACATCACCTACTGCTATTGAAATCAAGTAGGAGGTATCGATGCAGTTTGCATCGTCTTTTACAATTAATTGAACTGAATATTTGCCTGTATTGGTATAGGTATGTTTGGTTTGAGGAACTTTCGTTTTTGTTGTTAAAGTAGGTGAACCATCTCCAAAGTTCCAATTCCATTCTTCAATCTTCTTCTTAAGGTGTGGGTTGGAAAGATCTTCAAATGTTACTTCTAGGTTTTTGCAACCCGAATGAACATTAGGTGTGAAAAGTGACCAAATTTTGCTAATTGTATCATGATGATTTCCAATTGCATAGCAGCCAACTGTTGTCATAACTGATAAGTGGCTAGGCACAAGGAATACATTTCGATAGGAGTATATACTATCGATTGGTTTAGTTGTGTTGCTTGGTGATTTTAAATTGGAATAAATTAAATTGCTTCCATTTGTAAAAATCCAATTGAAAGATGCAATATTAGTATTTCCTGTTGAGTGATAATTAGAGCTAAGGGAATTTTGACAGGAGTAAGTATTTGATGAATGAATTTTAATTTTTGCATCTTCAATATAGATTGTTTTAATGCTATCACTAAAACAATCTCCTAATTTAGTCGTGAGTTTTATGGTGTGATATCCGGATGTGCTAAATGAAATGATGGGGGATATTTCATTAGATGAAGTTATTGGGATAAGTTCATTTGCATTTTCAGCTGAATTATTGAATAAACATGTTCCTGAGTCAAATGTCCATGTGTATTCTCCAGGATCTGACGTGTTGTTCAGTATGATATTCGTTTTATTAAGAGGAGAAAATAAGCAGGTGGAATCATTAATGGAAAACATTGTTTTTGGTTTTCCAATCGAAATGATTTTACTAAATTCAGCCGAACATTCATTGGTATCCGTAGCAATTAATTTTACTGGGTAAACTCCTTTTTGAGTGTATTTCTTTGATGTAGGATTTAGCGTTGTTTGGACTTCAGTTCCAAATATCCACTTGTATTTCAATGGAAGTTTAGAAGTTGTTATATTATTAAATGAAATATCGAGTGGTGGTTCACAAGCAGAAGCACTTAATGGATCGGTTATGAATTTTGTGTCGGGTAAATTAGATGCACTAATTTGTTTTTCGAAAATTTTATTTGTGTTACAGGAAGCAATGTCAGAAATTAAAGAAATTGCGATATTAAAAACACCATTAATTTCATAAATATGAGTTGTTGAATCTTGATCTAATTGTTCTAAGCCATCTCCAAATGTCCAATTGGTTTTAAATTTAATTTGTGTTGGATAAGTGGAAGGAATGTTCGCCTCCATACCAACTTTTAGAGGTACACATCCTTTTGTTAAGGTGCTTTTATCGAATAAAAGTGAAATGACTGGTTTTTTGTAAACATAAAACTTAAGTGTTCCAATGATGTCGCCTGTTTCACTTTTTTTTAATTTGACTGTAAATTCGCCTTCATTAAATGTATGACTTGGATTTAAATCAGAGGAAAAGCCATTATCTCCAAAATCCCAATATACACTTGTCTCTGAAAGTGGGCTTTTAAATTTAACTATCATTGGTTCACATCCTATTGTATCATCTGCTGTCTGAGAAATAGCATTAAATGTATAGGCAAAAGCGAATAAAAAAAATAATAGAAATTTCATTAGTAAATAATTGTTTTTTATTGGATGTTTTTTTAAATAAGATTAATTATAAGACAACTCTTTTGAAAATAAGTTGTCTTATAATTATAATTAAATAAAAGATAAAAATAATTAAATTTGTAAAATGAACAGCAATAAAATCTTATCATTCTTTCTATCTGCCATATTTAGTGGATTTATTTTATCCTTTCACGCACAAATTCAAACTAAATTACCATGTATTGATAAAAGGTTTTCTGTCGTTGCTCATGTTGTAAAAGATAGTTTAGGTAATACATCAATTTCAGATCAGGTAATAAATGACAATGTTAATTCATTAAATGCTGTTTTTGCTAAAATTTGCATTTCATTTGAAGTATGTGATATTCGTTACATAGACAACTTTAGGTATAATAAATTGTATTCGAATAAAGGGCATTGGGCTCATCTCCAACAGGAATATAATCAGCAAAATGTAATCAATATATATTATGTTGACTCAATAATTGATCCTCTTGATGCTGCTGGTTTTGCTGGCTTAGGTGCTATTTGCAACTTGCAAAGTAATGGTATCGTCTTAACGAAGTATAGCTCCTTTGGGAGTAGGGTTATTTCTCATGAAATGGGACATTATTTTGGATTAATTCACACTTTTGAAAATAGTTCTATTAAGGAGGAACTTGTAAATGGCTCTAATTGTAAAACGAGTGGTGATTTAATTTGTGATACACCTGCAGATCCTTATGAAAATGTATTTGAGTATCTTGTAGATGGTAATTGTAAGTTTATTTCAACTAAAAGGGACAATAATAATCAATTTTATGATCCAATTGTGGGTAATATTATGTCTTATTATAGTTCTAAATGTAATTGTGGTTTTACGCACGATCAATATATGAGAATGGCTAATACGTATTTTACTAATCCGAAAATGTGGTGATGAGCAAAAAAATAATTTTCTTTTTGGCTTTATTTAGTACTTTTTGTCATTCACAAGACATTCATTTATCTCAATTTTACGCATCGGATTATCTTTTAAATCCAGCTAAAATTGGTGACCATGAAGGTGATTTTAGATTTTCAGCAAATTACAGAAATCAGTGGAGGCAGATCGGGAAACAACCAATATCAACTTTTATTGCCGGTTTTGATCATATGTTTTATCTTAAAAATTATGAATTTGATGCGGGTATTATGCTTGCGAGCGATCGTTTCTCAGGTTCTGAATATAATACGATTTCGAATAGCAATATAGAATATGTAGTGAATACAAGTAAGGTGATGCTTTCGTTAGGCTGCGGTAAGCAATTAGGTAATCAATTTTTCAGAGCAGGTATTCAAACTGGAGTCCTTTCTTCAGCAACAGATCCGGAAAATCAATCTTTTCCAAGTCAATGGGAGTTTAATTTGGGTGATTTTAATACTAAAAAACCCAGTCTAGAGTCTAATTTAAAATCTTCAAAAAAAGTACTCGATATATCCATTGGCGGACAATGGTCTACTAAAATAGATCAATTACAGCCCAAGTTGGGATTTTCATTAAGTCATATAAATAGGCCATTAATTACTTTTTTTGACGCTAAAGGAGAACGGTTGAAAGTGAAAAAAATCCTTTATTCTGAATGTGATTTTCCTTTAAATGAGTTAGTAACTATTCAACCTAAGCTTTTTTTTATGTGGACCAACAAATCAAATGATTTCTTGATGGGATCTCATATTCGTAAAAGAATGGATAATAATAAAATAGCTTCTGTCAATGCAGGACTTTTTTACAGGCATGGAATCGCACGTAATTTAGATGCTATTATTCCTTCAATTGGTATTCATTGGAAGCGCTGGGATTTTGGGTTAAGCTATGATGTAACACTTTCGAGTATGAGTTCTGGAGTTGGTGTTAAAACAAAAGGTTCGCTTGAGTTTTCAGCAATCTATACATCGGATAGTACCATTCCCAAGAATGCATATGTACAATGTGATCGTTACTGATGAAATTGATTAGATTTTTTTTAGTGCCTTTTGCCTTGCTTTATGGAATGGTGACCTATTTAAGAAATAAGTGTTTTGATTTACATTTTATTAAAACAATCATTATTCCGGGTAAATCAATATGTGTTGGTAATCTATCTGTGGGAGGCACTGGTAAATCGCCTCATGTTTCCTATTTAGCTAATTTATTGATGGAATATGATCCTGTTATTTTAAGCAGGGGCTATGGAAGAAAAACGAATGGGTTTATTCAAGCGGATGATTTCTGTAAGGTAACTGATATTGGTGATGAACCATTAGCTCATTTTCAACGGTTTTTAAAAAAAGTCGCTGTTTTTGTTTGCGAAAATAGATCGTTTGGAGTTGCTAAAATTCGAGAGAAGTATCAAGGACCTATAATTTTAGACGATGGATTTCAGCATCGGAAAGTTAAAGCGGGGCTTTCTATCGTTTTGACAGAATATAACCGTCTATTTACTGAGGATTATATGATGCCTTATGGAAGGTTGAGAGAGTTTTCTTCTGGAGTTAAAAGAGCAGATTATTTAATTGTATCAAAGTGCCCTGTTAATATATCTTATTCTGAAAAATCACGAATTTCAGATGTCCTGCCTTTTAATAAAAATCGCATTTATTTTTCTGAGATTAGCTATGGGTCATTTGTTTCGGTAGGAAAGAGTATCGATTATTTGATTAAACATGTTTTATTGGTTACTGGAATTGCAAATCCAAAACCATTATTTGCTTATTTAGCTCCTAATTATAAAGTAGATTCCATTTCTTTTTTAGATCATCATTTATTCACAATAAGTGATATTAAAAAAATTCATAGTAAATTTGAATCATTAAAAAAAGAGGGGGGGATCTTGTTGACCACAGAAAAAGATTATATGCGTCTTTTAGAGTTCAAAGATCAATTGAAAAACTTTCCTTGGTTTTTTATCCCGATAGATATAAAACTAGATAATGAAGCGCAATTTAAAAAAGAAATTATAAGTTATGTTACAAGAGTTTAATGAATCTGTTGCTTATATTCAAAGTAGAATAAATACGAAGCCTTCCGTAGGGATAATATTAGGTACTGGTTTAGGAGGTTTGGTGAATGAAATTGAAATTGAATGTGAAATTCCATATACGGATATCCCCAACTTCCCTGTTTCAACAGTTGAAAGTCATTCAGGTAAATTAATTTTTGGAAAGTTGGGAGGAAAAAATGTTGTTGCTATGCAAGGGCGTTTTCATTTCTATGAAGGATATGATTTTAAGAAAGTTACTTATCCTGTTCGCGTAATGAAGCTCTTAGGAATTGAACGTTTGTTTGTAAGTAATGCTTCGGGTGGAGTAAATCCTGATTTTATTGTTGGAGAAATTATGATTTTAAATGATCATATTAATTTTTTTCCAGGCAATCCATTGATTGGAAAGAATTTTGATGAACTAGGTCCTCGCTTTCCTGATATGAGTGAACCATACTGTCCAAAAATGATAAAATTAGCAAAAGAAATTGCTGCTGAGCATGATATTAGAATTGCTGAAGGAACCTATTTAGGACTTACTGGCCCTACATTAGAGACTCCAGCTGAATATAAGTTTGTTCGAATTGTTGGAGCGGATGCAGTCGGAATGTCAACTGTTCCAGAAGTAATTGTAGCTCGTCATATGGATATTCCTTGTTTTGCGATTTCGATTATAACTGACCTCGGTGTGCCAGGTAAGATAAAGAAGGTGAGTCTTGCGGATGTGATTGAAGTAGCTTCGAGACAAGAACCTAAAATGACTTTAATCCTTCGTGAGTTGATTGCTCGATCTTAAGTAATGGAAGCGAAAAGAGATAAATACGAAGTTGTAATTGGACTTGAGGTTCATGCGCAAATGTTGACTGCAACAAAAGCATATTCTAATGATGTAAATGAGTTTGGAGCAGTGCCTAATTCCAATGTTAGTGTTGTAACACTAGGACATCCTGGAACTTTGCCTGTAATGAACAAAAAAACGATTGAATATGCGATTAAGTTAGGCTTAGCATGCAATAGTAATATCGCATCAAATCAATATTTTGCAAGAAAAAATTATTTTTACCCAGATCTTCCAAAAGGCTATCAAATTACGCAGGATAAAACTCCGATTTGTACTGGGGGTTATATTGTTGTAAAGGACGATGCTGGAGTTTATAAAAATGTTGGAATCACCCGAATTCACATGGAAGAAGATGCGGGGAAAAGTATACATGATGTGGATGTGTATGACACCTTAGTTGATTTAAATCGTGCTGGTGTTCCCCTTTTAGAAATTGTTTCAGAACCAGACATTCGTTCATCAACAGAAGCATACAATTATGTCTCTGAAGTTCGGAAATTAGTGCGTTATTTAGACGTGTGTGACGGTAATATGGAGGAAGGTTCTTTACGCTGTGATGCAAACATTTCTGTTCGACTTAAGGGAGCTGAAGCTTTTGGAACTAAGGTCGAAGTTAAGAACATGAATTCAATGAGAAATGTCCAACGTGCTATTGAGTTTGAAATTGATAGACAGATAGATGTAATTGAAAATGGTGAATTGGTATATCAAGAAACAAGAGGTTTTGATGCACTTAAAGGCATTACGATTGGAATGCGTTCTAAGGAGGCTGCAAACGATTACCGTTATTTTCCTGAGCCAGATTTACAACCCCTTTTTATTGATCAATCTCAAATACAAGCAATTAAGTTAGAAATGCCCGCTTTGCCAAGAGATTTATACATTAAGTATACGGAGAGTTTAGGCTTATCTGAATACGATGCAAATATACTTGTTGACAATAAGCAGGTGGCTCTGTATTACGAGGAGGTCTTAAAGTATACTTCCTTAGCTAAGTCTGCTGCAAATATTATCATGGGAGAAGTAAAAGGGTATTTAAATCACTATATGATTGAAATTACAGAGTTCCCTATTTCCGCTGAGAAAATTGCCTTACTTGTTGAATTGATTGAAAGTGGGAAAATTTCATATTCAATTGCTGCGACTAAGATTTTTCCTGTATTAATTGAAAATCCAATGAAGCTTCCACTTCAAATTGCAGAAGAATTAAATGTTATTCAAGATTCCGATGAAACTAGTTTGGCATCATATGTGTTAAATGTAATTGATGAAAATCCATTAGAAATTGATAGGTATAAAAATGGGGAGAAGCAATTACTCGGTTTTTTAATGGGGAAGTTAATGAAAATATCAAATGGTAAAGCAGATCCAAAACAAGCTAACCCATTACTGAGAAAGATGCTTGATGAATTAATATAATAGGACACTAAAAGGTATGAATCGATTTTTTTATTATTTATTATTTATTTCTGTTTTTATGGCTTCCTGCTCAAGTGAGGGTGAGAAAAAAGAAGGCGAGAAACCCAATTTACCTAATAATTTTGTGATCTCAGGGAAGATTATGGGAGCTGCTAACCAGCCGGTTAGATTGGAGTCCATGACTACCAAAGGAATGATTAAAATTGCTGAAACAACAATTTCTGTAAGCGGTGATTTTGAACTTATTGGAAATGTTAAAGGGATGGGCTTATATCAATTGACTGTCGGTACAACTGGAACTAAAAGTATTCCCATAACAATTTCACCAAATGAAAAAGCTGAAATAATTTCTGATTATGCAACTTTTGAACGATTACCATTGATTAAGGGTGTGAAATGGGGGGCGCCTATCACAGAATACATGCGTCTTTTCAATGATTTTGCTATGCAGCAGTCAACTTTGATGGTTGGTTCTCAACATTTGAGTAAGGCGGAACAAATTTCACAATTTTTAAAGATTCGTAAACCTCTTGACGATTTTGCACGCTCATTCATGTTGAAAGAACCTTCTAATCCTGCAAATATTGTCCTTTCAACATCCCTTACACCAGTAATGGGCTTCGATATTTGGGATTCAACTAATTTAGATGTACTGAAAAAGGTGTCATTGGCTTTCAAAGAGTTTTATCCAAATTCACCGATTACAAAATCTTTATTTATTCAAGTTGTGCAAATTAATGAAGGGTTTAATCGATTTAAGGGAGTGCAATCGGGGAACGTAAAAGCTCCTGAAATCAATTTGCCATCACCAGATGGAGCTTCAATATCGCTCTCATCTTTGAAAGGAAGTGTAGTTCTGATTGATTTTTGGGCTTCTTGGTGTGGCCCTTGTAGAAAATCAAATCCTGAATTAGTTAAATTATACGCTAAGTTTAAAAGTAAAGGTTTTACTATTTACAGTGTTTCTTTAGATTCAGATAAAGAAGCATGGAAAGGAGCAATTAAAGCCGATGGATTATCTTGGCCAAATCACGTAAGTGATTTAAAGCAGTGGAAGACTCCCTTAATCAATTTGTATAATTTATCTTCAATTCCGTTTACTGTTTTAGTGAATAAAAAAGGAGATATTGTTGGAACAAATTTACATGGAGCCCAATTGGAATCAAAAATAAGTCAAATTTTATAATGTATATTAAAATGAAAAAGAAAAAAAAGACGTCTATCGTAATAGGAACAATGATCACATTGTTGAGTTTCTCTCTTAATGCACAGCAGATTAGTGTTTCTGTTTCGGGAACTTTACTCAATTCGAATATTGACTCAATTGCTATTTCCTATTTTTTAGGGAATGGGTATAAAGATTTTATAAAGATTCCAATCAAAAAGGATGGTTTATTTAAAATTCAAGGGAATCTTCCTTCGAAGGATGTTTATGTACTTCGCCTAGGCAATTCAGGTCACTTAAACTTAATTTTAAGGGATAAATCGGAAATTAAAGTATTTAGTGATTTAAAAAATCCTTCATTATATACCAATATTGTTGGTTCTGATGAATCTTCAAACTTAAATAAATTCATATCAAAATGGCAGGTTTATCGAATAAAAGAAGATTCTGCTCGTACGTATTTAAACGAACATCCAGATAAACAAAAAGAAGTAAATGAGTCTTTTACTCCCTTTTACCAAGATTTTGAAAGTTACAAACAAGCATATATTGCGGACAACAAAAATTCCCCAGCTTTATTGCCTTTTGTGCATATGATTGATCCAGTAACGAATTTTACGGCTTACGAAGATATTGTAAATCAAATTATTACTGGATTTGATGGTTCTCCTTCTGCAAATCAAGTTAAAGCGATGTATCTTCAAGCAAAAGCAAAACAGGAGGAGTCAGAATTTTTGTCTCCTGGAAAATTAGCTCCTGATTTTAGTCAATTAAAAAATGATGGTAGTAGTTTAAAGTTATCAGACCTTAAGGGAAAGGTAGTTTTACTCGATTTTTGGGCTTCTTGGTGCGGTCCGTGTAGAAGAGAAAATCCTGCCGTAGTTGCATTATATAATAAGTATCAAAAGCAAGGTTTTACGGTAATGAGTGTTTCTTTAGATCAGCAAAGGGAGCCTTGGTTAGCGGCAATTAAAAATGATGGCTTGGTATGGCCAAATCATGTTTCAGATTTAAAGGGTTGGAGTAATTCTGCTGCTCAGCAGTATAAGGTTACAGGTATTCCTTTTACTGTTTTAATTGATAAAGAGGGAAAAATTATTGATAAAAACCTAAGGGGGGAAGCGCTTGAAAAAGCGTTAAACTCCATTTTTGGAAATTAATTTAATGACTGAAACGTTTCAAAAAACCATCTATTTTGCCTCTGATTTTCATTTAGGTGCACCAAATAAGTCGATTAGCTTAGAACGAGAAAAAATGATTTGTGCTTGGATGGATTCGATTTTTCCGAGTTGCGAAGCTTTATATCTTGTCGGTGATATTTTTGATTTTTGGTTTGAGTACAAACACGCTATTCCAAAAGGTTTTGTTCGTTTGCAAGGTAAAATTGCCCAATTTACAGATGCTGGAATTCCTGTGCATTGGTTTACTGGAAATCATGATATGTGGATTTTCGATTATATTCCGAATGAACTTGGGGTTACAATTCACCGTGAGCCACTTTCAATTTCAATGCATGGAAAAAAATATTACATTGCCCATGGAGATGGATTAGGTCCAGGTGATGTGAAGTATAAGTTACTTAAAAATATTTTCTCAAGTAAAATTATTCAATCCTTATTTGCGTTTATTCACCCAAATATAGGAATTGGATTTGCTGGGTTTTTATCCAAGCGAAGCCGTGCTAAGACAGGGCATCTTGATGAGTTTTTTTTAGGTGAGTCAGAGGAATGGCTGATTCAATACTCCATTGAAATTCAAGCTCGTAATAAACATGATTATTACGTTTATGGGCATCGACATTTGCCTTTTCATTATCCTTTGAATGAAGCTATCTATGTGAATTTAGGAGAATGGCTATATAACCAGACTTTTGCAGTAATTGAAAATGGAGAATTACTGTTGAAACAATGGAATGGCCTTAGCTCAGTTGATTTTAATTCTTCTGTTATCCCTTCGAAGTCATAGGGAAGGAAAATCGTTTTCTTTTTTATTCATGACATCAGGATTGTTTTGTTGATTTTCTTCCTTTGATCTAATGCGAATGTTGTCACCGGATTGAACATGATAATCGGTTAATTCTAGTTTTTTATAATTTAATTTCCGGATACGATGACTGCGTGTTGATTGAGGTTTTATTTGAGGGTAAATCACTTCTTCAACTAGGTATATTAATGTCACTTGTATCAAGAATAGTAACCCAAAAATAATCATATTGTATGTTTTCTCTTTGGATGGTTGAATTGTAATATTTTTGTTTTGGTGCCTGATTTTTTTCTCTAGTATTTGAATTGTTTTAGATGGTAAGCTTAAATTTGGATTATCAAGAAAGAAATGTTTTAATCCGAGCTTTTGAATTAAGATATAATTCGGGTTTTCTGATTTGAATTCAGTTGGTAATAAATTAACATCTGAATTGCTTGTGAAAATATTTGTAGGGTTTGCATCGAAAAAAGAAAATCCGAAATACCAAACTAAACTGAATATGGTGTAAATTACCGGAATCGTTAAATAAGGTTTAATTTTGTTTTTTGTTCTTATTTTTTTGAATAGAAAATACAATATCCCGTAACAAATAGGGCTTATTATCGCTAATGTTATGGAGGTAGATTGATCATTATCAATGAGTAAATACCAAAGTAGATTTACTGTAATCAGAATTGAAACAATAATAAGTGATTTTTTATAGCTTGCAGAAACTTGTTTTTTGTGCGCGTTTATTTTTTTTGTCATCAATTTATCTGTTTTTTTCTTCTTGATTTCTCTTGGCTAAGTAAAGACAGTTCTCTTCCTGTTTGACCGGCCACTGAAGTATTTTCGTCTGCTCGTCTTAATAAGTAAGGGAGTACTTCTCGAATAGGACCGTAAGGTACATATTTTGCTGTATTAAACGTTTGGCTTGCTAAGTTATAGGTGATGTGATCACTCATTCCTAGCAGTTGAGCAAAATAGATACGACTATCATTTTTTGAAATGCGATTAACTTCTAGTAATTCCGTAAGTAAAAGCGAACTTTCTTCATTGTGCGTTCCTGCACACACTGCCATTACATCTATGTTTTCTATGATAAACGATAATGCTTTGTTGTAGTCATTGTCACATGCTGTTTTATCTAATTGAATAGGCGAAGGGTAGTTTTTATGTTGTGCTCGATTACGTTCTTTTTCCATGTAGGCGCCACGTACTAGTTTTACACCGTAATGGTATCCGTGTTGTCTTGCATTTAAAACTGCAGTATTAAGGAAGTCCAGTCTATCATGACGATACATTTGTATTGTATTGAAGATAATGGCTTTCTCAGTATTGTATTTAGTCATCATGGATGTTGCTAAACGATCAATAGTATCTTGTATCCAACTTTCTTCCGCATCGATAAATAGCGGGATGTTGTTTGTTGAAGCAGCAAGACATATTTTTTCAATCCTACTTTCAATTCCTTGAAAATTGATTTTTTCAGCGGTACTTAATATATTTCCTAAGTCATTTGCTTTCTCTAACAGAAAGAAATTTGCTATGCCTGTTACTTTGAATACGGCGAATGGGATTGCTTTATTGCCTTTAGCCGTTTCTATGGTAGCAATAATTTCGTCTGTGGTTTGTTCAAAATCTGATTCATCTGTTTTGCCCTCAACAGAATAATCAAGAATTGTTCCTATTCCATATTCGTAAAGTTCTTGAGTTGTTTTTGCACATGATTCGATGGTTTCACCTCCACAAAATTGTTTGAAAATTGTTTTTTTAATGATGCCGTTTATAGGAAGGTGAAGTTTTAACGCAATGGTGGTGGCCCATTTTCCGAAGGATACAACTTTAGGATTCCCTATGATTTTGAATAGCCAATAAGCACGGTTTAAATCCTTATTTGATTTGCTTTTGAAAGCGATTTCTGTATTGTCAAATTTATTCATAGTGTAAAATTAAATCCATTTTTAGTATATTCAATTTTCAAGGAATCTTTTTTATCGTATTACAAAAATAATATGTTAATTTTGTATAACTATAATTTATTTTAATATGATTTATACAATTGAAGCAACAAATTATTCGATTGAAATTGGTTCTTTGGGAGATTCATCATTCGAATCCTTTATGATCTCTAATTATAAAGATGCTCGAAAAATCATTATAGTGGATGAGTTAACCAACGATCATTGTTTGGAGTATTTGATTACTTCTTTTGATTTTTTATCAAATGCAGAAGTGGTTTTACTCCCAGAAGGTGAAGATAATAAAGTCATGGATGTTTGTTTGCAGGTTTGGCAAACTTGGATAGAGTTTAATATTGATAGATCAGCTGTTGTAATCAATCTGGGTGGCGGGGTGGTCACTGATATGGGTGGATTTATGGCTTCTTTGTTTAAAAGAGGCATTGATTTTATTAATATTCCTACAACACTTTTAGCGATGGTTGATGCTGCTGTTGGAGGAAAAACGGGGGTTGATTTAAATGGGTATAAGAATGTAATCGGTGTTTTTTCTGATCCGAAAGCTGTTTTTATTGATAGTTCATTTTTGACAACTCTTTCAGATGGAGAAATATACAGCGGTTTTGCCGAAATGTTAAAACATGGTCTTGTTGTGAGTGAAAATCATTGGAATGAACTTAAGAAAATGGATGATGTTGCCAGAGAAATGAAGGATGAATTTATTTACGATTCTGTTTCTATAAAAAATAACATTGTCTTAGAAGATCCTTTTGAAGTAGATTTACGGAAAAAATTAAATTTCGGACATACGATTGGTCACGCATTAGAATCGTATTTTATGGAGAAAGACCCTATTTCTCATGGGTATGCTGTTGTTTTAGGTATGCTAGCTGAATCTTTTATTTCATTTAAAAGAAATTACATTACCCTTACTGAATTTTCTGAAATTGAACGAGTAATTGTCAAGAATTATGAGATGTTGGATTTGTCAAGTGAATTGCTAACGGAAATACTAAACTTGATGTTGAATGATAAAAAAAATAAAAATGGGGAAATTAAAGGGGTCTTGTTAATTGCCATTGGGGAATCAATAACTAATCAAGAATTCACTCAT
This sequence comes from Chryseobacterium gleum, assembly GCA_945897755.1. GTDB lineage: Bacteria > Bacteroidota > Bacteroidia > Flavobacteriales_D > Crocinitomicaceae > CANHVK01. The sequence goes on along the minus strand of CAMDGH010000015.1, from coordinate 6,878 downwards.
ACTGAAATTATTGACTCTTTGGAATATTTGAACAGACTATACAATGATCTGAATTTAAGTGGGGAAAAATAAGAGGTGCTAAAAAATGAGAATAAAAACAGTTTCTTAATGTATTGAACGAGATAAGAGTCTAATTTTTAGCTTTTCTAAAACGGCAATCACACGTTCGTTATTTGTTTTTTCTTCTTTGTCTTTGTCTTTTTCTTTTTGAATTTCAAGTATCACTTCATCTTTTAGTTTCAATGCGTTTTTAGCTCCTTCTAATGTGAATCCTCGAACTTTTACTAATTGGTATATTTTTTCTATGTTTTCAATGTCTTTAGGAGAAAATAAACGATTTCCTTTTCTGTTTTTTTTAGGGGAGATTACTTGAAATTCTTTCTCCCAAAACCGAATTAAGGAAGCGTTAACTTGAAAAAATGCAGCAACTTCTCCTATTGAGTAATATAATTTTGTTAATTTTTGTTCTTTTAAAGGTTGCATTCTTTTTCAGTAGTTAAGTTTAAAACTTAAAATGGTTTATCAAATATACTGATTTTTTTTTATGATTTGAAAGAGTAATGTTTTTGAGTTACGTAACTAACTATTACGATGATAATTGTGGTAAGAACTTGACTAGGCATTGCCCACCAATTAAAATAGTCTACAAATAGTTTTAATAATCCATAATTCATAAAAACACTGAGTACTACAAAGCTAAAATGTCTTTTGAATTGATCTTTTCCAGGAAGCGAACTCTCATTCCAAACTACATATTTACTCAAAATAAACCCAATTGGAAAGGTGATTAAAAAGGAGAAGAAAAATGATGCGATGTGAGGAGTTAATATGATAATGCCAAGATTTACATTTTGCTTATTGATTCCAAAATGGTAAAAAATAAAGTAAAGTACGAGTCCTAAGGCTGTGTTTCCTCCACCACAAGCTAGGTAGTGGTAGGTTTGCTTATCAAAAAACCGATTAAATAAAGGGTAAAAGATGTCTAGAAACGTAAAAATAATGTCTTGAATTTTTTTCATGCATTGTCTAAAGGCTACAAAAATAGTATTTCAGATTGATTATTTTTGGTATAACGTTAATTTGACTGATGTTTTTACCCTTTGAAGTTTTATCTAATCCAATTATAGATTTTAGGTAGCTTAATCAATAATAGATTTTTTAATAGGTGTTATTTAATTTCCTTAATTTTACTTTACTATGAACGCAGCTAATAAAAAGTTAATTGTTATTCAAGGACCAACTGCAAGTGGTAAAACAGCTTTGTCGGTTAGTTTGGCAAAAGCATTAGATACCGTTGTTTTTTCAGCTGATTCGCGTCAATTTTACAAAGAACTTGCGATTGGAACTGCAAAGCCTTCGCTTGAAGAACAGGATGGTGTTATTCATTATTTTATTGATTCCCATTTTTTAACTGATTCTCTTACGGCCGCTTCGTATGTCAAGCAGGCCTTGCCTTTATTGGAAAAAGAGTTCAAGACAAAAGAATACATTGTATTGTGTGGTGGTTCAGGACTTTTTATTGATGCGCTTTGCAGAGGGTTAGATGATGTTCCTGTAAATAAAGGAGTAAAGATTGAACTTGCCAGTGAGTTGGAATTAAATGGCTTAGCTGTTTTGGTTGAAGAATTTAGACGAAAGGATCCTGAACAAGCGATGATTACAGACTTGAAAAATCCAATGCGTGTTATTCGTGCTTTGGAAGTTATTCGTTCAACGGGAGAAAAATATTCATCCTTTTTAACTCATCAAAAAACGGATAGAATGTTTGATTTTATAAAATTTACGATCGATTTAAATAGGGTGGTTTTGTATGAGCGAATTAATTTAAGGGTAGATAAAATGATGAAGCAAGGATTGCTTAATGAAGTAGTTTCTGTTCTTCCTTATAGAGCTTATCAAGCTTTAAATACAGTTGGCTACTCTGAGTTGTTTCATTATTTAGATGGATTATCGACTCTCCCTGAAAGTATTGAGTTAATTAAACAAAATACAAGAAGGTATGCCAAACGACAGTTAACGTGGTTTAGAAGGGATAAGGAAGCGCTTTGGTTGTCTTCTGAAATGGTAAAAGATCAGTTAATTGAAGTGTTAAACAGGTTGAAAATAGTGTTATGAAAATTTTATTTGATCAGGTTATGCCTTTCCCCTTGAGTTCGATGAACCATGAACCAATTTCTCTATGGGGAAGAGAGGAGGTTATTAATCCCTCGGAGTATGTTTTGATCAAAGCTGTTAGTGGTCGTGGTAAATCGACATTAACAGGAATTATTTCGGGTACTCGTAAGGATTTTACAGGGAAAGTTTACTTTGATGGAAAAGACATTAGTTTGTTTGGAATGAAAGAATGGCAATTGTTTAGGAGAGATTTTGTTTCAGTTGTTTACCAAGATTTACAGTTGTTTTCTAGGATATCGGTTATAGAAAATTTGATGCTTAAATTTACCTTGAATTCAACTGTATTGTTAGATGAACTTGAAGATTGGCTGTCGATTGTTGGACTTCAAGATAAAAGAAATGCGATCTGTGGAACGCTTTCTATGGGGCAACAACAGCGCGTGGCGATACTTCGAGCTCTTATACAACCATTTAAGTGTTTGCTTATGGATGAACCGTTTTCTCATTTAGATGAAGGCAATCGATTAATTTGCAGTTCGTTAATTCACAATCAACTTAAGAAAAATAAGGCAGGTATGATTGTTACTTCATTGGATGGCATCGTTGAGTTAGAATCTCATAGAATGATTCAGATTTAAAAACGAATAAGCATAGTTTTAAAAATATCCTACATGAAAATGAATGCCATTTTAAGGAAGTTATTATTTGAAAATCAAAATAAGCTTCAGTTATTCCTTGCTTTTTTAGCAAGTACGATAGGTGTATTGTTCGTTATTTTGTCGATTAGTTATTTAATTAAATTATCTAATTGGGGGGAGCAATCTGAGGTGATGCGTGATGACACTTTAATTATCCAAAAGGAAATTGCTACTGCCACTTCGCTTAGCTTAGGATCGTCTTTTTTTACTGAAAATGAAATTAATGCGATTCGTAAAGAGCCTTGTGTTAAGGTTGTTGAGCCGATTCAATGTAATAATTTTGGAGTTGTGATTGAGTCAAATGATCCGATCATTCCTTATTTTCGATCTGATGTCTTCATTCAGTCTGTTCCTTTGGATTTTTTGGATGTGCAGATGGCAGATTGGGAGTGGAATCCTTCCGATTCAATTGTTCCAATTGTGTTACCCCGTGATTTTGTGGTAATGCTCAATACGTTTATGGCTTCTTCGGGAATGCCTCAGGTTTCTGATGATATTATAAAAGCGGTTACCTTTAGGTTGACCATCGCTTCACAACAAAAGAGTTATGCGTTTCGTGCAAAAATCATTGGATTTACAAATGAGCTTTCTTCGATTTTAGTTCCTGAAAGTTTTATGGATTTTGGAAAGAAAGAGGTTGGAAACCCACGTAATGAAAAAGTTAATCAGTTGATGATTGCTTCTTTCAAAGGAAAGTTTGGATTACTAGAGAGCTTTATAACCAAACATCATTTTGAAACCAAAAAGAATCAGCTTGTTACTGCACGACTTAAAAGTGTTTTGATGGTTATGATTTTTCTGGTATTAGTTATTTCCGTAATGGTTTTTTGTGTTAGTATGCTAGGTCTTATTCAATACTTCCAGCTAGTAATTGCTATTAATTCGTATGAAATACGAACCTTGTTAAGACTTGGGTTTGGATTGAAGCAATTGGTTTCACCTTTTGTCTTTTTTGCTTTTTTATTTATTTCAATTGTGGTCTTTTTTGGGTTATTTTCCTTTTATTTTATCAATGCATACTTAACTAATGTATTTCTCGAAAGTGGCTTAGTGCTAGAAGGCGAATCTCTTACCGTTTTATTTACCGTGATTTTTGTATTATTTATATCGATAATGTATTTTTCAATTGCTACTGTACGTAAATCGGTCCTTCGTCAATTTTAGAATAATTAACATGATTTAGAATTTATTTTTTATAAATTTGTTCGTCAATCATGTTAGGTATACTTTTTGCTTGACATAGATTAACTTTTCTTATTATCGATTATGTCTATTTTTTTTGGCTAAAATAAGGAAAGAATGAAATAGTTTAATTTAAATGTTTTTATTAAAATTTATTGAAAAATGTGTATGAATTCGATTAAAAAAATGTTTCTCTCATTCTCTTTTTTAACATTGTTTTCAATTACCTATGCTCAAAAGATAAAATTGAAGATTACGGGTGAAAAAGATACTACTGTTTTTTTAGTGAAATACTATGGGAAAGGTATGTATTATGCTGATACAGCAGAAATTAAAAAAGGACTTGTTGAATTTGATTGTGCCAAACAGAAGCCAGGTGTAATGGCTATTTTACTTCCTGGTCAACGTTATTTCGATTTTATTTTCAATAATGAAGAGGTGTATATAGAGACAAAAGGACCTGATTTTATAAATAATATGATTGTTAAAAAATCAAAAGAAAATCAAGTTTTTCTTGGCTTTGTAAAATTCATGGCTTCAAAACAAAAAATAGCTAAGGAAAAAGGAGATCGTATTTCAAAAATAAAAAAAGACGATCCAGAATATAAAATAATTTCATCAGAGCTTGAGCAAATAACTAAAGAGGTAAAGCAATTTCAATTGGAATTAGCGAATAGTAATTTGGATTTACTTGTTGGTAAAATTGTTAAGATGTCAGTTGATGTTGATGTGCCTAATTCACCAAGAGACAATAACGGTGTTTTGATTGACTCAAATTTTACCTATCATTATTTTAGAGATCATTATTTTGATCATATTGATTTACTAGATGATCGATTATTGAATACGCCTGTTTTCCATAATAAATTGGAGTATTTTTTCAGTAATAATATGTTAATTCCACATCCTGATACCGTAGTTAAGTATGCGTTTCGTTTTATGGATCAATTAAATCCTGCCTCAGAAATGTATAAGTATTGTTTGATTCACATTACCTCAACCTACGAAAAGTCAAATATTATGGGGATGGATAAAGTATTTGTATTAATGGGACAAAAGTATTACTGTCAGAAATCGAGTAAAGGTAAATCTTCAATTACCTGGATGGAAGAGAGTAAGTTAAAAGAGCTTTGTAAGAAAGTTGAGGTAAATAAAAATTTAGTGCAAGGAGTTAGACCCCCAAACTTAATTCTCAATGATACAAATGAGGTGTTTCAAGATTTTTATAGTTTAAAATCGGATTATACAATACTCTATTTCTGGGATCCAGAATGTGGTCATTGTAAAAAAGAAACACCTAAGTTAGGTGAACTTTATGAGAAGAAATTTAAGAATAGAAATATTTCGGTATTTTCTGTTGGTAAAGCTGTAGGAGATGATTACTTGAAATGGAAAAAATTTATTTCAGATAATAAGCTAACATTTATTAATGTTGGCTTAACTGAAAAACTATTCAAACAAGCTCAAGATACATCTAATAATCAACAAAAATTAATAAGGCTTCTAGAAAAAACTACGATTGGTTCATTGAATTATCACGATACATATGACGTATATTCGACACCAAAAGTTTTCGTTCTAGATAAGGATAAAAAAATCATTGCTAAGAGTTTATCGATTTCTCAATTAGAGGATATGCTAGATCATTTACAAGGAAAAAAGAATGAACCTAAATTATTTCTTCCAGACCCTGAAGAAGAAAAAGAGAAAAAAGAAGAAACACATTAGTGTATAGATGATCCCCTCCAACTTTGGAGGGGATTTTTTAATTTAAATAGCATGCTGAAATCATTCTCAAGTTCTTTCTGGTTACTTTCATTGTCTATGCTATTCTTTATGTTTAGCTTCAATGTAATTCTTCCAGAATTAAATTCATATTTAACACTGATAGGAGGAGGAGAATATAAGGGCTTAATCATTGTTTTTTTTACAATTTCTGCTGCAATTGCAAGGCCGTTTTCAGGTAAAATTTCTGATGTAATAGGGCGTAAAAGAATCGTTTATTTTGGACTTTTTCTTTGTGTCATTGCTTCATTTTCCTATTTGATTCATTTAAGTGTACTTCTTTTTTTGGTACTTCGTTTTTTACATGGGTTTAGTGTTGGATTTACTCCTACTGCTGCAACAGCAATGGTTTCTGATATTTTACCTGTTGATAGAAGGGGAGAAGGAATGGGGGTTTGGGGTACTTTTATTTCGATTGGAATTGGATTAGGTCAACTTTCAAGTACATTTATTTTTTCTTTTTTTGGCATTGACGGCTTATTTTTAGTGTCTTCTTTTTCTGCCATTATTTCGTTGTTTTTTATTGTTAAAGTTAAAGAAAGCTTAACTATTATTAAACCTTTTACATTTGCTATTCTTCGGTTAAAATGGACAGATATCGTCGATAGGGCCGTGCTACCACCCGCAATTGTTATGTTGTTAACTTCTACCTCTTCAGGTTTAGTTTTTGTACTATCACCTGACTTGGCTCCTATGCTGGGTATCGCTAATAAAGGATGGTTTTTTATTTTTTATGTCCTTGTGACAATTATAATACGCTTTTTTACGGGTAAATTATCCGATAGAATCGGTCGAGAAAAAACGCTTTTCTATGGTGTTTTATTATTAATTGTGAGTATGTGCTTATTGACTCAATCGGACAATTGGTGGATGTTTACGCTTTCCTCTGTCTTTTTTGGCTGTGCTACTGGGATTAATAGTCCTGCCTTATTTGCATGGACGGCAGATTTATCAAATCCAGAAAGGAGAGGTGTTGGAGTTGGCACGATGTTTATTGCCTTAGAATTTGGAATTATGATTGGTGCTTTTGTTACCTTGTTGTTTTACAAAAACACCTTAGCTTCTGCTTTGCTTACATTTTATGCAGGTGTGTTTTTT
>CAMDGH010000014.1 GCA_945897755.1 Chryseobacterium gleum | reverse complement strand
CTTTCAATTGAAAAATTAAAATTATCTCCTGCTGTTTTTCCTGAAATTTGTTTTTCGAATTCAGGAATAATTGATTGAACTCCATAAAGAAATACCATTGGATTGTCAGAAGTGGTTTCTTCAATTTGTTCTCCGGTGGAATGATTGGTCAACTTGTAATTTAAGGATACAACTTTGTTAGTTTCAATTTTCATACACTTATTTTTATAATTTATAGTGCAAAACTACAAAGAAAAAACGTTCTAAAAAAAGATTTACCTAAAGGTATGGCAATTGAGAATTTTACATTTAAAATTCTAAAAAGGTAACTATTGTCCCATCCAGCTTTAATTCTTTTCCCTTGAACACCTTGTTTTACTGCTTTATCCATTAACCCTCATTTTATAATAAATTCAAAGCAATTTTTAAAACGGACGAATCATTTTGAGGAGCATTCCCATTTCTTTTTCTTGATTGATTTTCTTTGAATTCCGCGTCCAGTAAACAATATAATTTATTCTCAATTCCCAAATGCGCTTACAATATGAACGGATGACGGCATCTCATCTGACCTCGTTCTTTTTGCGTTTTTCTGTCAATTGCGATTACTTCACTTTTAAAAGATTCCGACAATGAGCTTGCCCAATTTATAAAACAAAGTTCAAATTTCGTTGGATCAATTCCTGAAATAAAACGATTGACTGTATCGTCTGAAGGAACTCCATTTTTTGTGAAAATCAAACAATCGGCGGACTAAATATGGACTAACGGGAAATAAAAAAGTCCTAACTAGTTTAAAATCAATTGATAGGACTTTTTTTTCAGCGGAGAGAGAGGGATTCGAACCCTCGATACACTTACGCGCATACACGCTTTCCAGGCGTGCTCCTTCAGCCACTCGGACACCTCTCCTTAAAGCAGTACGAAAGTACTAAAAAATAACATGAACGCTTTTATAAATAGAGCTTTTTTTGATGTAACACTTATGATTTCTAACAAATTAGAAATTAAAGAGACATTTCTCCAACAATATTTTGGGTCATCAATTGAATTGTATGTTGTCTATCATCCGAATTACCAAGCACATGCATTAATTTCGTAATAGCAGCTTCTGTTGTTAAATCTCCTCCACCAACAACCCCAACTTCTTGAAAAAATGAACTTGTTTGATAAAGTCCTTGCTGAACACCACCACTATTGCACTGCGTGATATTTAAAACAACTCCCCCTTCTTGAATGTATTTTTCTATCAATTCATCGAAAACCAAATCCGTAGGAGCATTTCCAGCGCCAAAGGTTTCAAGTATAATTCCCTTAATTTTTTTTATGTCAAACAAACTTTTATAGATATTTGCATTAAAACCCGGAAAAATTTTAAGTAAAGCAACACGATTATCTAATCCTTTAAAAAGAGTTAACTTTTTATCCGATACAGACTGAAGCATAAAATCGGATGATTGAGCATTAAGTGAGTTTTCATAATTGATTTTCACCCCAGCAGTTGCTAGCGAAGGAAAATTGGGAGAACTAAATGCTTTAAAAGCATTTGCAGATATTTTAGTAGTTCTATTACCCCTGAATAAATTATTTTCAAAATAAATAGCTACTTCTTGAATTTTAGCCGTTCCGTCTTCGTTTTTAGCTGCCGCAATTTCAATCGATGTTAGTACATTCTCTCTACCATCAGTTCTAATTTCATCAATAGGCAACTGTGAGCCCGTCAAAATAATTGGTTTTGTGAGCCCCTGCAACATGAAACTTAATGCTGAAGCAGTATAAGCCATTGTGTCTGAACCGTGAAGAACAACAAATCCATCGTGTTTATCGTAGTTTTCAAAAATAATTTGTGCAATTTGTTCCCAATAAACTGGATTCATCTCTGAAGAATCTACCGGCTTATCAAAGGAGGTTGTTTGAATTTCTACATTTAATCGTTTTATTTCTGGAATTTGTTGGTATAAGTGATCAAAATTAAAAGCCCTTAGAACTCCAGTTAATGGATCATTCACCATTCCAATCGTTCCGCCAGTGTAAATGATAAGTACATTTGGTTTTTTCATATACAAATCTAATGATTTTTAAAGTTGAAAAAGTTGCTTTGCATTTCGTGAAGTAATTTGCGCAATTTCAATTTCAGAGACTTCAAAAACATCAGCTAATTTTGAGGCGATCAAAGGAATGTATGCACTTTCATTTCTTTTTCCGCGGTGTGGCGAAGGAGCTAGATAAGGTGAATCCGTTTCTAATATTAATCCATCTAAGCCGATTTCTTTTACAATGAGAGAAAGTGTTGACTTTTTAAACGTGATTACTCCGCCAATTCCAAATAAAAACCCCCCATAACTTTTTATTTTATGTACATCTTCAATCGAACCAGTAAAGCAATGAAAAACACCTTTTAATCTCTCATCATTATGAATATCAATCACTTCAAAAATCTCATTGAAAGAATCGCGCGCGTGAATTACCACAGGAATACCCATTTCCTTTGCCCATTCTAATTGTGTGCCTAAAGCGCGCTTCTGCTCGCTTAGGAAAGTTTTATCCCAGTATAAATCGATTCCTATTTCACCAATGGCAATGTAGGAACGCGTATCAAGATGTTTTTTTAAATTATGCAATACCGATTCCCATTCTAAGTCTACAGAACAAGGATGAAGCCCCATCATTGCAAAACAGTGATTCGGATATTTATCTTCTAGGGCATGCATTCCTTCTATTGAACTTTCATCAATATTAGGAAGTAAAAACAGGTTAACACCAACAGATAAAGCTCTTGAAATTACTTCATCCCTATCTTGATCAAATTGAGAAGAGTATAAGTGAGTGTGCGAATCAATGAACATGATCTATAAAAGAATAAAATGGATTCTTGGGTAAGTTAGCATGACAAAAGTTAAACTTAACCAATAAAGAACAGTAAATTAAAAAAGGGGGAATGCGAATCCCCCACTTTCTAATGCTTACTAATTTGAAACTAAATTAACAAAATTCGTTGTATGCTTCTTGAAGGTTTTCAGCTATCATTTGAGCTGTTCCACCTTCAATGTGATGTCTTTCAATAAAATGAACTAATTCGCCATCTTTAAAAAGACCAATTGATGGTGATGATGGAGGATACGGCAAAAAGTGTTTTCTTGCTTGAGCGACTGCTTCAGCGTCTACACCAGCAAAAACAGTAGTTAATTTTGCTGGTTTTTTATCTCCATTTAAGGATAGTTTAACCCCTGGGCGCATATTTCCTGCTGCACAACCACAAACAGAATTTACAACTAGCAACAAAGTTCCCTTTGTTTCATTTATTACAGATTCTACATCCGTTGGAGTAATTAATTGTTCAAATCCTGCATTAACAAGATCTTGCTTCATTGGTGTAACTAATTCTAATGGATACATCGTTTTTATTTTAGTATTATGATTTGAGTTATTAATTCACTACTAACAAAATTAAGAAGATTTTATGCGTTACTATTCAAATTTATTACTTTTAACAAAAAAACTTTTTAAATAAACCCAAATGTAATTATAAAATGGGCCAAATATGCGAAGTAATTTTTTATATAAACCCATCACTTTTTGATTAATTTACCATAATATGAAATTCGTTTTATACTCATTTATATATATATCCTTGTTTTTCACACCTGCTTTATCACAAAAAGAAACACCATTAAATTTAATAATCGACCAATGGCACAAAGATGCCGCTAGCGCTAACTTCACTTCCTATTTTAACGTGATGGGAGATCACTTTGTATTTCTTGGAACAGATCCTAAGGAACGATGGGAAAAAGAAACTTTTTATTCATTTTGCAAACCTTATTTTGATAAAGGAAAAGCATGGGATTTTAAGCCCTCAAAACGAAATTGGGTTTTTTCAAGCGATGGAAACACAGCATGGTTTGATGAATCACTTGAAACATGGATGCGAGAATGTAGAGGCAGTGGCATTTTAGAAAAACAAAATAATACATGGAAACTTGTTTACTATAACCTCACAGTATTAATTGAAAATGAAAAAGTAACACAATTCATTAAATTAAGAGACCTTAAGTAATCATATAGTCTACTTGATCTAAAAAAATCAAAAAAGTTTACTCGCGTCTACATTAGCTAACATTGTTTTCACCATCTCTTGTAAGTCGTATCTCGGTCTCCATCCCCAGTCATTACGCGCGTCTCCATCAGCTATTGAATTTGGCCAACTATCCGCTATGTCTTGTCTAAAATCAGGTTTGTATTCAATTTTAAAATCGGGCATTTCAAACTTAATTGCTGCAGCCAAGTCGGAAGGAGTAAAGCTAATACCCGCTAAATTGTAGCTAGACCTAATCATCACATTTTCAATAGGCGCTTCCATTAGCTCAATAGTAGCCCTAATAGCATCTTCCATATACATCATTGGCAAAGCGCTATCTTCTTTTAAGAATGAAATATAGCTTGCTGTTTTCTTAGCATGATAAAAAATATCGACCGCATAATCTGTGGTACCGCCACCTGGCATACTTGTATGAGATATTAATCCTGGATAACGAATAGAACGAACATCCACACCAAATTTATTGTAATAATATTGACACCATCTTTCACCAGCTTGCTTTGAAATACCATAAACAGTGGTTGGTTCCATAACCGTATATTGAGGAGTTAAATCTCTTGGGGTTGTTGGTCCGAACACAGCGATAGAGCTAGGCCAAAAAATCTTTTTTATATGTCCCTCTTTTGCTAAATCAAGAATGGTAAATAAACCTTCCATATTTAATTTCCATGCGAAATCTGGGTTTTTTTCAGCAGTAGCGGATAATAGGGCTGCCAACAAATAAACCTCATCGAACTCTTTATAAATGACGTAATTTCGAACAGCATCACGATTCAATATATCCATCTGAACATAAGGACCATCAGCTAAAATTTCTGGACATTCTGTTTTAATATCAGCCGCCACCACAGAGGTATTTCCGTATATTTTTCTTAAAGCAATCACTAATTCCGATCCAATTTGACCTCCTGCACCTATAACCAATACTTTTTTCATCTTCTAAAATTTTCCTAAATAAATGTATGATGCTATTCTCTAATAGCTTAAATAATTTATTGAATCAATATACAAAATTAAATGAAACATTCACTTATCAAACTAAAAAGAAAAATCGTTTCATTCATAAGTGAATTTTAGGTAATAACTGATTCGGTTATTTAGCTAAAAACAACAAAAACAATATTTATTTGTTTCTTTGATATACCATAAAACAATATCTTTGTAAATATAAATACCTTGTATGCAAAATTACAAACCAGGCTCATACTTATCTCAAATTGAAAATCCTTCCGATTTAAAATCTAAATTTAAAGTATCCGATTTGCCTCATGTTTCGGCAGATGTTCGTCAATACATAATAGATGTCATTTCTGAAATTGGGAATAGTCATTTTGGTGCAAGTTTGGGGGTTGTAGAATTAACAGTTGCCCTACATTACGTATTTAATACTCCTTACGATCAATTAGTATGGGATGTTGGTCATCAAGCTTATGGCCACAAAATTCTAACAGAAAGAAGATCTGTTTTCCACACAAATAGACTAAAAAATGGGATTTCCGGATTTCCAAAAAGAAGTGAAAGTGAATTCGATACATTTGGGGTAGGTCACTCATCTACTTCCATATCTGCTGCCTTAGGAATGGCTATTGCGAGTAAATATAAAAAAGAAAAAGACAGACATCATATTGCTGTGATAGGCGATGGAGCGATGACAGCAGGGTTGGCCTTTGAAGGAATGAATCATGCAGGATTCGAAAAAGATGCAAATCTCTTAGTTATACTCAACGACAATTGCATGTCCATAGACCCAAATGTTGGAGCTCTAAAAGAGTATCTCACGGACATAACAACTTCTCAAACGTATAATAAAGTAAAGGATGAAGTTTGGAAATTATTAGGTAAAATATCAAAGTTTGGACCAGATGCACAAACAATTGTTTCTAAACTATCGCATTCCTTAAAAAGCACATTAATAAAGCAAAGTAATTTATTTGAGTCACTTAATTTCCGTTATTTTGGCCCTGTTGATGGACATGATGTAGAAGGATTAGCTAAAATTTTAGAAGATTTAAAACAAATACCTGGCCCTAAGTTACTTCATTGTGTTACCGTTAAAGGCAAAGGATATAAATATTCCGAAGAGGGAGACCCCACAAAATGGCATGCACCAGGTGTGTTTAATAAAGAAACAGGCGAAATCGTTAAAATAACTCCAAAGTCTCCTCAAGCGCCAAAGTTTCAAGATGTATTTGGTCATACAATTGTAGAACTCGCTGAAAAAAACTCAAAAATCATGGGAGTTACACCTGCAATGCCTTCTGGATGTTCTCTCAACATAATGATGAGTGCAATGCCTGATAGGGCATTTGATGTTGGAATTGCAGAACAGCACGCAGTTACATTTTCAGCAGGATTAGCTAGCCAAGGTTTAGTCCCTTTTTGCAATATTTATTCTTCTTTTATGCAAAGAGCATTTGATCAAGTACTTCATGATGTTGCTATTCAAAATTTAAATGTTGTATTCTGTTTAGATCGTGGAGGATTTGTAGGGGCAGATGGTGCAACACATCATGGGCTTTATGATCTTGCCTATATGCGTATGATTCCAAATATGATTGTTTCATCACCTATGAACGAATCAGAATTACGTGATTTAATGTTTACTGCACAGCAAGAAAATATGGGTCCGTTTTCAATCCGTTACCCTAGAGGAAATGGGGTAATGTTGGAATGGAAAACAACCATGAAGGCAATCAAGATCGGTTCCGGAAGAAAAATCACCGATGGAACAGACATTGCATACTTAACCATAGGACCAGTTGGGAATATGGCTCAAGAAGCAGTTAAACATTTATTAGAGGAAGGGATTAGCGCTGCACACTACGACATGCGTTTTGTAAAGCCTTTAGACGAAGTAATGTTACACGAAATTTTCGGGAAGTTTGACCACATAATTACCGTTGAAGATGGATGCCTGATGGGGGGAATGGGAAGTGCTATTACGGAGTTTATGGCTGATCACCATTATACTGCTCGAATTATGAGATTAGGTGTAGCCGATAAATACATTCACCACGGAACACAACAGGAGCTTTATAAAGAAGCAGGTTTTGATACGGAAACCATGGTAAAAACAGCAAGAAAAATGCTAGATTTAAAATCAGTTAAGTCAGCTAGTAACCTATAAAAAATCGGAAAAGAGGCATCAATGTATTTGATGAAATTTATCGCTTTACATTAATTGGCTTTTCATTTTCATCATAATATTCAACGAAATCTCCCTTAATGGTTACTTTTGCGTATCCTTTAGACGTTCTTATCAATTTGTTTTTTACAGAAAAATAAGAGATTTGAGTAACTTTATTATCATTGGTATACACGTAGTTTGCTTTAGCATAACCGGAAATAGCACCTACATTTAGATTCATCATTTCTCCCTTAGTATTAAAAAAAGATTCTTCCATTAAATTTCCAGCTTTATCAAATTTTCGTTTCAGCTTAGCATACGATTTGATAGGATTTTTTGAATAATCTAAAAGGATAATCTCAGTTGGCTTATTCGTATTTCCAAAATAAGATTCAATGACAGATAAGCCTTCGAACTTTCGCTTTACTTTTGCGTATCCACCATCTAGCGCATTTTTTGATGTCAATTTTTGATTTGGATCAAAATAAGATTCTTCTATTACCTTACCATTCGAATCAAATTTTCGCTTTACACTTGAATATCCATAATCATCGACACTAATCAAACTAAAAGTATGATCATAAAAAGATTCCTCGACACACTTATTTTGAGATTCAAATTTTAATTTTTTCAAAGCATACCCAAATTTTGAAATAATTAATTGATCATCCTTCCCATAATAAGACAACTCAATTACATTCAATAGATCATCATATTTAAAACGAGAAATTGCATATCCATCTTGACATTCAATAAGTTTATCATTTGACCCATGATAGGAAATTTCAATGCAATTCTTTAAATCGTCGTATTTTTTCCGAAATAAAGCATAACCGAAAGGAGATGTTAATTTCAAATCTTCTCCAAAATAAGCTTCTTGGATCAAATTGTTTTTTGAATCAAATTGCCTACGAATAATAGCACAAAAAGGAACTACCTCTTCATCCTCATTTAAAATAGAAATTTCTTTTAATTTTTCATCGGATCCAAAATGCAATTCTTCAATCACATTTTTGTTTAAATCATACCGATAACGTGTTACCGCAATTCCAAAGGCATTATTGATTAATTTTCGAGTAGCATCTAAAGTTGCTGTTTCTACCTTATTCCCCAAACTATCATAGCGGTGTTTTTTATAATAATAGAGATCGGATGGAAAAGTAATCAGTGCATTATTTGAATTATGGTAGCTTTCTTCTACTACATTTCCCTTCTCATCACGTTTCATTAAAAGTTTTTGAGAAAAAAAACAGAAACTATTTATAATAAGTATTATTGAAAGTAAACAACTTTTCATAGCTAAAATTTAAACGTAATGAACTGCTAAGATAATAAATGAAGGCATAATTATTACCTGAAAAAATGAATTTTTAAAAACGCAATCTTAATTTAAGTCTTTATTTCAGATAACCTTTTATTTGCTTGATCAATGGTATGAATTTGTGTGTAAATCAATCTTAAACGATCATTTTTTTCGCTTAACTTACATGCTTCAGGATTAGATTGAATATAAGACAATAGTTTTTTAAATTCTAATGAGTCGTAAAACGCAGATTGAGGATTAGCAATAAAATAACAGACCATCGAACCTGATTTAATCACCAACTTTTCAATGCCTATATCTTGTGCCAACCAACGTAATTCAAAAGACCGAAATAATTCCTTTACAGTTTTAGGCAATGGCCCAAATCGATCAATTAATTTTACAGAATAAGATAACAGTGCCTCTTTATTTTCCAAACCATCGAGCTGTTGGTATAAACTTAAACGCTCAGCCACACTATTTACATAATCATCTGGAATACGAATCTCCAAATCGGTTTCAATAACACAATCCTTTACAAATTGAATAAATTGATCTGAATTTCGATCGGCATATAATGCTTTAAACTCAGTTTCTCTTAATTCTTCCATGGCTTCATTTAATATCTTCTGATACATATCAAACCCAATATCACTTATAAATCCGCTTTGTTCGCCACCCAATAGATTGCCTGCTCCCCTGATATCAAGGTCTTTCATGGCTATATTAAATCCTGCCCCTAAATCCGAGAACTGAACCAATGCTTCTAATCTTTTTCTTGCTTCTGAAGTCATTTCATGAAATGTTGGTGCAATCAAGTAGCAAAATGCCTTTTTATTAGACCTTCCAACCCTACCTCGAAGTTGATGTAAATCACTTAAACCAAAATTTTGCGCATTATTAATAATCATTGTATTGGCGTTCGAAATGTCAATTCCAGACTCAATGATGGTCGTAGCAAGTAACACATCATATTCACCTTGGATGAAATCCATCATGATTTTTTCTAGGTCTTTGCCATCCATTTGACCATGACCAATACCTACACGTACACCTGGACATAGACGACAAATCATTCCCGAAACTTCTTTTATGTTTTGAAGGCGATTATGCACGAAATAAACTTGGCCCCCACGACTAACCTCGTATGAAATAGCATCTCGAATTAATGCTTCATTATAT
Source organism: Chryseobacterium gleum (assembly GCA_945897755.1). Lineage (GTDB taxonomy): Bacteria > Bacteroidota > Bacteroidia > Flavobacteriales_D > Crocinitomicaceae > CANHVK01. Next base: position 31,090 of record CAMDGH010000014.1, on the reverse strand, counting down.
TGAATAATTTCTGTTAATACAGGTTGGCGATTAGGTGGAGGAGTATTGATCACACTTAAGTCTCGCGCACCCATTAACGAAAATTGCAGGGTCCTAGGTATTGGAGTAGCAGTTAATGTTAAAGTATCTACAGTCTCTTTAAGTGTTTTTAATTTATCCTTAACGGCAACTCCAAATTTTTGCTCCTCATCAATAATGATAAGGCCTAAATCTTGAAATTTCACTTTATCACTAATTAATTTGTGTGTGCCTATTAAAATATCAATTTCTCCCCCAGCAACCTTTTTAAGTGTTTCTGTAATCTCTTTAGCGCTTTTGAAGCGATTTATATACCCTACAGTTACTGGAAAATCCTCTAACCTTTTTGAAAAACTTCGGTAATGTTGATGGCACAAAATAGTAGTTGGTACAAGAATAGCAACTTGCTTACTATCTGCAACAGCTTTAAAAGCAGCCCTAACCGCCAATTCTGTTTTACCGAAACCTACATCACCACAAATTAAACGATCCATCGGAGTCGGAGACTCCATATCCTCCTTAATTGATTGAGTAGTCTTTAATTGATCTGGCGTATCTTCATACATAAAGGAAGCTTCTAATTCCGTCTGTAAATAAGTATCTGGACTAAACGAAAATCCAGGTTGACTCTTACGTTTAGCATATAATTGAATTAAATCAAATGCGATTTCCTTGATTTTTTTCTTTGTTTTATTTTTGAGAATAGCCCATGTTTGCGTTCCAAGCTTATTCATTTTTGGAGGTATACTGTCTTTTCCTGTATATTTAGAAATACGATGCAACGAATGTATACTTACATATAAAACATCTCCGTCCCTGTACAGCAATCGAATTGCTTCCTGTTGAGTACCGTTCACATCTATGGTTTGAAGGCCAGAAAATTGACCAATCCCATGATCAATGTGAGTCACATAATCGCCCTTTTGTAAATCATAGATTTCTTTGAGCGTAATAGCCTGCTTTGCTTGGGTAAAATTTTCTTTTAATTTAAAGCGATGAAATCGCTCAAAAACTTGATGATCAGTATAACAAACTAATTTTAATTCTTTAGAAATAAATCCTTCGTGAAGGGCGATAGGCATTGGCGTAAACTCAACCTCACCAATGTCTTCAAAAATGGCATATAATCGTTCTATTTGTTTAGGTTGATTTGAAAAAAATAAATTTAGATATCCATCTTTTGATCTCGCTTCTAAATCTTCTCTTAGCAAAGAAAAGTTTTTATTAAACGTGGGTTGTTGTTGGATCTGAAATGCAGCATCAAAAGTTGCTTCGAAATAATACTCTGGACCCCATTCAACAACACCATAAGATGAAATATGATTAATCCAATCTGCCGCATGAGTATAAAGTTCGCCTGGTAATGAATGCTTTAATGTGTGATTTAATCCTTCATGTATTTTCACCGCTTTTTCATATTCCTTTTTTAACATGGAAGTAATGGAACTCATAGCGGAAATATACACCGTAGCATTCTTCCCTAAAAACCCTAAAAATGTATCTAATCCATGCTGAATAAACTGTAATTGAACATTTGGAATAATCGTAAAAAAAGCATGTTTTGAAATGGAAAGTTGATTTACAGGATCAAAGGTTCGAATAGATTCTAACTCCTCCCCAAAAAACTCTAAGCGAAAAGGGTAATCATTTGAAAAAGAGAATACATCTAAAATACCTCCCCGTATTGCAAATTGGCCCGGCTCATACACAAAATCAACACGTTCAAAACCATATTCTAATAATAATTCATTCATAAAATCCAAGGAATAAATTTTCCCTGATTCAACACGCAACGTATTCTCCGTTAATTTTTTTTGAGTAGGAACTTTTTCAAATAATGCTTGTGGATACGTCACAATCCAAGTATTCTTTCCATTATTTATCTTCTCTAATACCTCAGCTCGAGCAACAACATTTGCATTATCTGTTTCTTCAAATTGATATGGACTTCGATAAGAAGCAGGATAAAAAACAATGTGTTTTTCATCCGGAAATAAGCTCTCTAAATCATTAAAAAAATAAGCTGCTTCCTCTTTATCGTGAAGTATAAACAATTGATGACCCGGAACCTGAATTGCTAATTGAGAAGAAAATAAGGATCTAGCAGAACCTGAAAGCCCTTTCCAATGAATTTTTGCCTCACTCAATTGAAGCTTATTAGCTGTTGCATCAATTGCTGGATGATTCGAAAATAAACTTCTAAACTTTTTTAATTCCATACGTGCATATTAACAAGCAAAGTTAAAATTAATTGTCACTTTTATTGCCAATAAAACGAATACGATGTATATAAATCCATCCTCTTTATCGATACATCACACTATTTTCAAAGACGTGTTCCCTGAAACAAAAAAGAGGCCTTTTGAGCCTCGTCCATTCCTGTTTTTTTCTTGTTTACGCTTCTACCGATGTAGTATCCAAACATTCTTGTAATTTCTCAACCATTTGTTTTGAACCAACAATAAACCCAACACGTTGGTGTAATTCTGTAGGACTGATACTTAAAATACGTTGCGTTCCATCCGTTGCTAAACCTCCTGCTTGTTCGATCACAAACGCTAAAGGATTACATTCGTACAACAAGCGCAATCTTCCTTTTGGTGCAGCTGGTGTAGTAGGGTAGAAGTAAATTCCACCTTTAATTAAGTTACGGTGAAAATCAGCAACCAATGAACCGATATATCGACCAGAATATGGACGACCTGTAGAAGCATCTTCTTCTTGGCAGTATTCGGTATATTTTCTGTATCCTGGGTGACAAACAGCAATGTTTCCTTCGTTCATCGAGTAGATACGACCAGTTTCAGGTGTTTTCATGTTTGGGTGCGACAAGCAGAATTCACCAATCGATGGATCCAATGTAAATCCGTTAACACCATTTCCAGTAGTATATACTAACATCGTGGAAGACCCATATAATACATACCCACCAGCTACTTGTTTGTCGCCAGGTTGTAACATATCTTCTAACGTTGCTTCAGTCCCAATTGGTGAAACACGGTGATAAATAGAGAAAATTGTTCCAATTGATACATTTACATCAATGTTAGACGAACCATCTAATGGATCAAATAACACCACATATTTACCATTTTTAGACATTTCGCTTTGAAAAGCCATGTAGTTGTCGTTTTCTTCCGAACCGATGCCACAAACTTCCCCACCAAGTTCAAACATTTTAATGAATTGGTTATCTGCAACAACGTCCAATTTTTGCTGTTGTTCTCCTTGTATATTGATTTCTCCTTGCGCGCCTAAAATGTTGTCGACCAAACCAGCACGACGAACGTCGCGTGTTACAATTTTTGCAGCAACAGCAATGTCGTTTAATAAGCGTGATAATTCACCCGAAGCACCCGGAAAATCCGCTTGCTTCTTCATAATGAATTCGTTAAGAGTTGTAAGTTTTGACATAATTGTTAATTTTTTGCCCTAAACGCTCAAGTTAAACGCAGTCAGGTTGAGCGAAGTCGAAACCCCTCTCTTCGACTTCGCTCAGAGTGACAGGGTCCCTGTATTAATTAATAACGGTAAAATTCAAATATTTATGTAAGCATGCTGGAATAAGAATTCCATCTTCTGTTTGGTTATTTTCTAGTAAGGCAGCAACGATACGCGGTAAGGCCAATGCACTTCCATTTAAGGTATGGCATAATTGCGTTTTCTTATCATCAGTTTTGAAACGTAATTTCAAACGGTTTGCTTGGAAGGTATCAAAACGAGATACTGAACTTACTTCTAACCATTTTTCTTGTCCTGCAGAATATACTTCAAAATCGTAGGTCATTGCAGACGCGAATCCTGTATCTCCCCCGCACAAACGTAAAATACGGTAATGTAAGCCTAATTTTGCCAATAAACCTCTTACGTGTTCCACCATTTCATCCAACGCTTTTGCAGCATTTGAAGGGTGTTCGATACGAACGATTTCTACTTTATCAAATTGATGTAAACGATTTAAACCACGTACATCTTTTCCGTAAGAACCTGCTTCACGACGGAAACAAGGAGTATATCCAGTTAATTTGATCGAAAAGTTCTCATTTGGAAGAATTACGTCGCGGTAAATGTTTGTCAACGGAACCTCTGCAGTTGGGATGAGGTATAAATCATCTTCTCCAATGTAGTACATTTGTCCTTCTTTATCTGGCAATTGACCTGTTCCGTATCCACTAGCTTCATTCACAACCAATGGCGGAATATATTCTTCGTACCCTGCTTTATCTGCTTCGGCTAAGAAAAAAGAAATCAATGCGCGTTGTAATTTAGCACCTTTTCCTTTGTAAATCGGGAATCCAGCACCGGTTACTTTTACACCTGTTTCGAAGTCGATTAGATCGTATTTTTTAGTGATTTCCCAGTGTGGCAATGCTTCACCGGAAAAGGTGGTTTTAATCCCTACTTCTTCCACAGTCACGTTATCCAATTCACTTTTTCCAGCTGGAACCAATTCATTTGGGACATTTGGAAGTTGGTACATCAATAGTTGCATTTCCTCTTCCGATGCTTGAACCGCTGCTTTTAAAACGGATTCTTGCTCTTTTAGGCCAACTGTTTGCGCTTTTGCTTCGTTTGCTTCGACCTGTTTTCCTTGTTGAAACAATTCACCTACTTGTTTTGCAATACGATTTAATTCCGCAGAAATAATTTCTAATTCTGTTTTTTTTGCTCTCCACTCAGTGTCTTTTGCTAAGATTGCATCTACAGTTGCTGCAGCATCTATGTTTCTTTTTTGTAAACCTTGTAAGACAGCATCTTTCTCAGTTCTTAAGCGTTGTATTTCAAGCATTGAATTGTGATTTATTTTGTATGCGAATTTAATATAAATTGAGGGGGAAATGGTATTAAAAATGATCTTTTTAGTGATGAAGTAAAAATTTTTGAATAAAAGTGTTTGATAGTATCAAACAAAGTTGTTCGATGCCATCAAACAACTTTAGGAAAAGTTAGATTTTCTTTTACTTTTTTCTTTTTAAAACAATGATTTGAGACATCATAACAAAAACAAAAGAAGCTGTAAGTGTTATAAATGTAAAATTTTTCAAGTAACCCAGACCAAAAAATATAGAAATTACAATTTCAAATAGGATACAAAATAAGATATAGATATAGTGTGATTTTTGACTTTTCATTTTTTTTATCAAAATTAAATATTTAAAACAAAAAAGGCGAACATGACTGTTCGCCTTTATTCATTTTTATAATTCTTTACTTATGCCTCAGTAGTTTCAAATGGAACTATAGAAACAAAAGAACGATTATCTTTTTTCTTACGGAATTCAACTAATCCATCTGTTAATGCATAAATAGTGTGATCTTTTCCGATCCCAACATTTTTACCTGGGTGGTGTTGTGTTCCTCTTTGACGGATTATGATGTTTCCAGCGATAGCTACTTGACCACCAAAGATTTTAACGCCTAAACGTTTACTTGCTGATTCACGACCGTTGTTTGAACTTCCGGCTCCTTTCTTATGTGCCATGTCTTTTAATTTTTAATTATTGAGAACTGATTACGCTTTAATATCTGAAATGACGATTGAAGTAAATGATTGTCTATGACCATTTTTCTTCTTATACCCTTTTCTTCGTTTTTTACGGAAAATGATTATTTTATCACCTTTAACATGCTCAACTACCTCTGCGGTAACTTTTGCTCCTTCTATAGCCGGGGCGCCTAAAGATATTTGACCACCATTGTCTATCAAAAGAACTCTATCGAATTCTAATTTTTGACCAGCCTCAGCTGCTAAACGGTGTACAAAAATCTTTTGATCTTTTTGCACTTTAAATTGCTGCCCTGCTATCTCTACAACTGCGTACATAATAGCTTGATTTTATTTAAATTTTAATTAAGTCAACAAATATAAAACTTTTTTTTTATTCACATTAACATTTTGAAAAGAATTTTACAATCTTAATTCCAAAACGACACATTACAAATTAAGAGAGCGCTACACTTGTATGTAAATTAACGACTCTTTATAGGATAATGTAATTAAAAAAAACTATATTTATTCACTAGAAAAAAAATAAACGTGAAAAATATGTATTACATTTTATTTTACTAAAAATAGCTATTTATATGAAAAAAACACTTTTTCTCCTATTAATGAGTTTAAATCCTATCTTATTCGCACAAAAAACCGAAAGATTTTTTTCTAATAGGAATCCGAAAGATTCAACAGGAATGATTAAAGACGAAGCTGGAAATAAATACGAAACGATTATATTACCAAATGGTCAAGTTTGGATGAAAACGAATTTAAAGTCTCATAAATTAACTAATGGGAATTCAATCGTAGAAAAAACAGCTCAAAGTGATTGGACTTCTAATGAAAAGTTAATCTATTATAATGGTTATTATAATGCTAGCGTTATCAGATCAAACTCAATTTGTCCATCGGGATGGAGAATCCCTTCAAATGAAGATTGGCGTATTTTTATCAATCAAGGAAATATCGAATGTGATCATTTAGAGGAACAAAACATTCAGATGGTAGGAAATAAAACTGAAATCCCATCTATCAAAGAACACGATAAAACTATTTCTCCATTCGCTGAGCTATTAAATGGTTTCTGTGATTCAGTATCAGATTTTAACAACATAGGTAATATGGGGTATTGGTGGACATCTTCCTTGAACTATGTTTTTTTTGACGGGCATCAACACAAAATTGCTACTTCAGGTGCAATTGAAAATAAAGGGTTTTCAATAAGATGCATCAAGAATTAATAAAAATGGATTTAAACTATTTTTTGAATGAGAATTGAAAATGAGGCACATAAGAGAATAAATTTACCCTATAATTGATCGCCCTTTTTTAATATACTATTCATCATCACTTTAATACTCATCCTTAAAATTTTACCCATAGACTCACACGATAAAAAATCATTGTTCCCATAATGTTTCGCTAACTCACCTCTTAATTGAATTACGTTTTCTGGAAGCGATATTGTGTCTTTACACATCTCATCGACAATGTCTTTTACCTGATAACGCGCATTTCGAAGACGATTTAAAATCATTGAACGCTCTTCTCGCTGATATTGTTGAATCGATTTCAACGTAAGGTGCTTCTGAACTAAATCTAAAAAAGGCTTATTTTGTTTAAAGAATTGAGGTAAATATACTGTTTTTCGTTTTTCAAAAGACTGCTGATCAAAATCGATCGACCTCATCCGATAGTGGGTAGTTTCAAAATCAGGAGTTACATCGATTACAAAATTACTAGAATGCATATCCCCAAGTAAACGAACAAAACAACGCTCGTTAAACTTAACAAATTCTTTAGCTAATCGCGTTTCTTCAAAATCTTGAGAAGTACTGTAATTTTGTAAAAATTGATCTGCTGGAATACCAATAATATGTTCCTCAATTAAGGTGTCTGCATTTACAAAATAACTAATGTGATTCGGCGACAATAGGTGCTCTAATTCCAGTCCATAAACACGAGATGCGTCTACCTTTTTAACGTAGAAGTAATCAAAATTATCATTTAATCGATTTACTACTCGAATACGAAAAGGCCCTGTATTCGCATATAAACAAAAATCAATCCTTTCGATAAATAAATGTTCAATTACTGAGACATCACCCCCTGACTTTAGAATCGCATAAACAAGTTTTAACTTATCATTAATTTCATCAGCCATACTATGATTAAAAATGACAGTAATCCACAAGGTGTCTTTTCCGTCACGATCGTAGAGGGAAATAAAATTTTCATATCCGAGTAAATCTTGGTATTTTAAATCAATTTTTATAGCCCTTCCATATTGACGGAGGTATTTTCTTAGTCCTTCTGAAATTGGGAATGAAATTTTTTTATTTGTAATAAGATGCATTTATGAAAAAGGGTATAAATTCTTAAACAATACGTTATAATAAGTCCTAAAGTAATCTATTTTTTTAAAATAAACTGAATTTAGAGCTGAAATTCAACTAAATTGAATTATCGTTATTTGTGAGCCCTGCCAATCAATAATGGCACCTTTTTTTTTACCTATTAATACGTTTGCTAAAGGAGCATTCATTCCCATGCAAAAAACAAGTTCATGATTAATGATTAGTTTTCCAAAAGCAATGGAGATATAAAACCAACCCATTGATGTTTTAACCAAGCTCCCCATACGAATATCTTCTGCTAATAAAGCTGGATTTAATCGGCCTACAATAGAAATTTGTTGTTCTAAATTACGAAGTTGATTTCCTTGTTTTTCTTGCTCAAGATGAGCCATTGCAACACCCGTCTCATGCTTATCACCTGCTGAACTTTTGAAATCGTTCTGTTTATTTCCAGATAGTTGTTGTTCTACTAACTGATTGTAATTATAAGTCAATTGAGATAAAAGCAGTTTATGGATTTCCAATTTATTCATAATTAAAATAGCTTTAAAAAAGATAAAACCCTTACTTCTACAAATAAACACATATTAAATAAGAGAAAGGCCTATTTTTGAGTTCTAAAAGAACAATTCCTATCTTTGCACTATGACGAAAAAAAAAGGCATCGCTATTCTAGGGTCAACAGGGTCTATTGGAACCCAAGCATTAGAAGTTATAGAAGCTTATCCTGACAAGTTCGATTTACAAGTGCTCACAGCGCATTCAAATTATGAATTATTAATTCATCAAGCGATAAAACACCAACCAAATAGTGTTGTCATTGTTGATGAATCTCATTATCAAAAAGTAAAAGAAGCACTTTGGAGTCAAGATATAAAAGTATTTACTGGCCAAGAGTCATTGAATCAAATCGTTGTCTCTAGTGAAATAGATATCGTGCTTACTGCACTTGTTGGATATGCTGGGTTAAAACCAACAATAGAAGCAATAAAAGCGAAAAAAACAATAGCGCTTGCAAATAAAGAAACCTTAGTTGTAGCAGGCTCACTAATCAATCAATTAGCAATCAAATTCAATGTTACTATTTACCCTGTTGACTCGGAACATTCAGCAATTTTTCAATGTTTAACAGGAGAACAAGGTAATGCTATCGAGAAAATTTATTTAACTGCTTCTGGTGGGCCTTTTAGAGGTTGGGATAGTAAAGCGTTAGAATCGGTTACACGTTCTCAAGCATTAAAACATCCCAATTGGACAATGGGAGCTAAAATCACGATCGATTCAGCTACTCTAATGAACAAAGGATTAGAGGTTATAGAAGCAAAATGGTTATTTGATTTAAGACCAGATCAGATTGACGTTATTGTTCACCCACAATCCATTATTCACTCTTTAGTTCAATTCGAAGATGGTAGTATGAAAGCGCAAATGGGGCTACCAGACATGAAATTACCAATACAATATGCATTTACTTATCCTGACAGATTGAAAACGGACTACCCTCGGTTTAATTTTTTGGATTATCCGCAACTGACTTTTGAGCAAGCAGACCGCGAAAACTTCACTAACTTGTCCTTAGCTTTTCTAGCAATGGAAAAAGAAGGAACAGCAGCGTGTGCTCTCAATGCAGCAAATGAAATAAGTGTTGCTGCATTTTTAAAAGATGAGATTCGATTTCTTGATATTGCTCGTATTAATGAACAAGTTCTTCACGAATGTGCTTATGTAGCACTTCCATCTTACCAAGATTTCGTTGAAGTGGATGCAGCTGCACGTATATTAGCAAACTCTTTAAAGAATTAAAAAACCTAAGAGGGTGTTTTTTTAAACCAATTGTAATCTCTTGTTGAATTAATGTTTTTTTTGTTTTTTTAAAAAAAAAATGAAAATCACTTTGTTTTTTCGCGATTAACTATATTTTTGCTGAAAATTTATTGAAAATAGATACATGTCAATAGTCCAATTAATAGAAAAAGAAGAAGTTCATTTATTGCATTTTCCAATAGATGAAATTTTAATTACCAAGGAAGAGCTATCTATGCGAAAAATGAGTATTGACCGAGCGATATCTTTAGGCAATTTAGAGCGTCATAAAGTGACTATTTTTTTTTCAGATAATCAGGGTTTAAAAAAGGTAAATACGACCATATGGGCAGTTACTGATAAGGCAATTGTATTAAAACAAAATACAATTGTACCTATTCATAGAATACATAAATTAGAAATATAAATAAGAATGTCAATAAAACGAGCAATTGTAAGTTACGACAAGCTTTCTGATGAACTTAAAGAAAGACTTGAATTGGCCTTTCCTGACGGATTTGGTCCAGGTATGACTCAAATAAAAACACCAACTGGTCAAACATTAGATGCTTTATTATGGGAAACGGATGAAGTAGTTTATTTAATAAAATTAAATAAAAAACCAGTAAAACCAGTTATAATTCCTGATGAAGATGAATTTGATGAGATTCCAGACGATGTGAAAGATGATGCTGAGGAGGAGGAGTCAGATGAGGATGATTATGATAAGCCAGAAGAAGAGTCAGATGAGTCAGATGATTAACTGCTCTGAAAAAGAAACTGATTTAATTCTAGACTTGAAACTTTCAAGTCTTTTTTTTGCTTAAAAAACAGCAAAGAGCAACTATTTTTGCTTATCTTAATCATAAAAAGAGATGACTCAACACGAATTAGGTGTATTTGGTGAACTTTTAGCCCGTGATTTTTTAAAAAAAAACGGGTATACTCACATCGCGTTTAACTATCATTACGGTAGGGAAGAAGTTGATATTATTTCTAAAACTGAAACAAAACTAATCATTACAGAAGTAAAAACGCGTCAAACAGCAGAAATAGGTGAGCCATGGCGCGCTGTAACAAAAACAAAACAACGACAAATTATTCGTGTAGCTGACGCGTATATTAAAGAACATGAAATCGATTTAAACGTTCGATTTGATATCATTTCAATTGTGCACAATTCTTATTCTACACAGATTGAACATATCGAAGATGCATTTAGTTGCTAATGAAAAAAACGGGAATAAAAAAGCACTGATTTAATCAGTGCTTTTTTATGGATTAAATATGTTAAAGACTACGAAATATGAGCTTCGTAATCATCAGAATTCATCAATTCATCAATTTCTGAATCATTTGATAATTCAATTTTTACCATCCATCCTTCACCATAAGGATCAGAATTAACGAGCTCAGGAGTTGCCTCTAAATTAGAGTTAAATTCAATTATCTTACCCGAAATAGGCATGTATAAGTCAGATACTGTTTTTACAGCTTCAACTGTGCCGAAAATTTCCTCTTTATCAAGAGTTTCACCTTCGGTTTCTACTTCAACATAAACGATATCTCCTAATTCGCCTTGAGCAAAAGCAGTTACGCCTACAGTGGCAACATTTCCTTCTACACGAACCCATTCGTGATCTTTGGTGTATTTTAATTCAGCAGGAATACTCATAATCTTTTTTCAATTAATTATATGCAAATGTATACTTTTTTTACCTAAAATATACCCGTATACGATCTTTTCAAATTAAAATATCGTGTTAGGGATGAAATATTTTTTTTTACTCGAACAGAGGATATAAAAACAAGGATAATAAATGCAAATAGTTTTGTTTTAATAAAAAATAGGCCGTAATAGGTAATTCAAGAAAATACCTTTTTTGTGGTATAGAATATGGAGATAACATTGCTTACGTTTGTAAATAATGATATCTCTAACCTTAGAAAAAGCAATTGTGGGTAAAGACTACCTGGTTGACCACCTCTCATCAGGATTCATACAATCTAAATTAATTGAAATGGGGCTGTTTAAAGGGCAATCTGTTACACTCGTTTTTAAAGCGCCATTTGGGGGTCCTATCGCAGTTAATGTTGGAGGTTATCTTCTTTCTCTTCGATTGGATGAGGCCTGTATGGTTGTTATTCACCCAAAGCATACTAATCATTAACCAGTGCAAAGTATTGTATATTTGTATCTCTAAAAACCTGAAATGTACTCTAAAATTGCGCTAGTCGGAAACCCAAATACGGGAAAGTCATCTTTGTTTAATATTTTAACTGGATTGAATCAGCACGTAGGGAATTTTCCAGGACTAACCGTTGATAAAAAAACAGGAAGAATAGATATTGAGGGAAAACAAATTGAATTGATTGACTTACCCGGAACATATAGTATTTATCCAAGGTCATCAGATGAAAAAATGGTGTATGATATTTTATCCGATCCTTCACATTCCGATTTTCCAGAAGCGCTAATCGTTGTCGTTGACTCTTCTAATTTACAACGTAATTTATTGTTTTTTTCTCAGGTTTATGAATTAGGGCTACCCACTATTTTACTTTTAAACATGCAAGATATTGCGCATAAAAAAGGAATAGAAATTGATATATCTAAACTTCAAGGGATTTTTCCTGACATCCTAATTGTTGAAACAAATGCAAGAGTGCGGATGGGTATATCGCGTTTAAAAACACATTTGGCTAATCCTTTTCCGAAAAGAAATCAAATTGAAAACGGAATTATATCAGTAACCGATCACGAAAAACAAGTAAAAGACACGGAAAATAGATTTCATTTAATAAATACCTGGTTAAGCACATGTGTTTCAATAAATACGGATAAAAAAAAGAAATATAAACCAAATCTGTTAGACAAATTTTTTATACATCCAATTTTCGGATATTCTTTTTTTTTACTTGTATTATTAACCATTTTTCAACTTATTTTTTCTTTTGCAGCCTATCCAATGGGTTTAATAGACGCTCTTTTTGGTCAGATGGCGAATTGGTTGACAACAGTATTGCCCCCAGGTTTCTTTACAGATTTAATTTCAAAAGGAATTATACCAGGAATAGGAGGAGTGATCATTTTCTTGCCTCAACTTATACTCTTGTTTTTTACACTTGGGATATTGGAAGAAACGGGCTACATGTCGCGCGTTATATTCATAATGGACAAACTCATGCGTCCCTTTGGACTTAATGGCAGAAGTGTAGTCCCCCTTTTGTCTAGCGCTGCTTGCGCCATTCCAGGCATTATGGCTACACGCACCATTTCAAATTGGAAGGAAAGATTAATTACGATCATGGTTGCTCCATTAATAAGTTGTAGTGCTCGGATTCCTGTTTTTACATTGTTAATCGGTCTTGTTATTCCGAATAAAACTTTTTTGGGATTTATCAATTTACAAGGATTAGTTTTTTTCGGCTTATATGTTTTGGGCCTTATTTCTGCTTTATGTATAGCTATTCTCTTGAAATTTATTTTGAAAACGAATGAAGCTAGTCTATTAATGCTTGAACTTCCTACATTTAAATGGCCTAGATGGGGAAACATATTCATTAATGTGCTTGAAAAAGGAAAGTTGTTTTTGTGGGATGCAGGAAAAGTAATTGTCTCTATTTCAATATTATTGTGGGCTTTAGGAACATTTGGACCTAAGGATAGGATTGAAAAAGCAATCAATAGTATCGAGAAACCCGTTGGTAAAACAACAGCGGAAAAGCTTCAATATCACGAAAAAGTAAGTGCGATACGTTTTGAAAATTCCTATATGGGAATTCTAGGAAAATCGATTGAACCCATAATAGCCCCCCTTGGGTATGATTGGAAAATCGGTGTCTGTTTATTAACCTCTTTTGCAGCAAGAGAGGTATTTGTTGGCTCTATGGCTACTATATACAGCATAGGAGACCACGATAAAGGAGATATGTCTCCACTCTTGAAAAAGTTGAAGGACGCAAAAAGAACAGATGGGTCGCATGTTTTCTCTTTAGCAACAGGATTGTCATTAATGGTGTTTTATGTATTTGCAATGCAATGTATGGCTACCTTAGCAGTTGTTAAAAAAGAAACAAAATCATGGAAATGGCCTCTAATACAATTAGCATATATGGGAATATTAGCATATCTTGCTAGTTACATTACCTTTAATTTATTTTCATAATATGCAGCTTTTATTTGTTTTACTATCTGTATGTACTGCACTCTTTTTTTTAATCCGTAAACTAAGATTACTATTTAAACCATCGGATTCTTGTGGAAGTTGCTGCAGTAACTCGAATGAAAAAGCAAAAAAATAAAAAAAAATGGTTCCAATTCAAAAAGGAGAACTTATAACGATTTTATCTCCTGCAAAATCAATCGAAACAGAGCACGTTACCTTCGCAAAAGAACTCATTGAATCAAAGGGTTTTCGTGTGGCTATTAGTTCACATTGCATTGGAAAACATCATTATTTTTCTGGCACTGACAAGGAACGTGCTCAAGATTTTCAACAAGCACTTGATGATCCTGAAGTTAAGGCAGTATTGTGCGCTAGAGGAGGTTATGGCTGTATTCAAATACTCCACTTAATTAATTGGACCAAATTCCATGCTAATCCAAAATGGATTATTGGTTTCTCAGACATCACCGTTTTGCACCAGCGCGTATTAGGATACGGAATTTCAGCTTTACATGCTTCAATGCCCTTAAATTTTGAATTAAATTCTACCGAATCAATTGATTCACTTTTTACAGTTTTAAAAGGGGAAAGACCTAGTTATACGATAGAGGCACATCCATTGAATAAAAAAGGAAGTGCAAAGGGAAAATTAGTTGGGGGAAATTTATCGATTCTCTACAGCTTAATTGGAACTGATGATGAAGTAGATTACACAGATACAATCCTTTTTATTGAAGATGTTGGAGAACAAATCTACCACATTGATCGTATTTTTTATAGTCTGTTTAAATCCGGAATTTTGGGCAAAATTAAAGGTCTTTTAGTTGGAGGTATGACACAACTAAAAGATACGGAAAACCCTTTTGGAAAGTCGATTTATGAAGTCATTTCTTCTCACATTTCGTGCTATCATATTCCACTTGCATTCGATTTTCCAGCAGGTCATATCGAAGATAACAGAGCGCTTGTATTAGGTGAAAATGTTTTTTTTATTGTTAATGACAAAGTAACTCTCAATTATATCAATTGATTTTTGAATCTGTTTTTAATTTTTCATATAAGGATTCTTTTGACCAAGCAGCTTTCAATAAATGTTGGTATAAAAAACCATTTGACTCAGAAATTGTTTCAAAAGTAAGGTAAATACTTGCATTTAAATAACGGAATTGATCTTTCAACACTTCTTTAATAAATGGGTCATTATCATCCACTTTTAAGACACTTGAATACCGGTTTGACCCTGGTTCACCGACTTCGATATATGTTCCTTGACTAGCTTCTATAAATCCTTTAAAAGCTAATCTAAATCCATTCTTTCTATTAATCGCGTTTAATGCATTTTCTATCGAATAAGAACGTAATGCAACGGATGTAAATGGTAAATTATTATTTTCTTCACCTACATTAAATGCCCTTTGTTTTGTTTTTAAACAATATCCTTCTTTGCTAAAATATGAAATTCGCTCAAGCAATGGGTCTGAAGCATCTCTTGAATCTTCTTGAATTAGTTCTTTACAGGCAAAAAACTTTTCATCCCGAATGTAAAAAAAACGTTGTCCTCTAGCACCCGATTTTGCATCAAAAAAGTTTTCATCTACACGAATAAACTGACCATTTTTATCCAAATTAGCAAATGACTGAAAGCTAGAACCATCGGACTTAGAATAATCTAAGGAACCAGCAATTCCTCCTTTGGATTTTACATATTCATCCACTGTTTTAATCTGTTTATCAAATGAATCCTGCTGTTTTAACTGATATACAACCAATCCTTTTTCTTTTTTATTGAGCTTTAAACCCTTTTCACCTTCAGCTTGTCTCTTACAAGAATAAGGAATAAATAAAATAATGATAAAAATAATATTAAAAATACGCATGACATGAAATTTTATTTTACAAAATTAGAAGATTAAATGATACACGATATAATTGTTAAAGAGAAACTAAGCTGTTTTTAATAAAAGAGTGAACTAAAATGAAAAATCAAATTAAATGAAAATAGAAAAGACTTAATAAAAGGAAACTATTCTTAAAAATGTACCTTTGTGCTAATTCATTTGCCTTTAAGAAACTCAATATTATTAAAATGACTTGGAAAGAAAGATGCAATAACTATATGTTATTTACAAAATTTAGGCTGTCTGCATTAGTTGTTGTATCTGCATTAGCTGGATATTTATTTGTAGGGGGCTCTGATCTATTAACCATAGTTAAATTATTACTTGGAGGCTCATTAGTTACAGCAGCATCTAATGGAGCAAATCAAATTTGGGAAAGAGAAATAGACAAACTAATGAAACGAACTTCAATTAGACCCTTGCCTCAAGGAAAAATGAGTCTGTATGAAGCTTATTCCATTGTATTAACATGCTTAATTTTAGGGACTATTTTGCTCTTTACAATAAATATGTACTCAGCACTATTGGCTTTCAGTGCATTTATTTCATACGTTTTTATTTATACTCCGATGAAGCGAATTTCACCTTGGGCTGTTTTTATCGGTGCTTTCCCAGGTGCTATTCCACCTATGCTTGGTGCTATAGCACATACAAATCAATTTGGGCTTATTCCAGGAGTTTTATTTTTTGTGCAATTTGTTTGGCAATTTCCTCATTTTTGGGCCATTGCATGGGTATGCTATGACGATTACAAAGCAGGTGGGTTTTCATTATTACCTTCCAAAAAGGGTAAATCAAAGAACTCCGCCTTCCAAATTGCGATTTATGCTTTCTTTTTAATTCCTTTCACTCTTTTACCTTGGGCTATTGGACTAACTAGTGATATTACACTCTATGTTGGAACTTTAATGGGTATATGGTTTTTTTATTATGCTAATCGACTTCTAATTTCATGTAAAGATAAGGATGCTCGAAAACTTATGTTTGCTTCTTTTGTTTATTTACCGGTAGTGCAATTTTTATATGTTTTCGACCGATGTGAATCTACTATCAACGAATTCATAAAATAATCGTATTGTACATTTAAATTAAAATAGTTATAAATTAAAAAATCACAAAATGAGTACCGATTTTTCAAAAGAAATGAATCATGATCAACATGAGAAAATGAAAAAAAACGTCGTTTACATCTCTATTTTCAGTATTGTCATGATTTTCGCAGGGTTTACTTCTGCCTACATAGTATCTATGGGAGATACTTTCTGGGTAAAATACCCACTACCTAATGGATTTATTCTTAGCACAACTGCTATTGCACTAAGTAGCTTTTGCTATTTGTTAGCAAATAAAGCACTTAAAAACAAGCGTTTCTCTCAGTTGCGGATTTGGATGGTGTTGACATTGGTGTGTGGTATTGGTTTTTCCTATTTTCAATTTAGAGGATACACAGAATTAGTTAATGAAGGCGCGCATTTTAGGACATCTATTTTTGTAGTAGATGGAAGGTATGGAGATTACTTTGAGATAAAGTATAAAGGTAAGTTTATTCAGGTAGATGGTAATGAGTATACAATAAATGGAGAAAAACTAAGTGAGAAGCAATTGACTGAATTAAAATCATTTGTTAAACCGTTTGAAAAGACAGCTAACATTGCTGGCTACTCAGTGCGTCCATTCCCCTCTAATTTTGAATTGATTGCTCAAAATGAACCTGTAAAAGTGGAAGGCGGTAAATTAATTGCAGGCACTAAAATACTTCAGTACACTGATATGAGAAGATTGAAATTTCTCGCCTGGAACATTAGGGATAATCGAGGTGACTTCTATCATAAAGGTAAATTAGGAAAAGATTTTAATGTTTTTTACAAAGGGAAAGAATTATCCTATAAGAATAGAAATTTAATGTTTGGAGGCAAAATTCTGTCTGCGCCATTGCAATTAAAAGCAAATCAAAGTAGAGATACATCAACATCATACCTCTACATTATCACCGTTCTTCATTTGCTACACGTACTCGCAGCATCTATTTATTTACTTAGAATGGTGATCATCTCCTTTAAATCCGATATAAGCGAAAAAAACAGTTTAAGTATTAGACTCGGTTCCATCTTCTGGCATTTTCTTGGAATTCTATGGTTGTATTTATTCCTTTTTCTTATTTATATTCATTAAATATTTAACTTAGTAAGATCATTTTTTAAAGAAGAATCATTAAATTTAAATTTTTATTCGTTAAACTTGCAGAAAAATATATAGCATGGCAGGTCACTCAGCAACTCAATTAGATTCTAAAACCCTTTGGGGTGGTAAAATTTCTCCGTTTAGCACAAGCTACGGTAAATTAATGATGTGGTTCTTTCTTGTATCTGATGCATTAACCTTTAGTGGACTTCTTGTTTCTTACGCATTTACGCGATTTAATTGCCAAATATCTTGGCCTATTGGTGAGGAAACATTTAATTCATTGCCATTTTTGGGCCATGGTTTTCCATTACTTTATGTAGCATTAATGACTTTCATATTGATTGTTTCTTCTGTAACGATGGTTCTTGCCGTAGAAGCTGGTCATCGAATGGACAGAAGTGGTGTAATCAAATGGATGATTGCGACGATAATAGGAGGAATGTTTTTCGTTGGTTCTCAAGCATGGGAGTGGTATCACTTTATTCATGGATCAGAGTTTGGTAAAATAGAGTTAACAGATGGCTCGAGAGCTGTTGTTCATGGACATTTTGGAGAAATAAAAAACTTTGCGGTAATTAAACCAGGTAAACATCACAAGAAAGGTGAACTAATTAAAGACGACTTATTACATCAATTTCATCATGCAATTGAAAACGGGCATTTAAAGGATGGAAAAATAACCCTTCATGATGGGTCAATAGCAAAAGTAAATCGCGCAAAAGATCATGATATGGTTCTTGTAATCAAAGAGCCGGGTAAAAAGAATAAAGAAGTTGGTAAAATAATTGAAGGAAAAAATGCTACTAAGATATACCAAGAAGTAATCAACAGTGGTACTCCAAATCGCGTTATTTACGGTGCTAATTTATCTGTAAATGAATATGGCCCATCTCAATATGGTCAATTCTTCTTCTTTATTACTGGATTTCACGGATTTCACGTTTTTTCAGGGGTAATTATAAACATTATTATATTTTTAGGTGTGATGAGGGGATTATACCATAAGAGAGGTCACTATGAAATGGTCGAAAAATCTGGTTTATACTGGCACTTTGTCGATTTAGTATGGGTATTTGTTTTTACCTTCTTCTACTTAGTTTAACTTTTTAATATATAACACATGGAAAGAGACGATATATACGAATATTCATTAGATACACATCATGATGAAGAAACTGGTGTCAAACTAAGAAAGAAGATTTGGTTTGTAACCATTTTGTTAACTGTAATAACAATAGTTGAAGTTGCGCTAGGTGCTTTTATAAAACATAACATGTCTATTTGGCCCTTGGTAAAATGGTCGTTTATCATTTTGACCTTAGTGAAAGCGGGTTATATTGTATTATCATTTATGCACTTAGGAGATGAGAAGAAATCTTTGAAATACATCATTTTACTTCCTTACGCAATATTTATTCTTTACCTTATTTTTATCGGTTTAACTGAAAGCACGGCTGTAAATGATGCTTTAAAATTATATGGTATTTAATTTCTGAATTTAGCTTATGCCTAAATCAAATAGTATGGGCGGACGATTTAAAGGATTTTTAGTTCTTTTTCTTTTAATTGGTCCAGCTTCTTTATTGATCTTTATATCAACACGTGGATGTAAACACAAATTTGTTGAGTTAGATGATATGGGAGCAATAGCTTCATATCGATTTAAATCAATCTCTGGTAAAGAATTTACTGAAAAATCATTTCGTGGGAAAATTGTTTTATTTACGACATTGCAAGAAACCTGTCCTACTGATTGTGCTTTATCAATGTGGCACTTAGATCAAATGATTTATCAACACATAAGAAAAAATCAAAAAAAATTAGCTCATGTTAAACTCGTTTCATTTGTTACAGATGGAAAGGGAAATCCAATAAGCAACTTGAATAACACGAACGAAATACTATATGATCAAGTCGTTGGATATGACCCTAAGATATGGATTCTAGCTAATGGCGACGCGAAAGCAATCTATTCAATCACACGGAATGGAAAGTCATTACTCGAAAAAGGAGATGCCTATTTTGGAGGTGAAGCTTATCAAGAATTGATGCTCTTAGTAGATAAAAAAAATCATTTACGCATGGCCTTAAACGGGAAATCTGAGGGAATGATTCGTAAAATGAAAGAACATATCGCATTATTGGAAAAACAATACGATAAAGCAGCTTTAAAATAAAAAACTTGATATTGAAATCCTTTCTATCAAAGCACCTAAATAACTCTTCGCTTATAATTAGTGCCTTTTATTTAATATTAATTTACCTTTTATTTAGTTGCTCTTTACTTCCTAAAAAGGATAATAAACTCCCTTATATTGGAAATTACGACCTACAATATGATACAATAAATGGAAAGGAAGTTGTTGACACCGTGTATCCTCGTATCCCTGAATTTACTTTTTTAAACCAAGATTCAATTAAAGTGAATTCGGCTAGCTTAAAAGGGAAAGTATGGGTTGCAGATTTCTTTTTTACAAGTTGTCCTACAATTTGCCCGAAAATGACAGCTCAGTTAAAACGATTGTCAACAAAAACAAAAGCACTGAGTAATGAAATTCAATTTATTTCCTTTACAATTAACCCCTCTTTTGATACCCCAAGTATATTAAAGGCATACAAAAAAAGGAATGGAATAATCCAAAAAAACTGGGTGTTTTTAACTGGAAATGAAACATATACGCACGCTTTAGGAGTCGATTATTTTCAAGTATTTGCAAATAAAGACATTGCTTCCGAAGGTGGATATGCACATTCACCCGCATTTGTATTGGTTGACAAAAAAGGATATGTGCGCGGAGTATATGTTGGAACAGAAACTGATCAAGTAGACAAGTTAGAAAAAGATTTACGAAACCTATTATATACAGAATATAATGTCAATAGAGCAAAAAACAACTAGTCCCTACAAAAAATTTATCATTGCGGCTTCAATCGCAATCCCTTTAGTAGTTGCTATCTTATTTAAGGTTAAAATAACGGGTGTTGATTTGACATTTTTACCTCCAATTTATGCGGGGATTAATGGTTTAACTGCTATTTTATTAATTATTGCCCTAATCGCCATAAAAAACAGAAGACAATCCCTTCACGAAAATTGCATGAAGGTATGCTTAATCTTGTCTCTTGTTTTCCTTGCTTGTTATGTAGCATACCACATGACCACACCTTCTACACATTATGATGGATCATATCCTGTTGTGTATTACTTTATTCTAATTTCTCATATTCTACTTAGTATTGGGGTAGTTCCGTTGGTGTTATTTACCTATTTATTTGCGATGGAAGGTAATTATAGTAGGCATAAAAAATACGCAAAAATTGCATGGCCTATATGGCTTTACGTAGCGGTAACTGGAGTTGTAGTATACTTACTAATAGCTCCATATTACAAATAAATTGTTGGATTAAAAATAAAATTACAATCCAGTCAAAATAAATACTTCACTAATAAACTCGATAGAAGGACATTATCTATACTCATTATAAATAGAATATAATTAGACATTATGACACTTCTATGACAATCAAAAAAAGAAAAAAACGCACATTTGTAGTGTAATAAAGCATCATGATAGATCACTTTTACATTCTTTCGTTTAGCCATAAAAATATGGATGTTTCAGAGGTAGGGAAGCTACATATTGAAGCTGAAAATCAAGAATATCGTTTAAATAAAATCAAAGAAGAAATGAACATCAGTGAGATGATGTTTTTATCTACCTGCAACCGCGTAGAATTCCTTATATGCACAGAACAAACGCTTACCTCTGATTTTTTAGTCGCATTTTTTAGTCGGCTTTATACTCATTATCCATTAGCTCAAATTACGTCATTCGTAAACGCAGTTGCTGTTTATCATCAAATCCAAGCTATCGATCACATCTTACAAGTGGCTTCTTCAATAGATTCAATGATCGTAGGTGAACGAGAAATCATCACTCAAGTAAGAACATCCTATGAAAATTCTAAATCCATCGGAATTACGGGCGATTTCATACGATTAGTTATGCGGCATACCGTTGAAACGGCTAAAAAAGTCTATACTGAAACTAGCATAGCAAACAAACCAGTATCAGTTGTTGCACTTGCTTATCATGCATTAAGAGACATGAGTATCCCTTTAGAAGCTCGTGTAATATTAATTGGCGCAGGAATGACAAATACGAATATGTCAAAGTTTTTGAAAAAACATGGTTATAAAAATTTTTCTGTGTTCAATCGCACATTCTCAAAATCAGAAACGCTAGCAAAAGAATTAAATGGAAAAGCATTTGAAATTAATGATTTAGAAAAATATGATGGAGGATTTGATATTATCATTTCATGCACGGGTTCTGAATTACCCATAATTACTCCTGAAATTTATACACAACTTCTACAAGGAGAAAAAACACGTAAAATTGTTATTGACATTGCGATACCTCACGATTTAGATAAACAAATCGTTGAATCAAATAATGTAACTCATATCTCGATAGATTATTTGCAAAAAATTTCAGACCAAAATTTAAAAGAACGTTCTAAGGAAATAATTCATGTTGAAGAAATTATTTCTAATGCTGTTACATCCTTTCAATACATTCAACGGATGAGAAAAGTTGAGATCGCAATGCGTGAAGTACCAACAATGGTAAAAGACATTAGATCAACTGCGGTAAATGAAGTTTTTAAAAAAGACCTACAATCATTAAACGATGAATCTAGAGAAGTGCTAGAAAAAATCATCGGCTACATGGAAAAAAAATACATGAGTATGCCGATGAAATTAGCCAAAGAAATCATGCTTAATTCCTAATTATTGATGGATAAAATAATTATCGGATCACGAGGGAGTGATTTAGCATTGTGGCAAGCAAATCATATCAAAAAACAATTAGAATCCCTATCCTGTGAAGTTGAAATAAAAGTTATTATAACACAAGGGGACGCTATCCAACACTTAAGTTTTGATAAGTTAGAAGGAAAAGGTTTTTTCACAAAAGAGATTGAAATTGCGCTATTAGCAAAAGAGATTGACCTCGCAGTGCATTCTCACAAGGACCTTGAAACTAATCCTCCTGAAGGGCTTAAAATTGCCGCTGTTTCTGAGCGAGAAGACCCTTCTGAATTATTATTAATACGAAAAACAGAGACTGATTTTTCTAAAAAATGGAATTTAAAAGAAGGAGGAATTATAGGTACATCTTCAGCACGAAGAAAATCGCAAGTGATTCGATATAGACCGGATTTAATCATCAAAGAACTTCGAGGAAATGTTCCTACACGAATTGAAAAATTGCGTGATGCACAATACGATGCTATTTTACTTGCAAAGGCAGGTGTAGATCGGCTTCAATTAAACCTTTCCGATTTCCATATAGAAGTATTAGATACTTTAGAATTTATTCCTGCTCCAGCTCAAGGTGTTTTAGGACTTCAAATTAGGTCAAATGACAAAAAAACTGAAGAAATTGTGAGTAAGTTAAATCATAGTTCTATTGCCGAAAATATAAACCTAGAACGATTGATTTTGAATAAAATGGAAGGTGGATGTCAGCTTCCATTAGGAGTGTATTACCCGGAAAATTCTAATAAAATTTACGTGTCCTATTCACAAAATAGTGAAACGGCTTCTCAATCATTTTCATTTACGATTGGAAACAATATCGTAAACGAAGTAATCAATAAGTTATCAAAACTTTCGGATTAAAGTCACTTGAAAAAAATATTAATTACAAAAAATAGTGAAGATGCAGGAGAATTATTAAGCTTCTGTAATCGCAACAACTTAAAAGTAGAATACCACTCTTTTATTTCCTTCCAACAACAATCTATAAAGGTGCCTAAAGATTACCCAATCTTTTTTTTTAGTAGTAAAAGAGCTGTTCATTTCTTTTTGAAGCAACATGAAATTCCTTCAAAAACTAGAATTGCATGTATCGGAAACAGTACGTATGATTACTTAAATGAATTAAATTATAAAATTGATTTTGTCGGAAACAATCCGGGAGATCCAAATGAAGTTGGTATTGAATTAGAAAAATGGAGCAATGGTGATCGCATTTTATTAATAACCTCATCTGAAACAAATTATAGTGTCTCAGATGCATTGCATAATCGCCAATTTACCTTCATTCACCCATATAAGACAATACTCAATTCTGTGAAACTTAAAAGAGAATTTGATTACATTATATTTACAAGTCCCTCAAACGTAAATGGATTTTTACGCTTTAATGAAATAAAGGCAAGGACTAAGGTCATTGCATGGGGCAAAACTACAGAAAAGGAATTAGTGTCACTTGGGTATCAACCTGAAATAACCTTAAAAAAAGCGTCTGAAAATGAAGTGGTTGACTATTTAAAGTCACTCAATGAATTAAACTAGCGCGGTACATTTTTAATTCATCCCACGAAAAAGACTCTCCTACTTTTTCTTTTAATGGAGTCAAACTTTGTTCGGTATAATCACTAAATAGTTGATCCAACTCTGATATTCGTTCTTTCGATAAAATAAGGTCTAAGGTTATCGTTTCTTGTCGAAGCAGACTTGTGATATGATTCACAATTGTTGTTTCGGACATAACGCGCTCTGCGGCAATTTCACTGATGGATTTTTTCTCTATGATTAATGCTAATGTTTTTTCGTAAGTGCTTTTTTTAGTTTCGTTCATTGGTGAATTTTGATTTACAGCAATACGATCCATTCCTTCATTTTCAAAAGCATCTAATAATGAACTAGGTGGAAGGGCTTCCAGTGCTACTTTCTCTAAAGCCTTTAATCTGTAAGTCAATAAATCAGAACTCCACAACTTATTCCGTGTAACTTCTTTTCCATTTTTTATTTCTACAAAAAGAATTTCAGAACGTTTTATATTACTGACTAGTTCAAATATATATTCTTCCAAGTCATTTAATTCTTCGAAAAATAATTTTATTTTTTTGACATGCTTTACTTCGTCTTTTTTTGAAAGGATTGTCTTAAATAAGGCGTCTAGTGTTGGAGAGAAGTAGCTGTTTGCAGCTTTAACACGATCCTCAATTAAACCGAAATTAAGAGGTCTTTCATTGAAAAGACGATCAAGCTGAGCAATGAATTTTTGTGAAGGAGCGATAAGGTCATTAAATAGTTTAGCATTCCGAACTGCCCATTGTTTGTGGCCTGACTTTTCACTTTTAGAATTTACATAACTCGCTTCGTGAATTCTCCAAAAACTATCCACATCCCTCCATTCATAAGCATTAACCAAATACTTGTGTAAAAAATGAATCGTTTCTTCTTTAAGAACCTGAGCCAATTGGGTGTGATCCGATTTTGTCTGAGCGTATTGCATTACGTGGGGATCATTAGTTAAGCCATTCATTTTCATTGGAGATAGTAAAATCAAGCCATCCAAGCTCCTCAACCTTGACAGTGCAACATAAGCTTGTCCAGGCGCAAAAACATGAGATACATCAAGTACTGCTTTTTCAAACGTAAGCCCTTGACTTTTATGTACCGTAATGGCCCAAGCCAATTTTATCGGGTAATGAATAAAGGAACCCAACACTTCTTCTTCTATTTCTTTGGTACTTGGATTAACGGAATAACGAATGTTTTGCCATTCATTTTTTTCAACTTCTATACTACGCTTTTCATCTGGAAAATAGACGATAATCTCATGTTCAGAAAGACTTTTAATAAAACCTGTTTTACCATTGTAATATCGTTTCTCAATAGACAAATCATTTTTAATAAACATGATTTGTGCGTTCAATTTTAATTCTAATGTTTCATCAAGAGGATATAACTGATTTGGAAAATCACCTTTTATTTCAACATGATAATGATATGATTTTGTTTTAATTTCGCTTAAGGCGGCCGCATTAAGTTGATCTGCTTTACTATTGTGGGTTGTTAACGTGATAAACCCAGGATTTGATTTTATATCAAAGTTAGGTTGAACATATTGATCTAAAAGTGAAATATCTTCGTTATCAATTTGATTATTTCGAAGGTGATCTAATAAATCAATAAAACGGGCATCATCCTGACGATAAATTTTAGTTAATTCAATGTATAAAGGAGGGTTTTCTCTGACAGCTTGCGAGTGGAAAAAGAATACACCTGCATAGTAATTTCTTAATTCTGACCATTCTTCATGTTTAACTACAGGTGGAAGTTGAAGTAAATCTCCAATGTAAAGTACTTGAACTCCACCAAACGACTCATTTATTCTCCGAATAGAACGAAGTGTCCAGTCGATGGCATCTAAAACATCCGCCCTAAGCATACTGACCTCATCAATAATCAATAACTCCATGGTAAGTAACAATTCCTTCCTTTTTCCTGAAAATTTAAAATGTTTAACCAAAGAATCTTTTGTTTCAAACTTTACATAATTTGAAACAATTGGATTAACGCCAAAAGCAGGAATAAAGGAAGCGAAAGGAAGTTGAAACATCGAATGAATTGTGACCCCTCCAGCATTAAGTGCTGCTATTCCTGTTGGTGCAACTATGACAGCTTTTTTATGAGTAGACTCAATAATTTGTTTTAGTAAGGTTGTTTTTCCTGTACCTGCTTTCCCCGTAAGAAAAACAGCCCTATTTGTTTGATTAATAAATCGAGTTACATATTCAGCGGGTTCTGAAGATTCCATAAGGAGAGTTAGTCGTGAAATTAAAAATTAAAGTGAAATCGAACTATAATCAAATTTGATTGAATTTAAATTTAACCATAAATACCAAGAAAAAAAAGAAATTACTAATTATACGAGTAAATTAGAAACGAGGTATTCAGCTATCTGAACAGCATTTGTTGCAGCACCTTTCCTTAAATTATCGGCAACAATCCATAGATTCACTGTTTTTGGTTGCGACTCATCTCTTCGAATCCGTCCAACAAATACATCATCTTTCCCCTCAGCATAGCGAGGCATTGGGTAATTAGAAATAGCTGGCTCATCTTGTAAGGTGATCCCCTGTGTTTTGGCTAGCTCTTCTCTTAGATGTTCTATTTCGAATTCAGAATGAAACTCAATATTAACAGATTCGGAATGACCACCAACAACGGGTACACGAACTGCAGTTGCTGTCACATTAATCGATGAATCGAGAATCTTTTTGGTTTCATTGGTAAGCTTCATTTCTTCTTTTGTATACCCATTATCTAAAAAAACATCGCATTGAGGAATACAGTTTTTATCAATTTCGTAGGGATAGGCACAATCACCCTTAATTCCAGCACGTTCATTTTCAAGTTGCTTTACCGCCTTAACTCCCGTTCCAGTAATGGATTGATAGGTAGATACAATTACACGTTTCACACGATATTTTGCATGAAGAGGAGCTAGAACCATCACTAATTGAATGGTACTACAATTTGGATTCGCAATAATTTTATCCGAAGCAACTAATAGCGATCCATTAATTTCAGGAACAATTAACTTTTTACTTGGATCCATTCTCCATGCTGAGCTATTGTCAATTACGATCGTTCCAACTTCAGCAAACTTAGGTGCCCATTCAATAGAAACATCACTACCTGCAGAAAAAATAGCAATGGCAGGTTTCATTAAAATCGCAGTTGATATAGCTACAATCGAATATTCCTTTCCAGCGTAAGAAATTTTATTGCCAATCGATTTTTCTGATGCAACGGGTATTAGCTCACTAATAGGGAAATTGTGTTCTTTTAATACTTCTAACATGACATTCCCCACCATTCCTGATGCACCAATTAACGCTATTTTCATTCTATACTTTTTTTTATAAATGGGAAATAAAAAAAAGCGATTTTATTTATTTCCCTAAATCATTTGGCACAAATTTACTACTTTTAATCTTGTAAAATATTCATCACTTAAAAAAATGACACGAATTTTATCTAGTCTTTTAGTCCTTTTCTTGTCGATTAACCTAACCATTACAGCTCAAATAGAAGATGAATTTTCTGATGGTAATTTTACATTTAATCCAAATTGGATAGGTACAGACACTAAATTTAAAATAAATACTTCTTATCAATTAACGACTTCTTCGAACAAAGCGGATACGGCACACCTAGCTACTCATCATCTTATGACAACATTGGATGAACAGGAATGGCATTGTTGGATGAAACTATCCTTCTCACCCTCGTCCAACAATTTCGCGCGCTATTATTTGACTGCAAGCCACGAAAATCTTAGTAAAAACCCAACGGGATTTTACCTTCAATTTGGAGAAGCTGGGTCGGGTGATGCAATTCGATTATTTAAACAAGAAAATGGTATAAGTAAGGAACTTTGTAATGGTACAATTGGAGCAATCGCTTCCAATTTTATCGCAAAGATTAAGGTTACACGAGACCAAGAAGGATTTTGGAGGATTTTTTCGAATTACGATGGTTCAGAAAATTACTTTCAAGAAGCTATGGTGATGGACTCAACAAACTTATTAGGGAAATATACTGGAATTTACTGTCAATATACCATTTCAAATGCGACTAAATTTTATTTTGACAATTTTTACGCTGGACCTAGAGTTGTCGATAAATTAGTTCCTGAAATCAGTTCTTGTGAATTATTAAACACCAATACATTAAAGATTAAATTCAACGAACAAATCGACTCCACCGCCCTTGAGGTAAATACATCCATATTAGTAAAAAACAGCAACTTTAATGCAATTCAGATTAAGCGAGATAGCCTAAAAACGTCTTTACTCGTAAGTATAGACCCCAGCTTAAAAAATGGAATTACGTATGGCTTTCTTGTTTCCGGTGTAAAAGATCTTTCTGGAAACAAGATGCTGGAACAATCCTGCGCATCACAATTACTTATTTCTGAAATACCTCAAATAGGAGATCTTATTTTTTCCGAAATCATGTCTAGCCCTTCACCTGTTGTTGGATTGCCTGAGATTGAATATGTAGAAATTTACAATGTAAGCGATAAATATTTTCAACTGGAAAACTGGAAAATATCTGATGGAACGACAAGCGGTAAACTTGTTAGTGGGTGGATCCTTCCTAAAGAGTATAAAGTAATCTGTGCAATGAGTGCTGTCCCCTTTATAAATGGCGCTATAGGAGCAACTGGTTTTCCAGCGCTCAATAATACAGGTGATGCACTGTCATTAATTGATAAAACGGGGAAATTAATTGATTTTGTTCATTACACCGAGTCTTGGTATATCGATGAAGTAAAAAGTAAAGGAGGATACAGTTTAGAACGCATTCTACTTACTCATCCTTGCTCTGACGCATCAAATTGGTGTGCTTCGATAAATACGGAAGGAGGAACTCCCGGAGAGATAAATTCTGTTTTTAGTTCCATACCGATCAAAAAAGAACTGAAATTTAATCAATTATATACACCAAATGATAGTACTTTATTCATTGCCTTTAACCAAGGAATGAATTTGAAAAGTGTACAAGATGCAAAAACTATTTTTAATCCACATGTTTCTTTTAAAAATTTTGAATTTGCAGATGATACTTTAAAATACCACTTTTCTGAAAAAATAAATCCTTCAAAAGCATATTCTATAAAATTATCCTCTATTGCAAATTGTTGGCTAGATACCATGGAAATAAGTGGCGAATTTGGCTTAACAGAACCTCTATTAAAAGGTGATTTATTAATCAATGAACTATTGGTGGATCCCTACAGTGAAGGTACTGATTTTATTGAGCTAAAAAATAATAGTTCTAAATGGGTCCAATTAAAAGGAGTTTCTATAGCTAATTATCTAAAAGGAAACATTGGAACGATAAAAAAAATTACTGATTCGTATATTTTGAAACCAAATGACCTTGTTTTTATTTCAAGCTCTGTTAAAAGTCAAGAAATACATTACCCATCCATCGATTTAACAAAAGGAATTGAAATGGATTTGCCTGCATATGCGAACGATTCAGGCACTGTTTTAATTCATTCAATTGGGGATGAACTAATTGATAAAGTAAGTTATTCAAAATCGTGGCATTTTGAACTCGTAAATACAACTGAAGGGAAGTCTTTAGAACGGATTACGAATGAAGGGAATTCGTCGGATGCTAAAAATTGGTGCACTGCAGCCCAGTCGATCGGTTTTGCGTCGCCAGGTCTTGAAAACTCTCATCGTATTTTAAAATCTTCAAAAAACAATCCATTTTCATTTACAAAAGCCATTATTTCACCCAATAATGACGGAAAAGACGACTTGCTAATACTAAACTATGAATTAGATGAAATAGAATCAATCCTTAATGTTACCATTTTTGATATTCAGGGTAATCTCGTTCTTGAATGGATAAAAAATGAATACGCAGCAACGCAAGGTGTATTTGTATGGGATGGCATTAATAAATACATTGAAAAAACAAGTATTGGTCCCTTTGTAGCCTACATAGAATTAGTGGGTATAAAAACAGGTAATAAATCTACTTTTAAACTGCCGTTTATTATTAAATAGGGCTAAAACAATATTTATTCAAAATTGTTTATGAAATTATTTTTTTTTTTTTGGAAATAAAAATTTTTATCGTACGTTTGTAACCTAAACTAAATCATTTATTTATGGACAAAAAATTATTTAAAAAAGGGTTTTTTATACTTTTCTTATTCCTTTTTAATGGGGTCTATGGACAGAACGTAATTACAAAAAATGTGACTGCTGTTGGTGCCTGTGATGGGGGAGCTGTACTTTCAAACAATAAAGGATGTACTCGTATTGTATGGAAAAAGGACGGAAAAAGTATCTTAGAAGGTGATACAATGGTTAAAGCACTTTGTGTTGGAGACTATTTTGTAGAATTTAATGACAGCCAAAATCAACCTAAGTTTTTTGAATTTAAAATAGGGTCTACAAATCCTAATTGTAATATGACACTGAATGTGGTTAAAGTCGTTAAAAACACTTCTACTACAGCTGGAACATGTAACGGTGGCGCACAAGTAGCTGTTATCGGAGGAATAGCTGGTTTTAAATTTAACTGGTCTAACGGTAAAAATGGAAATGTAGTAACTGGATTATGTGCTGGTCAATATCAGGTTACAGTTATAGATACAAACAAATGTTCTGCTACTGCTGTAGTGGTAATCACTGACTCTACTGCTACAAATCCAAATTGCAACTTGAAATTAAGCGTTGTTAAAGTGATGAAAAACACATTAACAGGTTCAACAACATGTAATGGTGGTGCTGAAGTTGCAGTTACAGGAGGTACTCCAGGATTTAAAT
>CAMDGH010000013.1 GCA_945897755.1 Chryseobacterium gleum | reverse complement strand
ATAAGCATAGGGCTACGATTTCTACATCTATAAAAAATCCAGAAGGGAAGTTAGTCGTAATAGGCGAGGCATTACTTATGAATACAAATGCTATTAATTAAGTATGATTGTTAAATCGGTTGATGGAAAATCTATTTTTTATGAGGTTCATGGAGATGTAACTTCGTTGCGAACAATTGTTTTTCTAAATGGTTTGTCTCAGACTACTAAGTCTTGGGGTTTAATGGCTCCAATTTTTTTAAACTTTAGGTTGGTGTTTATTGATTTTATATTTCAAGGTTCATCTGATCAAGAAGGTGAAATGAGGGATTTTAATCAGCACGCCCAAGATGTTTTGTCCGTCATGGATCACCTTGCTATTCCTACTCCAATACTAATAGGGTTGTCTTATGGTAGTTTGGTTGCTCAGAATTATGCTGTGAATTATCCAAATCGTGTTGAAAAATTAGTATTACTATCTACATTTGCTCATAAAACACCCTATTATGAGGCAATTGAACTTTCTTGGTCTCGGGCTCTTGAAATTGGCGGTTATTCTTTAATGCTTGATGTAATGATGCCTTTTGTCTTGAGCGATAACTATTTTCAAAATCCATTAATTCCTGTTGAGTTATTAAAATCTGCAAGAAAAGAAATGATAGAGGCTGTTTCATTGCGGAAATTAATGGAAGCAACTGAAAAAAGACCTGACTATCGAAAAGAGTTAGAAAAGATTAAAGTAAGTACACTTGTCATTCATGGTGATTCAGACACCTTGTTTTCTGTAGATTTAGGAAGACAAGTAGCTAATTCAATTCCAAATGCATTATTTGTTGTTATTCCACGAACTGGTCATACATTAAATTTAGAAAGTGTTCATTTGGTAAGTGCGGAGGTTAGTAAATTTTTAAATTAATTTATGAAAGTAGTTTTGATTACTGGAAGTACCAGTGGGATTGGTCTTGGTATTGCGAATGAGTTTGCAAAAGAGGGATATGATATTGCTTTGAATGGATTGGAAGAAAATGGGGATGAGATTGCAGCCGATTTAGCAGCCAGACATTTGGTTAAATGTCGTTTTTTCGCTGGAAATCTTCAGTTTCCAGAGCAAGTGGAATCATTGGTGAAATCGGTTGAGCTTTCTTTTGGTAAAATTGATGTTCTTGTAAACAATGCAGGCATTCAATTTGTTAGTCCTATAGAAGATTTCCCTACTGCTAAATGGGATGCGATTATAGCGATTAATTTAAATTCTGTTTTTCATGCTTCTAAAGCTGTATGGTTGGGCATGAAACAACGTGGATTCGGACGCATCATTAACATTGCTTCTGCACATGGATTGGTTGCCTCAGAATATAAAGGTGCTTATGTTGCAGCTAAACATGGTGTTGTTGGATTTACTAAAGTCCTCGGTTTAGAGGGAGCTAATTTAGGAATAACTGCAAATGCAATCTGCCCTGGATATGTTCGAACGCCTCTTGTTGAAAAACAGATTTCTGAACAAGCTTTAGCGCATGGAATCTCTGAAGATGAAGTGATTTCTAAGATTATGCTTGAGAAACATGCGATTAAAAACTTTGTCTCAATTGAATCTATTGGTAGATTAGCACTTCATCTTGCCTCTGAATATGGTGATTTAATTACCGGAACTGCTATTCCAGTCGATGGAGGGTGGTTGGCTAAGTGATTTGAAGTTTAAATATATAAAACAAACGAAATAAAATTAAATGGAGACAAAACATGTTGGAGTAGCTTTACAAGGTGGAGGAGCTCATGGAGCTTTTACTTGGGGAGTACTAGACCGGTTACTTGAAGTAGATGAGTTAATTGCGGATGGTTTGTGCGGTACAAGTGCTGGCGCTATAAACGCTGTAGTTGCTGCTTATGGACTTCACATAGGAGGGAAAGAAAAGGCGAAGGAGTTACTTGACCGATTATGGAAAGAAATCTCTTTATCTGGCAACTTAATGTTTCAGCCATCAGCAGTCGATAGTATGTTTTCTGGAGGTGATTTATTTAATTCTCCAGGTTATGTGATGTTTAATACGATGAGTCAATATTTTTCTCCTTATCAAATGAATCCAGGTAACATTAATCCTTTAAGGAGTATTTTGAATGGCATCGTCGATTTTGAAGAGTTAAGAAAGTATAATCAGAAGAAATTATTTGTTTGTGCAACAAATGTTAAAACAAATCGCGCGCGTATATTTTCTAATGAAGAGATTACAGTAGATGCTGTTTTAGCTTCGGCTTGTCTACCATACTTATTTCAAGCGATTGAAATAGAAGGCGATTTTTATTGGGATGGGGGTTATGTAGGGAATCCTCCCTTGTTTCCTTTAGTCGAAAATACAGACATTCATGATCTGTTATTAATTAAAATAAACTCGCTTAATATAGATGAAGTTCCTACTTCAGCAAGAGACATCGAAGATAGAATTTCAGAGATTTGTTTTAATAGTAGTTTAATTAGTGAAATGAGATTAATACACTACAGAAACGAATTAGTTAGAAAAGGAGTTCAGTTAGATGGGGAATTAAATCCAAGGGAAATTTTTGTTCATTCTATTTCTGCACATGAAGCTTTAGGACACTTGAAATATTCTAGCAAAATGAATACTTCTTGGGAATTCTTGTTAGATTTAAAACAAAAAGGAAGGGAATATGCTGAAAAATGGTTAGAGAATGAATATCATTTAGTTGGTTTAAAGTCTTCTTTTGACGTTGAAAAACATTTCTTTGACAAGAATTAAAAAGGTAAGTTAAACCAATATTATTATTTTTTATAACTTCGTTAAGTTTAAGATCAGTTTATGTGGCATAAAACAGCAAATTTAATACTAAAAAACAGGTGGTTCATTATTTCCTTATTGTTAATAGCACTTGTATTTTTCGGTTATTTTGCTTTTTCGGGAATAAAAATCGATAATAAGTATGGGAATATGCTTCCTGCGGAGTCTCCTACTCAAAAAGAATTTCAAAAATTTAAAGACAAGTTTGGGGAGGATGGCTCTACATTATTAATTGCAATTAAAGATGATAAATTATATTCCCAAAATCATTTTTTGAATTGGAAAAAATTAGGAGACTCAATTTTACAGATTGATGGAGTTGAAAGTGTTATTTCTGAAGCAACACTTGTTTCTATTAAAAATGATGCTTTAAAACAAAAGTTTGAGGTACATCCTGTTTTTTCAGATGTCAAGTTTAAGGAAAAAAGCATAGAACAAATTGAATCTGAAATTAAAAACAATCCAGTTTACGCAGATTTACTCTACAATGATAAAACAAATGTTTCCTTAATGTTGGTTGTAATAGACGAACGATATCTATCAGATAAAAAGAAATCAAATGTTATTATTCAAATTGAAGACTTAGCAATGTCTTATTCAAAGACATTTGGACAGATTCATTTTGCTGGCTTACCTCACATGAGAATTATAATTGGTAATAAGGTTATCAATGAGATGTATGTGTTTATTGGGTTGGCAATTTGTGTTACATCTTTATTACTTTATCTTTTCTTTAAGTCAATCCGACTTGTTATAGTTTGCAATACTGTTGTGCTTATTTCCGTCGTTTCATCGTTGGGGAGCATTGGTCTATTGGGATTTAATATATCTGTTTTGATGGCTTTAATACCTCCTTTAATGATCGTTATCGGGATACCAAATTGCATTTTTCTAATGACTAAGTATCATCAGGAACTCAGGTATTCAGGCAATAGGATTAAATCTATCTACAGTGTTTTTCAAAAGATTGGTACAGCAACATTTCTAACAAATTTCACAACAGCATTAGGGTTTGCGACTTTTATATTAACTGATTCGGATAAATTAATTGAGTTTGGAATTATTGCGTCGATCAATATCCTTATGGTTTTTGTCTTCTCAATATGTATCATTCCAATTTTTCTATCTTTTTTAAAAAATCCCAAAGAGAGACATTTAAAACACTTAGATAGAAAATTAGCGGTTGGTTTAATTGAAAAGTTAGTTTATATAACTAACTATAAAAGAAAGTGGGTTTATTTAATCACCATTTTGGTAGTGGTAATAAGTTGCTTTGGGATGCTAAAAATTAAGGCAACAGGAAATTTAACGGGAGATCTTCCAAAAAACGATCCTGTTTTAAAAGATGTTAAATTCATTGAGAAAAATTTCGGAGGAGCAATTCCTTTTGAAATAATGATTAATTATAAGGAAAAGGGGCGACTGTATAGTAATGAAACCTTGAAAAAATTAGAAGATATTCAATTGTTATTAAAATCCGATACGATATTTTCAAAAAGTATGTGTATTGTTGATTTGATGAAGGTGGTCAACATGGCCTTCTATAATAATGACTCTTCTCAATATCGTGTTATCTCAGATATGGATAAACTTCGATTGAAAAAATACATACATAATTTTGATCTAGCGGATGTAAATTCATCAAATATTAATATAAAAGAATTAGTTGATACGGCATCTTGCACACTCAGAATACGGACACAAATAAAGGATTTAGGGTCTTACGAGATTTCTCACCACGTTACAAAGGTTAAAAAAGGAATTAGTCAGATTTTAAACCCTAATAAAGAGCACATAGAGACTTGTTTATTAAACATTAAACGACGTAATTATACTTATATCGATACTTTGATGTACGAGCACTCATCTGTTTTTAATACTTGGACAGCCAAATTAAGTAAAGATAGTTCTGATTTACAGATGCAATTTGATTTAGATCCAACTAAAATTATAGAATTTAAATCTAAAAAAGAGTTTATACCTGCTTTAGAAAATGCAATAAATCACGAGTTATATGCGTTTTCTATCACGGGTACATCAGTTGTTGTCTCAAAGGGAACTCAGTATTTAGTTGCAAACTTAGTTTCAAGTATTTTGTTTGCCATCGGATCAATCTCTGTTTTGATGGCTATTCTTTTCCGTTCTTGGAGAATGGTTGCTATTTCTTTAATTCCAAATTTAATACCATTGGTCTTTACTTCCGGGATTATGGGGTGGTTTGGAATTCCTTTAAAACCATCAACTTTACTCGTTTTCAGTATTGCTTTTGGTATTTCTGTAGATGACACAATACATTATTTAGCAAAATATAGGCAAGAGTTAAAGTCATATTCTTGGGACATTAAGAGTTGTGTTACCATGGCTATTAGAGAGTCCGGTCTTGGAATGTTTTATACTTCGGTTGTATTGTTTTGTGGTTTTTCCACATTTTCATTTTCCCAATTTGGTGGTACGCAAGCATTAGGAATGCTTATTTCGTTAACATTGTTTATGGCTATGATTACTAATCTAGTTGTGTTGCCAGCACTTTTAATGACACTGGATCGTTTTGTTACTACAAAATCATTTGGGGAACCTTATTTTGATATTTACGATGAAGAAGAAGATATTGAATTAGAGAATTTAAAGATTCAAAAAAAAATATGAAAGGAATAATCTTAGCTGGTGGTTCAGGAACACGTTTACATCCTTTAACATTAGCAATTAGTAAGCAATTAATGCCAATATACGATAAACCAATGATTTATTATCCTTTATCGGTACTAATGGGGGCTGGAATACGCGAAATTTTGATCATTTCAACTCCGCA
The DNA here is from genome assembly GCA_945897755.1 of Chryseobacterium gleum. Taxonomy (GTDB): domain Bacteria; phylum Bacteroidota; class Bacteroidia; order Flavobacteriales_D; family Crocinitomicaceae; genus CANHVK01. Next base: position 35,871 of record CAMDGH010000013.1, on the reverse strand, counting down.
TGATCTTCCTCACTTTAAAAATTTATTAGGAAATGGTGAGCGTTTGGGCTGTAGATTTGTATATGCTGAACAATCCGAGCCAAATGGACTTGCTCAAGCATTTGTTATTGGAGAATCATTTATTGGGAATGACAATGTTGCGTTAATTCTTGGAGATAATGTGTTTTATGGAACTGGTTTTCATGAATTGCTACAAGAAAATTTAAATCCTGAAGGTGGCGTAGTTTATGCATACCATGTAAGTGATCCAGAACGTTATGGTGTTGTTGATTTTGATGAAAATATGAATGTGCTGTCGATTGAAGAAAAGCCTAAAGTTCCAAAGTCTAACTTTGCTGTTCCTGGCTTGTATTTTTATGATAACGATGTCGTAGAAATTGCTAAAAATCTAAAACCATCTTCACGAGGTGAGTATGAAATTACTGATGTTAATTCTGAGTACTTAAAAAGAAAGCGATTGAAAGTTTCATTATTAAGTAGAGGTACCGCTTGGCTTGACACAGGGACTTTTCCTTCTTTAATGCAAGCAGGACAATTTGTTCAGGTTATTGAAGAAAGACAAGGGTTAAAAATTGGATGTATTGAAGAGGTTGCATTCAGAAATGGATATATTTCGAAGGAACAGTTGAGAAGCATTGCTTTACCATTGGTTAAAAGTGGTTATGGTTCTTATTTAATGAAAATGGCAGAATAGTGGAGGGATTGTTTAAATATGCAACTTTTTTTGATCAAGAGTTGGTTAAATTAAGTTTCCCATCAACACCGTCGAATCTGTATGATCCACTTACTTATTTTTTATCCCTAGGAGGTAAAAGAATAAGGCCCTTACTTACTCTTTTAACAGCTGAGTTAATGGGTTCAACAAAAGAGAATGCTTTTCATGCTGCTATTTCAATTGAATACTTTCATAATTTCTCATTGATTCACGATGATATTATGGACAATGCTCCCCTAAGAAGAAATAATCCCACGGTGCATACAAAATGGAATTCGAATACAGCTATTTTGTCCGGAGATGTCTTATTAGTTAAAGCATATAGCTCCCTAGGATTCTATACCGATTCTTTGTCTGATTTGTTTCAATTGTTTAATAAGACAGCGACGGAAGTGTGTGAGGGCCAGCAAATGGATATGGATTTTGAGCTACGGAATGATGTTCTTATTTCTGAATACTTAGAAATGATTAGACTAAAAACATCTGTTTTAATCGGTTGTTCTCTTGAAATGGGGGCTATTATTGGGGGTGCTTCTAATGAACAAAGAGCTTTGTTGTATCGTTTTGGAGAACAAATTGGCATTGCGTTTCAATTACAAGATGATATATTGGATTTGTTTGGTGAGACTGATTCAGTGGGTAAAAAAATCGGTGGAGATATCGTTGCAAACAAGAAAACTTTTTTATTATTGAGAGCTATAGAGTCTGCTAACGAAAATCAATTGATTGCGATTAACAAAATGTTGGCTGAACGTGATAATGACGTCAAAATACAGCAAGCTAAGTCTATCTTTATTGAATGTAATGTGTTGTCTGATACAAAAGAGTTAATGCTTTTTTATTATTCAAATGCGATGGAAGCAATTTCACAGTTAAATTTAGAACAATCTAAAAAAGAGCCATTTATTGAGTTAGCTGATTTTTTAATTCAAAGAGATAAGTAATATGAAAGAAATAATAAGTTTAGTTGAGAATTTTCATGATTCTTTTAGTATTAAAAACAATTACCAGCCAACGATAGTTTTAAGCCAAGAGGAAATCACCCTCCGATTTAATTTGATGAAAGAGGAGAATGAAGAATATCTTGACGCTGCGCGAAATGGAGATATCATTGAAGTTGCAGACGCACTTGGTGATCAGCTCTATATCCTTTGTGGAACAATTTTAAAACATGGTCTTCAAGATAAAATCCTTGCTGTTTTTGAAGAAATTCATCGATCTAATATGAGCAAATTAGATGAAAATGGAAAACCGATTTTTCGTGAAGATGGTAAGATTTTAAAGTCAAATTTATATTTTAAACCAGCTATTGCATCGGTTCTGGAAAGTGAATAGTATGCCAAATTCATTTAATATTCGCTTATATGATTTGTTGAGTTAAAACAAATCAATTCGGATTTTACAAAGCGAAACTGTAATTTAAACCTATTTGTAAGGATCGAATTATTTATTAAAAGGTTAAAAACGACCTAAATAGTATCAAATAACTAAAAGATCAGATTTATTATCTTCAATACTTTCGATATGCCTCATTGTAAGGCGATACAAAAAAACAGACAAAAATTAAGAATGAAGAAAGCTATAATAATTGGGGCGACATCTGGAATAGGTAAAGGACTTGCAAAACTTTTGGCTGACAACAATTATAAAATTGGCTTGACAGGAAGACGTGTTGAATTGCTGAATGAATTAAAAAACGAGAATCCATATTTTTATATAAAATCATTTGATATCAATGACACAAATGTTGTTGGACAGAAATTAGATGAACTTACGACAGAACTTGGCGGACTAGATTTATTAATTATTGGTTCGGGCATTGGCGACATAAATGAAAGCCTAGATTTTGAAATAGAAAAGCGGACAATAGACACGAATGTATTAGGTTTTACTTGTGTTTCAGATTGGACTTTTAACTATTTTGAAAAACAAAAATCAGGACATTTAGTAGCAATAAGTTCTATTGGCGGACTTCGTGGTAGTAGACAAGCACCTGCGTACAATGCGACAAAAGCCTATCAAATAAATTATTTAGAAGGGTTGAGACAGAAAGCAACAAAACTTAAAGAACCGATTTTTGTAACAGACATTCGACCAGGACTTGTTGATACAGAAATGGCAAAAGGCGAAGGTTTGTTTTGGGTAATGCCTGTTGAAAAAACGGTTAGACAAATTTACAAAGCAATTATTAACAAAAAAAAGGTTGCTTATGTTACAAAACGGTGGCGACTAATTGCGACAATATTAAAGCGGTTACCGAGAACAATTTATGACAAAATGTAACGACAGAAAAGAACAACGAAGGCATAATACGAGTTTGGAAAAGTAGCGGTTCATTGCTCCACAGAAACATTTGTTGTGAAAATCGCCACCTTTGCCAAGCCCGAAAACGATAGTAGATGATTCTAAAATAGGAGCAGGGTCAATTTGCTGAATAAGGGTAGTAATTAGTGGTTCTATAAATTTAAAGGTAGCAATGATAGCTCCTGCACATCAAATTATTATTTTCACAAATCAGCTATCCGAAAATATATCTACTTGAAAAATAGTTGTTTTTTTCCATTGTATTAGTTGTACAAAACAAAATTACGGTTTTAAAAGAGAAGCCATAAAAATGGCTTCTCTTTTACCGTACAACAATGTTCTAATATCTTAACTTTAAGACATAAAATGGGATTTAACTTACTTTTTCAGTGCTGACCTAAGCTAGAACTCGATTTTTGCTATTAGTCTATTTAAATAAATCACTTATAACCTAATTAAATAATAAATAGCTTAGATTAAATTAAATTGCAGCCATGTATTTCTCAGTTACAACATCCCAATTTACAACATTAAAGAACGCGTTCATATAATCAGGTCTTCTATTTTGATAATTTAAATAATACGCATGCTCCCATACATCCATCGCTAATATTGGAGTTCCTTGACAGCCTTCACCCATTAATGGATTGTCTTGATTTGGCGTTGAACAAACAACTAATTTTCCTTCTTCAACACATAACCAAGCCCAACCAGAACCAAAGCGAGTCGCTCCAGCTTTTGAAAAAGCTTCTTTAAATGCATCAAAAGATCCAAATGTATTGCTTATTGCTTCAGCTAATAGACCTGTAGGAACACCTCCAGTATTAGGCGCCATGATTTCCCAGAACAAATTATGATTCCAAAAACCACCTCCATTATTTCTTACCGCAGGAATGTCTTTACAATTTTTTAAAATTTCTTCTATTGTTTTACCTTCTAATTCTGTTCCGAGTAGTGCAGCATTTAAATTGGTAATGTAAGCCTGATGATGCTTAGAATGGTGTATTTCCATTGTTTTTGCATCAATATGAGGTTCTAACGCATCATATGCATAGGGTAATTTTGGTAATTCGAATGCCATTTTTATAAAGTTTTAAAATTCAATGGTAAATTTAGCAGTTTGAAATGAATTGAAAACCAAAAATAACGACTCTATATCATATTTTATCCATCTTTTTTAATAAATCAGATGTTTCAAGACTTGAAAAACCTTATTTTTACATCAAATTAAATATACATTTATGAAAAAGAAGTTACTTTTAATTGGAATTGTCTTTATAACTTTTAATCAGGCTTGCAGTGAAGCTCCAAAAAAAGAAAAACACACAAAGATTGAGAAAACTGAAATTTCCGCTGAAGAAAAAGCTTTAGAGGAAGAAATGATGCAATTAGACGAGGATATCGAAGCATTAGAAGCAATAAAAAAATAATCATGGAAATACTAAAACACGCACATTCTGGCCTTCGTTGGGTAGCACTCGGACTTCTCATTTTTGCGCTTTTCAACGCATTAAAAGGAAAAAAATCAGGGGAGTACATTAAGAAAGATAAAATGATTAATCTTTTCACGATGATATCATTACACACTCAATTATTAATTGGGCTAATTCTTTATTTTAGCAGTGATAAAGTCCAATTTATTAAAGGGTGGATGAAAAACCCTTTATTGCGTTTTTACGGAATGGAGCACTTTCTTATGATGATTATTGCCCTAGTTATTATTACAATTGGTAGAAAAAAAGCTGAAAAAATAGAAGATGCAAGATCTAAACACGCAACTATCTTTAATTGGTATTTAATTGTTTTAATTATTATTTTAGTAGCTATTCCTTGGCCATTTAGAAATATTGGAGGTGGATGGTATTAAAATCATTGATAATATCCATCTCTTTGGTGTTTTTATCTTGTACATCAAAAAATAATGGGATAACGAATAACGAAGAAGTAATAGAGACTAAATCAAGCTCTCCTTTCGCCTTATACGTTTTGCATTGTGAGTCTTGTCATGGATTAAAAGGAGACAAAGGTGTTGCTGGCGCAGCAGACCTCTCCAAAAGTCGCATTTCAATTGCTGAAATAAAAAACACAATTCTTAATGGAAACGAAAAAGGAATGATGCCCTTTAAAGAAATCATTCCGAATGAAAAAGATATTGATGCGCTAACTAATTACATAATTTCTTTGCAGAAAAAATGAACGAAGGACATATTACCATCGACGCTAAAGAAGAAACATGTGTACTCGTTGGTGTCGTTACCCAACAATTAGCAGAATCTGTTGCTCATGAATACTTAGATGAACTCGAATTCCTTGCATTAACAGCGGGTGCGATTACCAAACATCGGTTTCTTCAAAAGTTAACAATGACAAATCCAAAAACATTTGTTGGGACAGGAAAACTGGAAGAAATAAAAGAATACATTAAGTTCAAAGGGATTGAAATGGTCATCTTTGACGACGAACTTTCCCCCTCTCAACTTAGAAATATTGAACGAGAATTAGAATGTAAAATATTAGATCGAAACATATTAATACTTGATATTTTCGCAAGTAGAGCAAGGACTTCTCATGCGAAAACTCAGGTAGAATTAGCGCAACTTCAATATATGTTGCCTCGATTAACTCGAATGTGGACTCATTTAGAACGGCAAAAAGGAGGGATTGGACTTAGAGGACCTGGAGAATCTCAAATAGAAAGTGATCGTCGGGTAATTCAAATGAGAATATCACTCATGAAAGAAAAATTGATAGAAATAGATAAACAAATGTCTATTCAACGAGGAAATAGAGGTCAATTAGTTCGGGTAGCACTCGTTGGTTATACCAATGTTGGCAAAAGTACAATCATGAACATGTTGAGTAAATCAGAGGTATTTGCAGAAAATAAACTTTTTGCTACACTCGATACTACTGTTCGAAAAGTAGTAATTGAAAACCTCCCATTCTTGTTAACAGATACCGTTGGATTTATTCGGAAATTACCTCATCAACTCATTGAATCGTTTAAATCAACCCTTGACGAAGTTAGGGAAGCAGACTTACTCGTTCATGTATTGGATATTTCTCACGCAAATTTTGAAGATCAATTTAAGGTAGTTAATGAAACAATTGCTGAAATTGACTCTACCGAAAAACCATATATCCTCGTATTTAATAAAATAGATGCTTTCTCTCATATTCAAAAAGACATTGACGACCTAACACCAGTCTTGAGAGAAAACATTTCTTTAGAGGAATTGAAAAAAACATGGATGTCTAAGATGAACAACAAAAACTGTGTTTTTATATCTGCAGAAAATAAAGAGAATATTGAAGAATTGAAAACACTCATTTACGATACTGTCAAAGAAATATTTAAGGTTCGCTATCCATATCATCATTTCCTATATTAACTTTGGATATTCGTTTAAAGTAATTGAAAGCTTTATTATAAAAAATGAAACAAGCCTTTTATTTTCATAAGAAAACAATACTGATTTTTACCCTCCTACTATTCCATTCAATTGGATTCATAGGGATCTCTTTCAAAGAAACCCATAATTATTTTCTCTCCTTAAGTTTTTTCAACCTACTTCTTTCTTTCTGTATTCTTATCTTAGCTAGGGAAAAACAATCGTTTAAATTCTATTTATTTGTGTTTTTTTGTTCAATTTATGGAATGACTGTTGAATGGATTGGGGTTCATACGCATTACTTATTCGGAAACTATAACTATGGAACTAATTTAGGAGCTAAAATTGGAGGAGTACCTTTGATAATTGGAATAAACTGGTGTGTTTTGACAGTTTCAACAAATGCAGTAGCTCATTACATTACAACTAAATGGTGGCTTCATATCTTAATTTCTTGCGGATTAATGGTAGGAATAGATTTTCTTATCGAACCCTTTGCTGTAAAAAGTAATTACTGGTCATGGCAAAACAACACAATACCGCTATACAATTATTTTTGCTGGTTTTTTGTATCCATTCCTATTCATTACCTTTATTTTCGAATGGGATTAAACGAACAAAACATTGTTTCAAGGTGTTTATTTTTTGTTTTAATGCTCTTTTTTTTTCTTCTTATCTTTTAAATTATGTATTGGTGGGGTCCTTTTGTATTACTAACTAGCTTCATTGGTATGGAGTTTATGGCTTGGGCAACTCATAAATTTTTAATGCATGGTAGTATGTGGAATTTCCATGAAGATCACCATGATGTTAAACCTCATTTTTTTGAAAGAAACGATGTTTTTTTTCTGATTTACGCAATTCCTTCTTGGTTGTGTATCATGTTGGGTATGATGTATGAATTATATGTTCCTGTTTGGATAGGGTTTGGAATAGCTTTATACGGATTCACCTATTTTATGATTCATGATGTTTACATACACCGACGTTTCAAATGGCTTAGAGATATTGACCATCCTTATTTCATAGCAATTCGAAAAGCGCATAAAGTCCACCACAAGCATCTTGGAAAAGATAATGGAGAATGTTTCGGAATGCTATTAGTGCCGAAAAAATACTATATTGAGGCAAAAAAAACATTTCATCGAAAATATAAAAAATTGTGAGTACTTACGGTTGGGTATTATTCTTTACTATAATTGGTCCTTTACTCTTAAGTTTTGATAAAAAAGTGCATTTTAATACCTATTTTAAGATTCTGTTTTTATCTATTCTTCCAATTGCAATATTCTTCTTGGTTTGGGACGCCTTTTTTACGAGTTGCAAAATTTGGGGATTTGAACCATGTTATTTAAGTAAAGTATACTTGTACAATTTACCCATTGAAGAAGTGCTTTTTTTCTTTCTAGTTCCATTTTCATGCTTATTTATTTACGAAGTACTACGGGCTTATTTCCCTTTTGCAAAACTCGATAAACTAGCTACTTTTTTTTCTTATACCCTTATTGCTATTGGGTGTTTAATGATTATAAATGGTATTGATAAATGGTATACAATGAGTGCGTGTTCTCTTGCTTGTTTATTAGTCTTCTACTTCTCAATAATAAAAAAAAAAACATGGTTTCCATACTTTTCACTTACTTTTTTGATCTCACTAATACCATTTATCATTGTAAATGGAGTTCTTACAGGAGCAGTAACTCAAAAACCAATCGTTTGGTATAATCAAGCTCATATTTTAGGGTTACGTATAATAACCATACCAATTGAAGACATATATTACAACGTAAGCATGCTACTCCCAATCGTTTGGTTGTATGAAAAACTAAAATTGAAATACAACACCTAAATTCATTTGAGGAGTTAGTTTTTTCTAACGGGCGGTATCTTATTTTATACGGTTGTTACTTCATCTACTGATTCAACACTTTTAATTTCTGGAGCTGAAACTTTTAATGCTTCCTCTAGACCAGATTTAAGCGTCATAAAACTCATAGTGCAGTCGCTACAAGCTCCAAGTAATTTAACTCGAACAACATAATCGTCAGTAATTTCAGTTAGTTCCATATCACCACCATCAGCATGTAAAAAAGGACGAAGTAGTTCTATCGATTTATTTATGATTATAGTCAATTCTTCTTTTGATCGAAACATCATGATTTTTTTGAAGTTAAGTTGTTTAATTCGCCTACAAATGTAAGTGTTAATTCATCAAAAGCGCAAGATATGGGAGTATTGTCTTGAAATACAGCTGGTCTTCCTACGTCCCCAGCTTCACGAACACTTTGTACTAATGGAATATAACCTAAAAATGGAACTTTCATTCCTTCGGCTAAATTTTTAACTCCATCCCTCCCAAATATAAAGTATTTGTTGTCTGGAAGCTCTGCTGGTGTAAACCAAGCCATATTTTCAATCATCCCTATAACAGGTACATTAATGTTTTCCAGTTTAAACATGTTTACTCCCTTTCTTGCATCTGCTAAGGCGATTTCCTGAGGAGTACTTACAATAACAGCTCCGTCTAGTGGTACTGTTTGCACCAAGGATAAATGAATATCACCTGTTCCCGGAGGAAGATCTATAAGTAAGTAGTCTAATTCTCCCCAATAGGTGTCCGTGAACATTTGAGTCAATGCTTTCGCTGCCATCGGTCCTCTCCATACAACAGCGTTGTCTTGTTCTGTGAAAAATCCAATTGATAATAGTTTTATTCCGTGATTCTCAACGGGGCAAATCATTGGTTTTCCATCAATATCTTTCATCAATGGTCTTTCTCCGACAACATCGAACATCGTCGGTATTGATGGGCCGTAAATATCAGCGTCAACAATTCCAACTTTGTATCCTGCTTTAGTTAGCCCACCAGCTAGATTTGCTGTAACTGTTGATTTACCGACACCTCCTTTCCCTGAAGCGATTGCTACAATGTATTTGATGTCTGGTAAGATTCTTCTTCGTGCTATTTGACTATTAGCAGGAATTGCTTTAACGATGGTTGTAAGTTCAAGATCAGAGCTTATTTTATCTTTGATATTGAATTCGATAAGTTCTTGAATTCGTTTCCTTGCGTGTAAAGCAGGGTTAGAGGTGTAAACTTCGAGGTGAAGTTTGTTACCATCAATTTCAATTGTTTCAACTAAATTAGCTGATACTAAATCCTTTTGTAGATCGGGTTCAATGATGTTTGATAGTATATTTAGTACAATTTCTCTTGTTAGTGACATAGTTTGGATTATAATTTATGCAAATATAGGATTGATTTAGATATTCGAGATTTATTTTTTCTTTCAATTAAAAGTTTGGGAAAGAAACAAATTCTATCTATTATTGTTTTGTATGATTGTGGGAGAATATAAAATAAAACAATTAGAGCAATTAACAGGAATTAAAGCTCATACAATTCGTATGTGGGAAAAAAGATATGGTATTATTGCTCCGCATCGCTCAGAAACAGACATTCGTTTGTATACCAACGATGATCTGACTTTATTGTTGAATATTTCTATACTCAACCAAAAGGGAGTTAAGATTTCTAAAATTGCTTTAATGAATCAAGCTCAGATCGCTGAGAAGGTGTTTCAATGCTCAGTAGAAATAGATTCTAGTATTTCGTATCAGAATTTTTTATTGTCATTGATAGACCTTAATGAAATACTGTTTAAAAAAACACTATTTGAGTTGATTAAACAACATGGATTTGAAAAAACATTTTCAGATTACCTAGTTCCCTTTTTTAATAGGATTGGTGTTATGTGGCTTGTAGGAACGATTAATCCTGCTCAAGAACATTTTATCTCTCATTTAATAAGAGAACGCATCATTAGGGAAATTGACATGTTGTCAATTCCAGAGAAAACCAATAGACCTGTCGTTTTGTTTCTTCCCGAGGGTGAATGGCATGAAATCGGGTTATTATTATATCAATATTCCCTCCGTAAAAGAGGTGTTTTCACAATTTATTTGGGACAGTCTCTTCCTTTTAATTCGATTTCTGAATGCATTTGTCAGTTTAATCCTTCGTATCTTGTTACTTCTATATTTTCCATTTTTGATTCTAAATCGATTGTTTCCTATTTTAAACAATTAAGCGCTGTATCAAATGGTGCTCCAATTTTTGCTGGAGGGCACCAAATAACCAAATATGTGGAGGAACTAAAAAACAATATTGTTTACATTGACAATACTTCAACTCTTTCAAAGATTAATCCTTAGATTGGGATTTTTTCTTTTTTGATTCTACCCATTCTTTTTGACTTTCAGTATAATTCTCTATTTTTACATAAGCTAAATCAATAGTCTATTTAAAAAAATCATATGAAGTATTTTTGCATTACCCTGATGTGTGTGTTATCTTTTTTTTCTTTTACTCAAAATAAAGTAAATCAAAAGAAGGAATTAACTTTGAAAGAATCTGTTTTACAGCAGTATAGGTTGTTTGCTCCTGAAAGTTTAAACAGATTTTCTTGGATACCTGGAACGAATAGGTATTCTTATTTTGATGAAAAAGGAGATTTAATAGGTGGTACTACGCACAGTAAATCGACATCAATATTGTTTTCATTAATAGAATTGAGAGGTATTTCTTTAAATGGATTTAATGATTTTACTGGTTTTACATGGAAAAGCAATACTGTTTTTTCACTTTTTAACGGTATTAAATATCAAGAGATATCAATTGTTTCAAAACAACCGGTTTTATCAATTGATTTAGCTGAAAATGCTGCTAATCAAAAAAACAGCTTGGATGGAAATCGGATTGCATTTACCATTGATAATAATTTATACGTATCCGATAAAAATTCTCAAGAGCAAATAACGGCTTTTACAGATAAAAACATTGTGTCTGGACAATCGATTGCCCGAAATGAGTTTGGGATAGGTGCTGGTATTTTTTGGTCTTATGATTCTAAATCAATTGCTTTTTACCAAAAAGATGAAACGGAAGTGCATAACTATCCCTTGTTGGATATTACATCAACTCAAGGAGAAGTAGATTTTATTAAGTATCCAATGACGGGACAAAAATCGGAAAAACCCAAGGTTGGAATATTTAATTTAAATACAAAAAAAACAGTATATATTAATCCTTCCTATAATGCAGATGATTATTTAACGAATCTTGCATGGACACCAGATGATAAGTATGTTTTAATTGTTGAAGTTAACAGAGGTCAAGATCACATGTGGTTAAATGTGTACGATGCTTTAACAGGTGCATTTGTGAAAACGTTATTTGAAGAACAAAATAGTAAGTGGGTAGAACCAGAGAATCCAGTTTTTTTTCCTTCCAAAAGCGTTAATAATTTTGTTTGGATAAGTCAACGAGATGGATTTAATAATTTGTATTATTATGATTTTGATGGTAAATTAATTTCACAATTAACAAAGAATCAATTTGTAGCTAAAAATATCCTTGGAATGATAAATAAGAACAAAGAACTTGTTTTTATGGCAACAGGCGAAAGCCCTTTGGATATGAAATTCTATGCTGTAGATTTAAAAGGAAAACAAAGACTAATCACCACAGATCCTGGAACTCATTCGTTAATTATTGGCAATGACGGAGCTTATTTTTACGATGTGTTTTCTAGCCATTCAATCCCGTCGGTTTCTAGAATTTTGGATCGTACAGGAAAAACGGTTAATATACTTTTGGAAGGCACTGATAAATTAAAAGAATACGCAATTGGTGAAACTGAAATAAATACCATTAAAGCAAATGATGGCACTCTTTTATATACAAGGCTCATCAAACCAAGTAATTTCGATCCAACAAAAAAGTATCCAGTTCTTACTTATGTTTATGGTGGACCTCATGCTCAAATGATTCAAAATGAATGGTTAGATGGATCTAATCTTTGGATGCATTGGATGGCAGAAAAGGGTTACCTTATTTTTACAGTAGATAATAGAGGTTCTGGAAATAGAGGTTTTGTGTTCGAAAGTGTTATTCATAGAAGATTAGGGAATGTCGAAATGGATGATCAACTAACAGGTGTGTCGTATTTAAAATCACTTCCATTTGTTGATAGTAATAGGTTAGCGATACATGGATGGAGTTTTGGTGGTTTTATGACAACATCAATGATGCTTAGGAATCCAGGAGTTTATAAGGTTGGAGTTGCTGGAGGACCCGTTACAGATTGGAAGTTTTATGAAACGATGTACGGAGAGCGCTATATGGATATGCCTGAGGAAAATCCAGAGGGATACAAAACATCAAGTTTGCTTAATTATGCTCAAAATTTGAAAGGAGATTTGTTATTGATTCATGGAACAAATGATGATGTGGTGGTTATGCAACATAATTTTGCATTGATAAAAAAGTTCGTTGAGCTTGGAGTTCAAATGGATTTCTTTCCTTATCCGATGCACAAACACAATGTATATGGAAAAGACAGGGTTCATTTAATGGATAAAATTTTAACATATATCCTTGAGAATAATAAGTAATTTGTATATTTCAAAGATAGTATCGTATTATGAGTGAGTTTATTTCAAAAATAGAACAAAAAAACACTTCAAAAGTGTCGTTAAATACTCTTGAGAAAGCGTTTAGGCTTATGTGTATTGCTAAGACATTGTCGGAAAAGTATGAAGACAATAAAGAGGTAACGGCAAAATACGTTCATGCAACTTCGCGAGGACACGAAGCTATCCAACTAGCATTAGCTATCCAACTTCTTCCTCAAGATTGGGTTTCACCTTATTATAGAGATGATAGTATTTTACTTGGGATTGGATTAACTCCCTATGAATTAATGCTTCAGGTATTTGCTAAAAAAGATGATCCTTTTTCTGGTGGTAGAACTTATTATTGTCACCCCTCACTAAAAAGGGATTATATGCCTAAGATTATTCATCAATCTTCTGCTACAGGAATGCAAGCTATTCCAACTACTGGAATAGCAATGGGCATTCAATATAAGGAAAATGTTGGTTTATCAGAAGATTACCATGGGGAAAACCCTGTTGTGATATGTTCTTTAGGGGATGCATCATGTACAGAAGGGGAGGTGTCGGAAGCGTTTCAAATGGCCGCTTTAAAACAATTTCCAATCATTTATTTAGTGCAAGATAATGGTTGGGATATTTCAGCAAATGCATCAGAGACAAGAGCTCAGGATATTAGTCATTATGCAAAAGGGTTTAAAGGCATTGAGGTTAGGACGATAGATGGTAGTGATTTTATTGAATCTTACAATACAATTCAAGATGTTTTATCCATCATAAGAGAAGAGAGGAGGCCCTTTATTATCCATGCAAAAGTTCCTTTACTAGGGCACCATACCTCTGGGGTTCGAAAGGAATGGTATAGAGATGATTTAGAAGAAGCGAGTAAACAAGATCCGTATCCTAAATTAATTCACGTATTAAAAGAGTTGGGGTATACAGATGCCTATTTTTCAAATGTAGAAAAAGAAGTTCAGTTATTTGTTGATCAAGAATATCAGAAAGCATTGTTGGCTGAAGACCCACTTTCATCGTCAATTCAGGATTTTATGTTTGCTCCTTCTCCAATTACGGAGGAAAAAGGACAGCGAGTTCCTGAGGGGAAAAAGAAAACGGTAATGGTAGATAGTGCACTCTTTGCGGTTCGTGAAATCATGTATAAACATCCAGAAGCACTTTTGTATGGACAAGATGTCGGAGGACGTTTAGGAGGAGTGTTTAGAGAAGCAGCTACATTAGCTCAAACATTTGGTGATCTTCGTGTTTTTAATACACCAATTCAAGAAGCATTTATCATAGGAAGTACAGTTGGTATGTCAGCTGTTGGATTAAAACCAATTGTTGAGGTTCAGTTTGCAGATTATATTTGGCCTGGATTGAATCAATTGTTTACTGAAGTGAGTCGTTCTTATTATTTATCAAACGGAAAATGGCCTGTAAGCTGTATTATTCGTGTTCCTATAGGAGCTTATGGTTCTGGTGGGCCTTACCATTCATCTAGTATTGAGTCTATTTTGACTAATATTAGGGGAATTAAAATTGCTTATCCTTCCAATGGAGCAGATCTAAAAGGGCTTATGAAATCAGCTTTTTATGATCCAAACCCAGTTGTTATCTTGGAGCACAAAGGTTTATATTGGTCTAAAATACCAGGTACTGAAGGTGCAATGTCTATTGAACCAGATGAAGATTATGTAATTCCTTTCGGAAAAGGCAGGGTGGTGCTTGAAGCTTCAGAAGAAAAGTTAGCTCTAGGTGAAACATGTGTTATTATTACTTACGGTAGAGGTGTTTATTGGTCTACGGAGGCATCAATTGAGTTTGAAGGTCGTGTTGAGATTATTGATTTAAGAACTCTTAATCCCTTAGATATTGAGCTTGTAAATAAAGTTTCTAAAAAACACGGTAAAGTGATTTTAGTGACGGAAGAATCCGTTGAAGCTTCATTTACATTAGGATTGGCAGGAAGAATTCAGCGCGATAATTTCAAGTATTTAGATGCTCCTGTTCAAATTGTAGGATCTGTGGATACGCCAGCGATTCCATTAAATTCAATACTTGAATCAGCATTGTTAACGAATGTGGTAAAGGTGAGAGAAGCTATTTTAAAACAATTGAATTATTGAGATCAATCTAAACTAAGTATGTATTCATGAAGGGCCACTTGAGTTGCTAGTAAAACTTGGGAGTAGTTTTGAGATGAATTCCCGAATGACCCCGCATTTGTTTTCCAAATTTCTTGTATCAAACTTTGCCCTCCTTTTTTTGGGTTTATTTTATTTGTTACTGCAGCTACATTTCCAGCGCCTGCGTGGTAAATATGCATTACAAATAAACGAAACCATAATTCATTTTCAGAAAAAACAATGTTATGTGAATTTAATATTCTCCTTGCAGAAGGCAAGCATATACGATTAATTAAGGTAGCTGCTCCAAAAGCTGATTTCTCAAAGTTTTCACGTTCATCAATTGTATTTGTTACAATTAGACCAACTGATTTTGCTACTCCAGGCATGAGTTGAAACGCACCGTAAGCTCCAGAAATTGATTTTTTGAGTTGTGCGGGACTTTCGATTAATAGAATTGCTTGAGCATACCATGGGTCGACGCCAATTTTCGAAAAAACTTTAATTCCTGCGCTGATAGTCGGAAAAACTTCTTTTAGTTTATAAAAATCCATTTTTCCATGAGTTACTAATATACGACTGAATGTATCTAAGTGAAACACGTGTTTTAGACTATCTTTAAATAGTTTTTTTTCTTTTTCTGTTTTTAAAGTCCATAATGTGAAATCATAGTTTAAAAGAATTTGTCTAGATTCAGCTGTATTAAGAATACATGAATCAGGGGGTAATGAAATTATTTTTTTCCAAAAAGTAGTTTGAGGTAATGCATGCCAATTTTCATTAAACAAAGATTGAGTCTTGATAAAGAGTACTTCTGGATTGTTTTGTAAAGTTGAAATTTCGCTTGTCCAGGATAATGAATCGGATTTCTGTGCTGAAATTAGATTGTAAAAAAGAAGAAAAGATAAAAGTATGTGGTTTTTTATTTCCATAAATTCAAATATACAATCAAAATCAAAATAAAAAAATTAATTTAGATGCAATGAAGTAGTTTAATTTTTTAGTTATCAGTCCTGTTTTATTTTTTATTTTTATCTATCAAAAGATAATAAGTCCTTTTTTTCCGCCCACTTGTCGTTTTCATCCTACATGTTCCTCCTACTTTAAAGATGCCTTATTAACATGGGGAGTATTTAAAGGTACTTATTTAGGAATAAGAAGAATTTCTCGTTGTCATCCTTGGGGTGATAGTGGAAGTGATCCTGTACCGAGAAAACCGAATAAATGATTATTTTCCTTTCGCTTTTAAAATCGTTATTAGTGTATAAAACATAATTTTAAAATCCAATATTAAAGTCCTGTTTTTGATATATAATAAGTCGTATTTCATACGTTGTAACATTTCTTTCACATTTTCAGCATATCCGTATTTCACTTGCCCCCAAGATGTAATGCCGGGTTTTACAGATGTTAAAAGTGAGTATTGTGGTTCTTTTTCTGTGATTAAATTGATGTAGTGTTGTCTTTCAGGTCTTGGCCCAACAAGTGACATGTCTCCGAGAAGAACATTGAAAAATTGCGGGAATTCATCTAAACGTGTTTTACGAAGAAATTTACCAAATGGGGTTATTCTACTGTCATAAGAAGAAGAAAGTTGAGGTCCGTTTTTTTCAGCATTCACAATCATTGTTCTGAATTTTATAATCTTGAACGCTTTCCCATTTTTCCCAATGCGTTCTTGGGTAAATAGAATAGGTCCCTTTGAACTTCTTTTAATTCCGATACTGATTAATATGTAGATAGGAATTAAGAACAAGATAGAAAAAAAAGAAATTACAATGTCAATTAATCGCTTGGTACTTTGTTGCCATAGTGGCATCTCGCTTTCTTTTAGTTCCAAAAGTAGAGCACCGTATATATTATTTATTTTTAAATTTCCAGTTAAAAAATCATACGTATCTGGAATTATTTTTATACGTATCCCTTTTCCACTTATTCTTGCAATTAGGGGGTTTAGAGATTTATGGTCGTTATTATCTAAACAGATAATGATATCTTCAATTGATTTTGATAATAGTATACTTTCTAAGTTGTCAGTACTTCCTAAATACGTAGATCCTCCATTTATTTCTGGCTCTTTTTTGTTATTTGGAAGATCTAAGTACCCTATGTTAATAACTCCAATACTTTTTGGGAGTGTATTTATTTCATCTAAAAGCTGGTCTATTTTTACAATTCCACCAATGAAAAGGGTGTTGAATCCGTCTTTATTATGTTGTATTCTGTGAACTTGAATCCAAATAAAAAGCAATCTTGAAATTGAAAGAATAGTGAAATGAATTAAAAATAAACTCATCAATGAGATGTAATATTCTGAATAGTTTAGTATTTTATCGTCCAATATTAATGCGAAAAAAATAGTCGTACTTCCGATTAAACTTGCAGTTAAAGTAAATATTAGGATTTGAGTTCTATAGATTCTCTTTACTTGTATGTATGTCCCTTGAAGTGCATATAGTAATAACCAAAAAAAAGGAATAACTATGATGCCTGTATAGAAAGGAGTTGTGAATTTAATTTCTGAATGTTCTATTATAATTTTCCGAAAACAAAAAAAGATAATCCATGAAATAAAGGACGTGATAAAGTCAATTACAATCAATTTTAAAAATCTATTTTTCATTGGGTTTAATTAAAAGTGAACAACTTTTATATTGTCTAAATAAAGCATTGAAGAATCTTGACCTGCTGAAATTTTAGTGTAAAAGTAGTTTTTGAAGTAAATCGCATTATTTGATTTTGAAACAATTTCTTTTAAATCGATATAGATTTTTTTCCATGTTTTTGAGTTGCTTTTTTGTTTGTTTAATTGAATATTTGGATGTTTTTCAGTAGAGTTATTTAAATCATACGCAATAATACCTGAAAGTAAATCACTGTTTATAATATAATCAATTTCTAAATATACTTCTGCACCATTTTTTGGTAATTCAAGCTTGCTTGTTGTTCCCATCCAAATTGAATCTTTTTTTGATAGTTTAATTTGACCAAATTGACTTCCGTATTTTAATAATTCTTGGTTATTTCCAACCGATAGTACGGAAGGGTAGAAGGGGTCAGTAATTAGTTTGTGACTTGCTTCTTCAAAATTTTCTATCCAGAATTTTACATTGTTTTTATACTTTGTAGTTGGTGAAATTTCAAGTGTTTTATTTTTTATTAGTGATGAGGTAAGTGAGAAAGTTTCTAGAAAAGGATATACTTTTTTGGTTGCTGATATCCCATTGTTTCGAATGACAGGATAAATATCTATTTTTTTAATTCCGTCCATAAGAATAGGTATTTTTATGGGTAATTCAAAGTAACCAATCGTTTTATTATCGATCATAATATATGCATCTTTTAATGAATAAGATAGTTCTCCTTCTGAGTTGGTTCCATTGTGTGTCAGAATCCAGGGCTTAATTTCTATCCAACTTGGATCTTCTGTTTTTTTTACACAAGCTACATTTAATAAGATTAAAGAGAAAACTAAACTTAATTTCATTAGACTATTATACGATTGATTTTAATGTTTAATATAAAGGTTGATTAAAAAACGTTTCGTTTAATTCTTTCATTTCTAATGCATCATTCATGATAGTGTGATTTTGTTTTTCATTAATAATCGATTTGTAGAAATTAATTAATTGATAACATAATGTTTCTGTTGGTGTTATAGCATTAGAAAGTGTGTGACATTCAATTTTTTGATTGAATGAATCAGTATAAGAAAAAAGGTTGGTTTGATAATTCAATTGGTGTAATCCACTTGGTGAGTATACATCTATTTTGTGAGAAGAATATGCGTAAACTCGAGTGAATAAAAATGTTGCAGTACATTGAGTGTCAAATTCCAATCTTATATTTAAAGTCGTTAGTTCACCATGTTTGTTTATGATACTATTTGAATGTTTTCTTCTTATTTTTCTTCCAATTAATTTTAATACATGATCGATTTCATTGAAAACTATTTCATTTATATCATCATTTTCAGGATGAATTGTTCTTATTAAGGAGAGGTGGCGTTGATTCTGAGGTGTTTTTAAAGAACTGTACTCTGACAGTGGATGAAATCTTGTAGGTGAAAAATAATTTAACTTCACATCAGCCTCTTCAAGAATACTGTTTAGAAGCGCTGTTTTATCATATGATAAAACATGAAGATTGTAAATAAATATTCCTTTGATGTTTTTAACAGATCTTATTAATTGATCAAAATATTTTTCGCAATCACTAAAGAAAAGCACATCACATGATTGTATATAGCTTTCTATAGAACATCCTTCTTCAAATTCAGGAATGAATTTAAAGAAGGATGACAATGATTTTTGTAAATTGTCTTTTTGAATGATTTCACCAAAATAACCTAGACGTAGCATCAAGTTTTTTTTGTAAAATTACGAGTACCTAAATCAAAAAAGACAAAGAAATAAAATACTTGTTAACAACTGTTTTGTAATTAATCAATTGTTAAGAGTTTAGAATAAACGCTACTTTATTGAAACATGTCTTTCACTCGTTGGAAAAATCCTTTTTCACTTCCGTCAAGTTTTGGCGTAAAATTTTGACTTTCTTTAAGTTTTTCAAGGATTTCTTTTTCTTCGTTGCTTATTTTAGTTGGTGTCCATATGTTGATATGGACAAATAAATCGCCACTGCTATAACCTTGAAGTTGTGGAAGTCCTTTTCCTTTTAATCGAAGCATTTTTCCACTTTGAGTTCCTGGTTCCACTCGAATCTTCGCTTTACCATTGACTGTTGGGATTTCAATGCTTTCCCCTAATACTGCATCTGAAAAACTAATGAAAGCTTCGTAATGTAAATTCTCTCCTTCCCTTCTAAGAGTATCGTGCTGAATTTCTTCAATTACTACGATTAAGTCTCCTGGAATTCCATTAAATGGTCCTGCATTTCCTTTTCCTGTAACACTTAACTGCATTCCTTCTTCGACACCAGCAGGAATGTCTATTTCTATTACTTCTTCTTTTCGATTTAATCCGTTTTGATCCGATCCGATTGGTCTATGATCTATGGTTTTACCAGCGCCTTGGCATGAAGGGCATGTAACCTGTGTTTGCATGTTTCCTAAGAAGGTTTGAGCCATTCTTGTTACACGTCCTGCACCATTACATGTTGAGCATGTTTTGAATGTTACACCTTCAGCATTAACTAATTTGGTTACTTTTATTTTCTTCTTAACACCTTCCGCAATTTCTTCTAGTGTTAACTTTATTTTAACACGAAGGTTTGAGCCCTTTACGTTTCGTGATCCTCCTCCTCTAGACCCTCCGAAACTTCCACCGCCACCGAAAACATCACCGAATTGACTGAATATGTCATCCATGTTCATTCCACCACCAAATCCACCACCACCATTCATTCCTGCATGACCATACTGATCGTAACGTGATCTTTTATTTGCATCACTTAATACCTCGTATGCTTCTGCAGCTTCTTTAAACTGATCTTCAGCTTTTGCGTCTCCTGGGTTTTTGTCTGGGTGATACTTAAGTGCCATTTTCCGATATGCTTTTTTTATTTCAGCATCATCAGCACCTCTACTAATTCCTAATATCTCGTAATAATCTCTTTGTTGACTCATTGTGTAAATTATTGTCCTACAACTACTTTTGCGTATCGAATTACTTTTTCATTTAAAAAGTATCCTTTCTCTACATCTTCTATTATTTTATTCTTAAGTTCATCAGTACTTGCTGGCATATTCGCAATTGCTTCATGGAGTTCACTATCAAAAGTCTCTCCTTTGCAAACCATAGGTTTTAGTCCTTTACTTTCTAAAATACCTTTAAGTTTTGTTTGGATCAGAACAAAGCCTTCTTTCAAACCGTTAATATCTTCCGAAGTTTCATTGTTTTTGATTGCCCTATCAAAATCATCTAGAATAACAATCATATCTTTTATTACAGATGAACTTGCATTCGTAATTAAATCTAATTTTTCTTTGTTAGTGCGTTTTCTGTAATTATCAAATTCAGAATATAAACGAAGGTATTTATCGTTTAGTTCTGCTATTTTATCTTCTGCACTAGGTTCTGAAGTTACTTCTTCTTCTTCTTTTTGTTCTTCTTCTTCTTGAGAAGTTGCTTCTAAATTATCGGTTTCAATAACTGTTTCTTGAGTTTCTGAATTTACCTCAGGATTTAAGTCATTTGTTAATTCTTTTTCTTCAGACATAACTTTTATTTTTTTTCCAAATATCATCTTCAAATTTTTTGCCAATTTAAACTGTTAGACATTTTGTCATATTTAAGCAAATAGTGTGTCAGTTTAATAGGTGTTTTTCTATTTCTATGTGAAGGTTTAATCCTCTTAAAGCGGTTCCATATGCAATTATTTCTCCTCTATTATCTATTAGAAAGCTCATAGGTATTGTTTCTACTTCGTAGGTTCTACTATTTAATCCATTAATGTCTAATATATGGTTTTTCCAATCCAGCTGATCTAGTTTGATTGCTTTTTTCCAAGCGGTTTCATCTTTATCCATTGAGACACTAAATATTTCAAACGATGAACCATTTTTAAATTTTTTTTTATGGTATTTAGAGTATGCTTCTCGGACATTTGGATTTTCCATGCGACATGGTCCACACCAACTTGCCCAAAAATCTATAAGTATTAATTTACCTTTCAGACTAGAAAGTGTGATGGTTTTACCATTAGGAGAAATGCCTTTTATTTCAGGAGCCTTTTGGTTTACATCATGCGTGAAGGATAATAGGAAGAAACAGAGTAAAACATTTAGATGTATTTTTTTCATCAGCCAATTCTTCGAATGTCAGCTCCCAAGTTACGTAAACGGATGTCAATATCTTGATAACCTCTATCTATTTGTTCAATATTTTCAATGATGCTTTTTCCTTTTGCAGACAAGGCAGCAATTAATAGAGATACACCAGCACGAATGTCAGGCGAAGTCATGGATATTCCTTTCAGGGTATGCTCATTGTTTAAGCCAATAACGGTCGCTCTGTGTGGGTCACACAAAATAATTTGAGCTCCCATATCAATTAACTTATCAACAAAGAATAGGCGTGATTCGAACATTTTCTGGTGAATTAACACACTTCCCTTTGCTTGTGTAGCAACAACTAGAACGATTGATAGTAAATCGGGTGTAAATCCAGGCCAAGGTGCATCGGCAATTGTTAAAATTGATCCATCAATGAATGTGTCTATTTCATAATGTTCTTGCGCTGGAATAAAAATATCATCACCACGACGTTCAAGTTTAATACCTATTCGTTTAAATATTGTTGGCATGATTCCTAAATTATCGTAGCTAACATCTTTTATTGTGATCTCAGATTTAGTCATAGCAGCCAAGCCGATAAAGCTTCCAATTTCAATCATATCTGGAAGAATACGGTGAAAACAACCATTTAATTTTTCAACACCTTGTATGTGAAGCATGTTAGAAGCGATTCCTTCAATTTTTGCGCCCATATTATTGAGCATGTGACATAATTGTTGAAGATATGGTTCGCATGCAGCATTATATAGTGTCGTTTTTCCTTCAGCTAAAACAGCTGCCATAAGTATATTTGCTGTTCCGGTTACGGAAGCTTCATCAAGATGAATATAAGTCCCTATTAGTTTGCTTGATTCTATGGAGTAAAAATGTTCGCTAGAATCGTAATTGAATTTCGCTCCTAACATAGCGAATCCTTCAAAGTGAGTATCAAGTCTTCGTCTTCCTATCTTATCTCCCCCTGGTTTAGGGATGAATCCTTTTCCAAAACGAGCAAGAAGTGGACCTACAATCATAATAGACCCTCTCAATGAAGAAGCTCTTTTCTTGAAGTCATCTGATTCTAAAAAAGCTAAATCAATCTCTTTAGCTTGAAAGATATAGGTTCCTTTCTCTACTTTTTCAATTTTAACCCCCATTGCTTGAAGTAAACTGATTAATTTGGCTACATCTATAATGTCAGGGATGTTAGAAATGGTAACTTTCTCCTCTGTAAGAAGAACAGCACATAATACTTGAAGTGCTTCGTTTTTTGCCCCTTGAGGAGTGACCTCGCCTTTTAGCGGTTTACCACCATGAATTTCAAATGACGCCATGGATTAATATTTTTTCTTGAATTTAAATTTATTCGTTTGATTATTGTTTGGTTTTTGACCTCCCAAAGTCGGATTCTTTCGTTTATTCGTATTATTATTATTATTATTAGAAATCCCTAAAGTTCTTAAAATCTGATTCGTATTCATTAAACTGTCAGGATTTTCTAAGGTTAATTCACCCCTTGTAAGCTCGGATAGATGTTGAGCTATGACATTGTTTTCTACAGCATCGTTGTTGTATGCCAAAAATTGTTTCTTCATAAAATTAGCCATTCTGTTGACTAAATGTTTTTTTGTAGCTTCGTCTTCTTCTTTTGTTGTCTGATTTAATATTGTTTCTGTATATTTTCCGTAATGTCCAAATTTTATTTTTCCTTTAGGATATGAAATTAATGTTGGCTTTTCATACAAAATTTCAAGATCTGGTTTTTCATAGGGAGAATCAACATCAAGTTCGAAATTCGACAAAATAAATAAGTGTGTCCATAATTTATGTCTGTAGTCATCAACATCTCTTAAATGAGGATTAAGTTGCCCCATTACTTCAATAATTGCTTTTGAAGCACTATTTCGTTCGTCTCGATTTTCGATTTCCATCGCGTGAGAAATCATTTTTTGAACATTTCTTCCATATTCTGGAAGTAACATCTGCGATCTTTGTGTATTATATTCCATGAGTAGTTTTGTAGTTCAAATTTAATAAGAAAGTTTGACTAATGATTCGTTTAATGAAAAATCTTAAGAGATTACTTTTTGATTATTAAGAAATTTTACTCCAGTTGGGTTTGTCCTTGAAGCGCTTTATTATTTCACTTCTTAATCCTTGATGTATAGGTAGAGATAGGTTTCCGTCATTTTCTAAAATCTCCCTTGCTTTTTCTCTTGAAGTGATTAATAAGTGGTTGTCCTTGATTAGATCTGCAATTTTTAAATCTAATATACCACTTTGTTGTGTACCCATAATATCGCCTGGTCCACGTAATTCTAAATCGACTTCTGCAATTTCAAAGCCATCTTGTGTGCGAACCATTGTTGCCATCCGTTTTTTACTTTCTTTTGAAAGTTTGTCTTTGGTCATCAATATACAATATGATTTTTCAGAACCACGACCAACGCGACCCCTTAATTGGTGTAGTTGTGATAAGCCAAATCGTTCTGCACTTTCGATGATCATGATGGATGCATTCGGAACATTTACTCCAACTTCAATCACTGTTGTAGCTACCATAATTTGTGTTTTTCCTTCAATAAATTGACGCATTTCAAAATCCTTTGCTTCAGGCTTCATTTGACCATGTACGATACTAATATGGTATTTTGGTTTAGGAAATGCTCGAGTTATTGATTCATAACCTTCCATCAGATTATGATAATCCAAGCTTTCAGATTCATGGATCAATGGAAAAACAATGTAAACTTGTCTTCCTTTTTCGATTTCATTTCGCATAAATCCAAAAATAAGAGAACGGTCCGTTTCAAATCGATGCTCTGTCGTAATTGGTTTTCTTCCTGGGGGTAATTCATCGATTACAGAAACATCTAGATCTCCATAGACTGTCATTGCTAAGGTTCTGGGGATTGGAGTTGCTGTCATGACTAATATGTGTGGTGGTGTTTCACTTTTCTCCCATAATCGTGCACGTTGAGCGACACCAAAGCGATGTTGTTCATCAATTACGACTAATCCGAGTTTGGTGAATTTTACATTATCTTCAAGTAATGCATGTGTTCCAATAAGAATATGGGCTTCACCGTCCTCTAGTTCTTGATGGATAATTTTACGCGCCGATTTTTTAACTGATCCTGTAAGTTTTTGAACTTTAACAGGTAGATTTTTTACTAAATCGGATATCGTTTCAAAGTGTTGTTGAGCCAATATTTCTGTTGGCGCCATTATAGCTGCCTGATAACCATTGCCAACTGCGATAAGCATGCATAATAAAGCAACTAATGTTTTTCCTGAACCGACATCTCCTTGAAGTAAGCGATTCATGTGGTGGCCACTTCTTATGTCGGAACGAATTTCTTTAACGACTCTTTTTTGAGCATTTGTCAATGGGAATGGGAGGTTGTTTTCATAGAAATCCATAAAAACACTTCCCACTTCAGCGAAAATAGTGCCTTTGTTTTTTTTTAAAGCGATTTGTTTTCTTAAAAGTAATTCAAGTTGTAAAAAAAATAATTCTTCAAATTTTAAACGAAATCGAGCTTGATTTGCTAGTTCGATTGATTCTGGATAATGGATTTGAATAAAAGAAGTTTCACGAGGGATTAATTTTAATTCATCAATGATATTGCGTGGAAAGATCTCTTGAATGTGATTGTTTAATTGGAGTACTAAGGCACTTGTTAGTTTTTCTATCCCATTAGAATGAAGGCCTTTTTTGATGAGTTTTTCGGTGGAAGAATAAACAGCTTTATACCCTTTTTTTGGGTCTGCATTTTGAATAGGAATTATTTCAGGATGAGGAATGGTAAAGGAATTAGTAAAAAATTTTGGTTTACCATAAACCTGATAAATTTGACCGACATGAAGTGTAGGTTTTATCCATTTATAACCTTGAAACCAAACTAAATCGATGCTGCCAGTTTGGTCTTCGAATCGAACGGTGAGTCTTTTTTTTTTGTTTGAAATACTTTCTGTTATATTGATTATACGTCCTTTAAGCTGAACATGTGTATCGATTTCTATAAGGTCAGAAATGGTATTGTAATATGAACGGTCTACGTATCTGAATGGGAAGTAATTAAGTAAGTTGATAAAATTAAACACATTGATTTCTTTTTTTAAGACAATAGCCCTTTCAGGTCCAACTCCTTTTAGAAATTCAATCGGTGTATTTAGGAATTCATTCACTTTATTATTAGGGGGTTTATCGTAAGCATTTAAAATAATCAAATGGTTCTAGGCAATACTTGCATTGATAATGAGCTTTACAAGATGTGCTACCAAATTGACTAATTAATTTTGTTTCTCTAGAATCACATTTCGGACAAGGTACAACGGTTGATTTAGAAAATAAGATGTTTATATCAATCTCATTTTCAGGAGGAGCTATTCCATAGTCTCGTAATTTTTTCTTTCCATTCTCACTCATCCAATCTGTTGTCCAAGCAGGAGAAAGCGTTTTTATAACATTTGTTTTGATAATTGGACTTAAGGCTAAAATGATTTCATCTTTAATTACATTCATAGCTGGACAACCACTATATGTAGGTGTAATTGTAATTGTACATGATCCTTCTTTGATTTCTACATCTCTGACAATCCCTAAATCAATGATGCTCAATACGGGCACTTCAGGGTCACAGATGTGCTCAAGAAGTGCCCATATTTCTTGCGTATTTACCATACTGAGTTTGGATAGGTACGCTGCATATATTGCATTTCAGCTAAAAGAAAACCAAGATGTTCACTATGAGTACCTTTTCTACCTCCTTTTTGTTCGAATCTATCTGATGGGAGAGGAATAGTAGCTTGAGTTAGCACTTCATTAACTGTTTTTAACCATGCTGATTTAAGTTCTGTTAAGTCAAAAGCAATTGATAAATCAATTAATTCATGATCAATTTCGTCTTGGTAAAATAATTCATCGGTATACTTCCAATAAAAAGAAATTGCTTCACTAACTCTTCTTTTTGACTCTTCAGTTCCATCTCCCAAACGAATTACCCACTCTGCAGAATGTTTGAAATGATATTTTGTTTCTTTTAAAGATTTTGCTGCGATAGATGCTAGCGTTGAATCAGCTGAATAAGTCAATTGTTCGTAAAATAATTTTCTAAATGTATCGAAAAAAAATTGCCTTACCATCGTATATCCAAAGTCTTTGTTTGGTTGTTCAACCATCAAAATATTGGTAAATTTATTTTCTGTACGTAGAAAAGCCAAGTCATCTGAACTCTGTTTTTCATTGTCTAATTTAGAAGCGAATTCAAGTAGGTTTGTTGCTTGTCCGATTAAGTCTAATGAAATGTTTGTAAGAGCAATGTCTTCTTCAAGTATTGGTCCATGTCCACACCATTCGGCAAGACGTTGTCCAAGGATAAGGCTATCATCAGCAATTCTTAAAACGTATTTGTATAATTTTTCTTTTGTTGTCATAAGGGATAAAATTGAATATTACATGTGTGAAATTCCATCAGGAACATCGTAGAATGTTGGATGTCTGTATATTTTGTCTTCCGATGGCTCAAAAAACGCATCTGAATCTTCTGGATCTGAAGCCGATACGAATTTTGATTCAATTACCCAAATACTAATTCCTTCGCTTCTACGTGTGTAAACATCTCTTGCATTATCAATTGCCATTTTTGAATCTGTAGCTCTGAGACTGCCAACATGTTTGTGACTTAAACCTTGTTTACTACGTATAAATATCTCCCACAAGGGCCATTCACTTGAACTCATCATTTTTCAGTTAAATTATTCATTTTTGTTTTTAATTTTTCGGCATGAGCAAGTGCGGCAGCTCTAACCCATTCACCATTTTCTTTAGCTTTTTTTCTAGCTTCAATACGCTCGAAGTTACATGGTCCGTTTCCTTTAATAACTTGATAAAATTCATCCCAATTTATCGTGCCAAAATCATATTGCCCTTTTGCATCATTCCATTTTAAATCTTTATCAGGAATGGTTAGCCCAAGCATTTCTGCCTGAGGAACAGTAACATTAATAAATTGTTGTCTTAGTTCATCATTAGAAAGGCGTTTAATTTTCCATTTAACGGATTGCTCAGAATTTGGAGAATTATCATCATTTGGACCAAACATCATTAAAGAAGGCCACCAGAAACGATTCAAAGAATCTTGTGCTAATTGTTTTTGATCAGCAGAACCACTCGCTAGTATACTTACTATTTCAAACCCTTGTCTTTGATGAAATGACTCCTCTTTACATACTCGGACCATAGCCCTAGCGTATGGACCATAGGAACATCTACACAAAGGAACTTGATTCATTATGGCTGCTCCATCAACGAGCCATCCTATTGTTCCCATATCTGCCCAAGATAGTGTTGGATAATTAAAAATAGATGAATATTTAGCTTTTCCAGAATGTAAATCGTCTATACTTTTTTCTCTGTCCAATCCTAGTGTTTCAGCTGCGCTGTATAAATACAATCCATGACCTGCTTCATCTTGCACTTTTGCTAGAAGAACTGCTTTTCTTTTCAATGTTGGAGCTCTTGTAATCCAATTTCCTTCAGGTAGCATTCCGACAATTTCAGAATGAGCATGTTGTGAAATTTGACGCATCAGAGTCTTCCTGTATGCATCAGGCATCCAGTCATTAGGCTCTATTTTTATGTCCTGATCGATTTTTTCTTGAAATTTTTTTTCTAAAGTTTCAATAGTATGGTTTTTCATAGGTCCAAAAAGGTGTTAGCAAATATAAAGAAAAAATAAAATTTTAGTTTAAGATAATGAAATATAACAAGACAAACAAATATACTTATTAATAGTTTTTTGTAATGGATTATATTTTCAACACTAAATAAATGTTTGTAAATCATTAAATGATTAATACTAACGGAATGTTTCTTAAATAGCCACTTAAGTTTAGATCGTAATTTAATATTTTATATGGTTTATATGTATATTTGTTTTTAAATTTTATTTTTTTTTAAGTTTATTCGATTTATGAAACGTTTTTTATATTTTATATTCCCACTGTTTTTAATGCTTTTACCAGTTGATTTTTTTGCTGAAAACAGTGTTTTTTTGAAGTTTTCCCTTGATGGTGAATTCCCTGTGAATAATACTGATTTTAATATTGTTACAAAAGAAGTTATTGATATTACGTGTTGTTCTGCTGTTTCTGGCGGGATTTTTTCAAGTACTGACGAAGCAGAGATAAAATCTAAAGGACTTTGTTGGTCAATTCAGTCTCAGCCAACAATCGAAGATTCTAAGGTTTTTTCTGAAGGTACTGATGGAGATTTTTCAGTTGAAATAACAAATTTAAAAGCGAATACAGTTTATTATGTGCGTTCTTTTGTTCTAATTAATAAAGTTTATTATTATGGTGATGAAAAAGAGTTCTCTACGTTGTTTAAATTACCTACGATCTCTTTTTCAAAGCTAGGTTTAATAACCGATTCTTCTTTTTATTTTGAATCAAATGCGAGTGATGATGGAGGAGATGAGATTACGGAAAAAGGTTTTTGTTTTTCCAAGTTAAAAGAACCAACGGTTTGGGATGACAAGATTTCTAATGGAAAAGGGTTAGGTGTAATTTCAGGTAATGCTCTTGATTTGATGCCAAGCACGGTTTATTTTGCAAAGGCATATGCAATTTCTAGTGTTGGTGTTGTTTATGGTGATGAAATAGAATTGATTACTGCAGCTAAATCAAATATTCCTGAAAAGATTGTAACTAATGATGGAGCTAGACTTGCAAAGTTGGAGACAGAATTAGCTGAAGGTGTTACTCAAAATGAAGCGACAATTTCAGTTACTATTAAAGAAGGTGGGGGTACAGATATTTTTGAAAAAGGTGTTTGTTGGGCAGAATCGTCATCTCCTACTATAAACGGAACTAAACAAATTGAAGGCAGTGGGGAGGAAAGTTTTACTTCCATCATAAATGGGCTTAATCCTTCAACAAGATATTACCTTAGGTCTTATGCTATTAATGACAAAGGGGTTACTTATGGAAATCAAATAATCATTAATACAAAGTCAATTATTGTTGAATCGGCTAATTCAGATTCTATTTCTTTGGCAATTGTTATTGGTGAGGAGGTAACTTTAATCACAAATAAAGGTGCCGTTTCAGGTGGGGTTATTTCATCTGATGGTGGTTCTGAGATTACAGAAAAAGGGATTTGTTGGTCTCAATCGACAGCACCATCTGTGGGTGATTCTAAAAATAATGAAGGTGTGGGGAATAGTGCTTTTAAAAGCGAAATAAATTCACTGCTACCATCGACCAAGTACTTTGTTAGGGCGTATGTAATTAATTCGGTAGGAGTTGCTTATGGAGAAGAGTTCGAGTTTGTTACTTTATCCCCTGAAGTTATAGCTCAAACAAATACTGAAAACACTGAAAATTCAGCTGAAACAAGTGAAAATAATTCGAGTGAAGTTGTTAAAGAATCAATAGAACCATCTCTTCCTGTAATTAAAACGAATGACATTACATCAATTACTCAAACTTCAGCCCTTTCCGGAGCTGTCATTTTGACTGAAGGTTCGACTGAGATCACCGAAAAAGGGATTTGTTGGTCTCAATCTACAGCACCATCTGTTTATGATTCAAAAAATAATGAAGGTTTGGGAAATAGTGCTTTTAATAGCGAAATAAATTCGCTGCTACCATCGACCAAGTACTTTGTTAGGGCGTATGTTATTACTTCGGTAGGAGTTGCATATGGAGATGAGCTTGAGTTTGTTACTTTATCCCCTGAAGTTATAGCACAAACAAATACTGAAAATAGTGATGAAATAAACAAAAATGATGAATCTTCATTGGACCAGGTTGAATTATTAACAACTGTGAAAGATGAGTTAACCACTGAATTAAGCGCTTCAATTTCTTGTGAGATTTTAAGGGGAGCAGAATTAATTTTTTCTGAAAAAGGTGTATGTTGGTCTAAGAAAGAGTTGCCAACACTAGATTCAAATAAGAAAACAGAGGACGTTGATTTAAGTTATTTTTCGGTTTTGATCTCTGACCTTGAACCTAATTCACTTTATTTTGTTCGTTCATATGTTGTTTTTGAAGGTAAGGTGTTTTATGGTAATCAACAACAGTTTAAAACTTTACCCCTTACTACTATCCCTTCTGTTTCAACAGGTTTGATTTCTAAAATTAATGAAAAATCTGCTTTTTCTTCTGGACAAGTTCTACTTGATGGTGGTTTAACGCTTATTGAAAAAGGTGTTTGTTATAGTTTTAATCAAATGCCTACCATTGATGGAGATAAAGTGATTGCTGAAAATGAATTGGATAAATTTAATTGTTCATTAGAAAATCTTTTGACTAATACCACTTATTATGTTAGGGCTTATGCGATTAATAGTCTCGGTGTTGCGTATGGAAATCAAGTTAGGTTTGCAACTTTAAATCCAGTTTTCAGTAAGGTTTCGAGCGATGCGCCTGCTACCTCGTTACCCAAAAAGAATCCTCAAGTGAATCCTAAGCCTACATTGACTAAGTCGTTGCCTTCAATTCTCACTTTAAAAGAAGATTTGTTGACGCACTCATCTTTTCGAATTCAAGGAAAGCTTACATCTGATGGTGGGAATTTTATATCTGAGCGTGGAGTTTGCATAAGTAATAGTTCTAAAGGACCTGTTTTAAGCTCAGTTAAAACTCAAGATATAGATAAAGATGTTTTTTCTGTTGAATTTGTTGGCTTAAAACCAAGTGTAAAATACTATGCTAGGGCATATGTTAAAAATGAAACGGGTATTTTTTACGGCAATGAATTAGTAGTTTTGACTAATAAAAAACCTATATTAGATATTGGCTCAAATCATGAAGGCGGTGTAATAGGTTATATTTTTCAGCCAGAAGATAAGGGGTATGTTAAGGGAGAGATTCATGGTTTAATTGTAGCTAGAGAAGATCAAGGTAAAGCATCTTGGGGCTGTGTTCAAAAATCAATACCAGAAGCTATTAATAAGTTTATCGGTGCTGGAAAACAAAATACAGATTCAATTTCAACTTTTTGTACTGATGATTATTTTGCTGCAAAATTGTCCGCTGACCTAGACCTAAATTCATATGACGATTGGTATCTTCCGAGTATTGATGAATTAACTAGAATCTATCATAATAGAGATAAAATTGGGGGGTTTAACAACGCGATTTATTGGTCATCATCTGAAAAATCAAACCATAAAGCGATTGGTTTTGTTTTTAGTTACGGAGTTGTTTATGCGAATTATAAATATTCAACGGGCTATGTTAGGAGTGTAAGAACTTTTTAAGATTCGAATTTATTCCTTTTTTTCTTTCATTTTGATTGAATCTACCGTTCATACTTTTATGTTTAGTATAAAAAAGTTGATTTTCTTTTTGTAAATTTGTACGTAAAATCACTAAATGAAACCAATTTTCCATCAGTTAGTAGTTAAAGAAATTCGACAAGAAACCTCTGAATCGGTCTCTATTTCTTTTGATATTCCATTTGAATTTAAAGAGCACTACCGTTTTAAGCCAGGTCAATACCTTACAATTAAGTATTTTCATGAGGGTGTAGAACTAAGGCGTTCTTACTCGATTTGTTCTGCTCCATTTGAAAATGAATTACGGGTTGCTGTTAAAAAAATTGAAAATGGATTGTTTTCTAATTTTGCAAACGATATTCTAAAACAAGGAGATGTGCTAGATGTGATGTCTCCAATGGGACATTTTTTGCTGCCTGAAAAAAGAAGTAATCAAGAGTTTTGTTTTTTTGCTGTTGGAAGTGGAATTACTCCAATACTATCAATGATTAAGTCGGTCTTGAATGACTCAAATTCAGATGTGATTTTATTTTATGGAAATAAACAATTTTCCTCAATAATTTTTAGAGAACAATTGGAGGCACTGAAAAATAAGTTTATGGATAGGTTTAGAGTTATTCATATTTTATCAAGAGAGTCTGTTGGAAATCCCCTTCAAAAAGGTCGATTAGATAGTGTGAAAACATTAAAATTAATAAGTGCTTTTATAGATGTTTCTAGATTAGAGGGAGTATTCATATGTGGTCCCGAATTTGTTATTCACACAGTTAAAGATTCCTTTATTTCTTCTGGATTAGATTTGTCTAAAATTCATTTTGAATTGTTTGGTACTGCTATTCCTATTTCTAAAGTAGAAAAGGAGGTCGAATCTATTGTGATTTCTTCTTTAGTTACTGTAATCGTAGATGGAGAAACCCTTGATATTCCTTTGGCTTCTAATGATATAAATGTATTAGATGCAGCTTTAGCTGCAGGAGCTGACCTTCCTTTTGCTTGTAAAGGTGGTGTATGTTGTACTTGTAAGGCGAAAATTATAGAAGGATCTGCACGTATGGATGTAAATTATGCTTTAGAACAAGATGAGGTTGCTGCTGGTTATATACTCACTTGTCAATCACATCCAACATCAGCAAAATTAATTGTGTCATTTGACGAATAAATATAAGTTATGGGTTTTATAGGTAAAATATTTAAAAAAAAATCGTTGGATGATGCTTATCCGAAAGGATTTTCTGTGCTAAAAGTAAAAGCACTTTCGCGTCTCACAAAAGATAGTGTTCAGTTATCATTTGATGTACCCGAAGGAGATAAACAAAAATTCTTTTTTATTCCTGGTCAGTACGTAAATTTAGCCATTGTAATTGATGGGGAAGAGTATCGAAGGTCTTATTCGATTTGTAGTGGTCCTAATCAAGATTTAGCTGTTGCAATCAAAAAGGTTGAAAATGGAAAGGTTTCTACTTGGGCTAATGACTCCCTTTCTGTTGGTGATGATGTTCTCGTTTCTTTCCCACAAGGTAGTTTCAATTGGAAAAAAGAAAAGGCCTTTGTAGTTGCATTTGTAGCAGGTAGTGGAATCACTCCGGTTTTGTCAATTGCAAAAGCCTTAGAAGATGAAATTGGTGAGATGAGGCTATTCTATGGGAATAAAAGCATTGATAGTACAATGTTTTATGATCAAATAAACGATCTTAAAAACACCAAAACACACTATAGTTTTTCACAAGAAAAACAAGATTGGGCTCTTTCAGGTCGATTGACAAAGGAGGCCATTTCGAATCAATTGAAGCAAAATCTGATGTTGTTGAAAGCAGATGTGTTTTATTTGTGTGGTCCTGAACAATTGATAAAAGATGCAAAAGAGGTGCTTACTTTGTTTGGCGTTTCTAAGGATAAAATACAATTTGAGTTATTTACAACTCCTATTTTATTAATAGATGATGTTGTTTCAAACACCCCTGCTTTTACAGGAGAATCTGAGGTAACTGTCCATTTGGACAATGAGGAAATTTCATTAAAATTAAATGCAACTAGTTTATCAGTTTTAGATGCCTTAAATAAACAAGGTTATGACCCTCCTTATTCTTGTAGGGGTGGCGTATGTTGTACCTGTAAAGCAAAGGTTACTGAAGGGTCTGCGATGATGAAAATGAATTTCTCGCTTACTGATCAAGAGGTTAGTGAAGGGTATGTCCTTACTTGTCAGTGTTATCCTACATCTGAAAAATTAGTTTTGACATATGATTTCTAAAACTGTTTTGATCATTGGCGCTAGTAAAGGAATTGGATTAGAATTAGTCCGGTTTTTCGCTAATTACAATTCATTACATGTCGTTTGTATAGCTCGTGATTTTTCAAATACGGATCTGTCAAATTATGAAAATATTTCTACACACGAGCTTGATATTTCAGGGGTTAATTTTAAGGATGACTTATCCAAATTAATAAAAGACATCAATGTTGATTTCTTAATAAATAATGCTGGAGCTTTAATCAATAAACCATTTTTGGACATTTCGTATGAAGACATGCTTTATTCGTATCAGGTAAATACGTTTGCTGTTATTGCTGCTATACAGGCAGTTATTCCATCCATGATTTCAAATGGAGGTCATGTTGTAAATATTAGTTCTATGGGAGGTTTTCAAGGAACTATGAAATTCCCTGGATTAGCGGTTTATTCTTCATCAAAGGCCACACTAGTCAATTTAACTGAGATGCTTGCAGAAGAATTTAAAGACTCAAAGATTAAATTCAATTGTTTGTGTTTGGGGGCTGTTCAGACTGATATGCTGGAAAAAGCTTTTCCAGGGTATAAGGCTCCTCTTAACGCGGAAGAAATGGCATCATTTATTGGTGACTTTACATTAAATAGTGCTAAGTGGATGAATGGAAGAATAATTCCTGTATCTTTATCAACGCCCTAGTTTTATGGTTATGATAAAAATGTTTTTTTAATTTTTAAATACGTATTTTCATGAGGTTTTTTTTACACATAGGTTTTATTCTCTCTTTATTTCTTTTTTCAAGTTGTGTTAAATCAAAGCATAAGATAGGAGATTATTATAAAGGGGGTATTATCTTTAAAGTTAATGTCTTTGGTAATGGTATGGTTGCTGCACCTTCTGATTATAGAAATGGTATAGCTTGGGGATGTTATGATCAGCTCATTGAAGATGCAGATGGACAAAAAATTGGTAAAGGAGATGACAACACAAAAGCGATAGTTAAGTCTTGTTCAGAAACTGTTTTTGCAGCAAAGTATTGTTCTGATTTTGTTTCTGAAGGATACGATGATTGGTTTTTGCCTTCTATTGAAGAATTGGAATTAATGTATACCGAACTTCACGCTAATTCTTTAGGTGGGTTTTCTGGAGATGCTCTTTATTGGAGTTCTTCTCAAAATTTTTCTTTAGGTGCATGGGCTTTAAATTTTTCAGATGGTGCGCGTATTAATAGTCATAATAAATCGGATAAAGGGATTAAAGTTAGGCCTGTTCGAACTTTCTAAATACTATGAAAGCATTATATTTAAAAGAGATTAAAAGTTTTTTGAGTTCAGTAATTGGATATGTATTTATTCTTATTTTCTTATTTACTTCTGGTTTATTTCATTGGGTGATTTCCTTTAACACAAATTTATTAGAAGGTGCAGAATCAGATATGATTCCTTTTTTTAATTTGTCTCCAATGATTTTTTTGATTTTAATTCCTGCAATCACAATGCGTTCAATTGCTGAGGAACGAAAAAACGGAACTATTGAATTATTGTTTACAAGGCCTGTATCAGATTTAAATGTGATTTTGTCTAAATATTTTGCGGGCGTTACGCTTCTTATTATTGCTCTTATTC
>CAMDGH010000012.1 GCA_945897755.1 Chryseobacterium gleum | reverse complement strand
CAAAATTTAAATTAATACATATGTTTGGAAAAGACGAATTCAAAAAATACGCTACAAAGCATGTAGGCATAAGCAGTATGCACTTAGATAGTTATATCGAATCATCATTAACTCCTTACATCATTGAAGAACGTCATTTAAATATGACTCAAATGGATGTGTTCTCTCGATTAATGATGGATAGGATTATTTTTCTTGGCACAGGGATTAATGATCAAGTAGCAAACATCATCAATGCACAATTGTTGTTTTTAGAGTCTGTTGATGCTAAAAAAGACATACAAATCTACTTAAATTCTCCAGGAGGTTCTGTTTATGCAGGCTTAGGAATCTATGATACAATGCAATACATCAAACCAGATGTAGCTACCATATGTACTGGAATGGCTGCTTCTATGGGAGCTGTTTTAATGTGTGCTGGTGCCGAAGGAAAAAGATCTGCCTTAAAACATTCACGCGTAATGATTCACCAACCACTAGGTGGGGCTCAAGGTCAAGCTTCTGACATTGAAATTACCGCGCGAGAAATCAAGAAACTAAAAGAAGAACTTTACGAAATTATTGCTCAACATTCAAAACAAACCTTTGAAAAAGTATGGGCTGATTCTGACCGAGATTACTGGATGACTGCTGAAGAAGCTAAAGCATATGGAATGGTTGACGATATCTTAATTCGTAACCCAAGATAATCGCGCTAATAAGCATAGAATAAACATTCAGTATTTCAAAGAAAAATTTAGCATTAATTTATGGCGAAAAAAGAAACATCTTGTTCATTTTGTGGCAGACCACGCGCACAAGTAGGAATGCTTATAGCAGGAATTTCAGGTCACATTTGTGAAAATTGCATTACACAAGGATATTCTATTATACAAGAAGAATTTAGCACGAAAAAAACTGAAATAAATGGTCAAACTCCCTTAACAATTTTAAAACCAAAAGAAATTAAGGAGCGATTAGACGAGTATGTGATTGGTCAAGAAGATGCAAAAAAAGTATTGTCCGTAGCAGTATACAATCATTACAAACGTTTAAATCAAAAATCAAGTAATGACGATGTTGAAATTGAAAAGTCAAATGTTATTTTAGTTGGAAGGACTGGAACTGGAAAAACGTTATTAGCCAAGACAATTGCTAAAATGTTGAACGTTCCGTTTTGCATAGCCGACGCTACGGTTTTAACAGAAGCTGGTTATGTTGGTGAAGATGTGGAGAGTATTCTTTCTCGTTTACTTCAGGCTGCTGACTTTAATGTAGAGTCAGCTCAACGAGGGATCGTATTTATAGATGAAATTGACAAAATTGCTCGAAAGAGCGACAATCCGTCTATCACCCGTGATGTTTCAGGAGAAGGAGTTCAGCAGGCCCTTTTAAAATTACTTGAAGGAACGGTGGTTAATGTCCCGCCTCAAGGAGGTAGAAAACACCCAGAACAAAAAATGATTCAAGTAGAGACCAAAAATATACTTTTTGTATGTGGTGGGGCTTTCGACGGAATTGAAAAAATCATAGCACGAAGGGTTAATCGTCAAACGATCGGATTTTCAAAACAAGAAGATGTGAAAATCGATGGGGATAACTTTTTAAAATACATCAATCCTACGGACATTAAAACATTTGGGTTAATCCCAGAATTAATTGGGCGTTTTCCATCCCTAACTTACCTAGAACCATTGGATGCTAAGAGTCTTAGACGTATTCTTACAGAGCCTAAAAATGCACTTATAAAGCAATACCTTCATTTATTTGAAATTGATGGCACAAAATTATTATTCGATGCCGAAGCAATTGAATTCATTGTAGACAAAGCAATCGAATTTAAGTTAGGTGCTCGTGGCTTACGTTCAATCTGTGAAGCCATATTGAATGATGCAATGTATGAAATTCCTTCTACAAAAACAGCATCCTTTAAAGTAACCCTTGATTACGCCCGAGATCAATTTTCTAAATCTAAAGTTGCTCAATTAAACATTAGTGCATAACAATCATATTATCAAATAATTTTACAAAGAGGTATTCATAAAAAACTACCTCTTTTTTTACATTAACAAAACATAACGTATAGAAGGATTAGTTAACACAAAAATAAAAGTCTATTAACTACTGACCGAAAATCCAAATCTAACTTTGCTTAAAATAAAAATAAGCAATAAAAAAGCGATGCAGACTAAATCATTAAAGGAAAAAAAAGCAATTCATATCTTATTAGTTGATGACGAACAAGACATTCTTGATTTCTTGAAATACAACCTTGAAAAAGAAGGTTTCTATGTTCATACAGCTTCAAATGGTGCAAATGCAGTAGAGGTATTTCAGCGCGTAAAACCAGCATTAATTATAATGGATGTTATGATGCCTGTTATGGATGGTATTGAAGCCTGTTTTGCAATACGTAAACTAACAACATTTCCTCAACCCATAATTACCTTTTTAACATCTCGATCTGAAGATTACTCTCAAGTAGCTGGATTTGAGGCAGGAGCAGATGATTACATCACAAAACCAATAAGACCTCGTTTGCTTATCAGTAAAGTTGAATCATTATTAAGAAGAGTCAAATCAGAAGACACTTCTAAAAAAATCATTGAAGTAGGAAATATTAAAGTTGACAGAGATAAATACCTAGTTGTTGCTTCAAACAAAGAAATTCAACTTCCAAAAAAAGAATTTGAATTATTAGAACTTTTATTGTCCCGACCTCAAAAAGTATTTACACGTGATGAAATATTAGCAGCCGTATGGGGTAACGAAACAATTGTTGGAGAAAGAACAATTGATGTTCATATTAGAAAATTACGCGAAAAACTAGGAGATGATTATATTCGTACTATAAAAGGTGTTGGATATACGTTTGTAGAAAGTGAAGAGCAATAAACCCATTCATTTTATTTTTGCGGGAAGCGGTATTTTAATGATCGTTTCCTTGTTTTTTTTACTTTTAATTAAGTACAATTACTCGATTATTCATTGGGTTTACATTGTCGTTATACCAATAGCTATTGCTGGAATTTCTTTTAGTGTTTTTTACTTATTTATAAAGAAGTTTATAAGCGAAAAACTAAAAGTTGTTTACCGCTCTATCCAGAAAGGAAAAACAATTCCTTCAAATAATCAAAAATTTAAATTAACAAAAAATATTTTTGAATCCGTAGAACAAGCAGCAGACATTTGGGTAGAAGAAAAGAATGAAGAAATAATCAATTTAAAAGAAAAAGATGACTTTAGAAAAGAATTTTTAGGCAATCTTGCACATGAACTAAAAACCCCTCTGTTTTCAATTCAAGGATATATATTAACTCTTTTAGATGGTGGCCTAGAAGACGAGAAAATAAATCGTCTATTTTTAGAAAGGGCAGCAATTTCAGTTGAGCGACTCGTTAATTTAATCGAAGATTTAGATGAAATAACAAAATTAGAAGCAAACACAATGAAGATGGAGTTTGAAAATTTTGATTTATTACAACTAACTACTGAAGTAATCGAATCATTAGAACTAAAAGCCAAAGACCGAAATATAAAAATCAAATTTTCTAAAGAATATGCTACCACAATTGTTCACGCTGACCGAACAAAAATATATCAAGTTCTTTTGAACTTAATCAACAATTCTATAAATTACGGAAATAACAATGGAACAACAGTGATTCGATTTCACGAGATGAATGAAATTCTGTTGGTTGAAATCTCAGATAATGGACCAGGAATAGAAAATAAAGATATAAACCGATTATTTGAACGATTTTATCGGGTAGAAAAAAGTAGAACTCGAAATGAAGGAGGATCAGGACTCGGCTTAGCAATTGTAAAACACATCATTGAATCTCATGGGCATTCAATAAACATAAGAAGTACGGTAGATATTGGTAGTACTTTTTCGTTTACATTAAACAGAGAACGACAAAAAAACAAATCTATCTTAACAAGTAAAGGAATTAAGATTAGGTAATTTCACCTTATATTAAATCCTAATGACTGACCACAATGATATTTTACATTAAATAGCTTCATTGGAACACCTATTTTGGCAACGTAACCAACCCCATAATATAGTATACTCCCATAAGTAAGATCATTGATGCTTATTAAAAAATAAATTATACTCACTAACTATTTTATACCAGAAATAACTACAAAAAATATAAGCTGTATTAGTTTTAATCATACGTTTAATTACCTTGGTATATAAAACAAATGCGCCTAAAACACATTAAGTACTTAAAATCAATATATTAGATAAAAATAAAAATAAATATTAAATAAAAAAAGCATAAAAAGTTGTATTCCGTTTAATCTTTTTGTTAATTTGTTAAACAAAACAAAGTGTAAAAACAAATTTAAAGTTAAACGTAAATTTAAAAGCCATGTCTACGATCGAATTTAACGACACACTGATAAGACTAGAGCGTAATCTTATCACTTTTGCAAAAAACTTTACACGAAATGAAGAAGATGCAAGAGATTTAACCCAAGAAACAATGCTTAAAGCATTAACTTACAGATCTCAGTATACCCCTCAGACTAATTTCAAAGCTTGGGTATTTACGATTATGAGAAACATCTTCATAAATCAATATCGAAGAAGATCAAAAGCGAAAGTAATGTTTGATGGAAGTAAGGAGTTATACTTATTAGCAAACTCAGTTTCTAATCAAGACATCCCTACAAACTATATCTATGAAAAAGACATTAACGAAAAAATAGACGCCTTAAACAACGAATATCAAATACCATTTAAAATGCATTTTGAAGGGTACAAATACAAAGAAATTTCAGAAAAATTAGAAATTCCGATTGGAACAGTAAAAAGTAGAATTTTTATTGCCCGAAAAAAACT
Source organism: Chryseobacterium gleum (assembly GCA_945897755.1). Classification (GTDB taxonomy): domain Bacteria; phylum Bacteroidota; class Bacteroidia; order Flavobacteriales_D; family Crocinitomicaceae; genus CANHVK01. Next base: position 36,920 of record CAMDGH010000012.1, on the reverse strand, counting down.
AATGAATCAAGTTTCCGAGTACTAAACCAATTTATATAATATAAGCTTTCTAAAACTTGTAAAATATAATTAGTAGTACTTAATTTGTATAAACAAACCTTAAAAAAAGATAATTTGTTTTAAATTAAGTTTACAAAAATATTTTTTGATTACCATATTAGTAAACTTATTCTTTTTTAAATTAAACTTACTATGTCAAAAAAAATAATCGTAATTGGATCTGGAATTTCAAGTCTTTCTTGTGCTAGCTATTTAGCTAAAGATGGAAATAAGGTAACTATACTTGAAAAAAACAGTACAATTGGCGGTAGAGCCCGATCATTCAATGAGGCAGGATTTACATTTGACATGGGACCCAGTTGGTATTGGATGCCTGGTGTATTTGAACGTTTCTACAAGGCTTTCGATCATACAGCTTCAGATTTTTACGAATTAATCAGATTAGATCCATCCTACCGTGTTTTTTGGGAAGACAGCCCTCACAACGATATACCTGCAGACTTAGAAACATATGTTGAATGGTTCGAATCAATGGAGAAAGGAAGTGGTGCTAAACTCAGGAAATTTTTAAACGAAGCTGCCTACAAATACGAAGTTGGAATCAATGATTTGGTTCAAAAGCCAAGTTTAAAATGGTCTGAATTTATGGATATTAGAATACTTAAAAGTGTATTTAATCTCCACATGTTTACCTCGTTTTCTGCTTACATACGATCTTATTTTAAACATCCTAAAATTTTATCTTTACTCGAATTCCCGATTCTTTTCTTAGGAGCAATGCCTTCCAAAACTCCCGCATTATATTCACTTATGAATTACGCAGACATTGAATTAGGCACTTGGTATCCTAAAGGTGGAATGTATAAAATCATTGAATCTTTTGAAAAAATAGCCATTGAACAAGGCGTAACGATTTTAACTAATCATGAGGTAACCGACTTTGAGTACTATAATAAAACAATTGTAAAAGTAAAAACATCACAAGGTGAATTTGATGCAGACTATATTGTTTCAGGAGCAGATTATCACCATACAGACAAAGAAATTCTAAAAGAAAAAGCAAATTACAAGTCAAACTATTGGGATAAAAGAACAATAGCACCATCAAGCTTACTATTCTATATTGGAATTGATAAAAAAATCGAAAATTTACAGCACCACAATTTATTTTTTGACGCCCCTTTCGAGCCGCATGCTAAAGAAATATACGAAACACCTTGCTGGCCATCAAACCCATTATTTTATGCATGCTGCCCATCAAAAACAGATGATTCAGTTGCTCCAGAAGGACATGAAAATCTTTTTTTACTTATACCTTTAGCACCAGATTTAGAAGACACACCAGAATTAAGAGCTCATTATTTCAACATGATAATTTCACGATTAGAAGATAAAACAAACTGTTCGATAAGGTCAAATATTACATATCAAAAAAGTTTTTGTATCTCCGATTTCAAAAAAGACTATCACGCTTATAAAGGAAATGCATACGGACTAGCAAACACCTTAATGCAAACTGCAATACTTAAACCTTCATTGAAGAACAAAAAATTAAAAAACATGTACTATACCGGACAGTTGACTGTACCAGGTCCTGGAGTTCCACCTTCAATTATTTCTGGAGAAGTTGTAGCGAGAGAAGTACTAAAATCAATTTACGCCTAATAACTCAAACTATGAAAGTTATTTTTGATACTTTATCGCATGACATAAGCATACTTACTACCAAGCGCTATAGTACTTCTTTTTCATTAGGAATTCGATTCTTAGATAAATCAATCCGAAAACCAATTTATGCGATATACGGATTCGTTAGATTTGCTGATGAAATAGTAGATTCATTTCACAGTTTTGATAAAGCCTCACTTTTAAACGATTTTAAAAATCAAACTTATCAAGCTATTGATCATGGCATTTCATTAAATCCAATTTTAAATAGCTTTCAATGGGTAGTTAACACTTATGAAATACCCATAAGCTTAATCGAGAAATTCCTAGCAAGTATGGAAATGGATTTAAACAAGCAAAAGTACGATCAGAAAAGGTATGAAGAATATATTTTAGGTTCCGCTGAAGTGGTCGGTTTAATGTGTTTAAAAGTATTTGTAAAGGGAGATAAAGAATCATACGACAAACTTACTTTTGAAGCGATGAAGCTAGGATCTGCTTTTCAAAAAATCAATTTTTTACGCGATCTCAAAGCAGATTTCAAAGAATTGGGAAGAACCTATTTTCCTGGAGTAGATTTAAACACATTCAATGCAAGTGTGAAAAAAGAGATTGAACAGGACATTGAACAAGATTTTAAAACAGGGTATGAAGGCATTTTAAAACTCCCTAAATCAGCTCGTTTTGGTGTTTATATGGCTTACATATATTATTCTAAACTTTTTGAAAAAATAAAAGACACACAACCTGAAATCATACTAAGCTCAAGAATCAGAATAACTAACAAGCGGAAATTTAGTCTTTTTTGTTATTCCTTTTTAAAACACAATTTGAATTTAATTTAATGGAAAACAACGTAATCTTAGTCGACGAAAATGACAAAGAAATTGGCACTATGCCTAAATTAGAAGCTCACAAAAAGGGTCTCTTACACCGCGCCTTTTCTATAGTTATATGGAATGAAAAAGAAGAAATGCTAATTCAAAAAAGGGCTTACGGTAAATACCATTCTGCTGGCTTGTGGTCAAATACATGTTGTTCTCATCCTCTTCCCGGAGAAATAACGGAAGATGCAGCTGATAGAAGATTGAAAGAAGAATGTAATTTCAATACTCCCTTAGAATACAGATTTAACTTCATTTACAAAACAGAATTAGAAAACCAACTGACAGAAAACGAATTAGACCACGTATTTGTTGGAAAATACAACCATACTCCAGTTCCAAACACAGAAGAAATTTCAGAACTTAGATGGATTTGCATGGATGATTTAATCTTTGAAATGAATCAATACCCTGATCAATTTACCTACTGGTTTAAAAAATTAGCTTTAGATTATACTAATCAAATATCATCCCAAATCAAACAATCACTACCCCATGAAAGTCTGTAGAAGAGAAACATTTAATGCCGCTCATCGTTTATACAATCCTACTTTTACCGATGAAAAAAATGACAGCATCTTTGGTAAATGCAATAACAAAAACTTTCATGGTCACAACTACGTTCTTGAGGTTTGGATAGAAGGTCAAATTGATCCAAATACAGGCTATGTTATTGACTTAAAAATCGTTTCCGAAATAATACATTCTGAAGTACTCGAAGCATTTGATCATCGAAATTTAAATTTAGACTGCCCTGAATTTGAACATCTAATTCCTACAGCAGAAAACATTGCTTATGTAATTTGGAACAAAATTAAAACCCGATTAGATGACAATTTCGGCTTAGAAATTCGATTATGGGAGACGGAACGAAATAGTGTATATTACAATGGAAAATAAAGCGCTATTTTGGCATCGGAGAGACCTACGCATTGAAGATAATGCTGGACTTTTCAAAGCGCTAAGTGAAGTTGGAAATGTTGTTCCAGTATTTATTTTTGATTCCCAAATTTTAAATAAATTAAATGAAAATGATCAACGAATTATTTTTATTCATCACAAACTTGAAGATTTAAAAAAACAATACCAAGCCGTTCAATCTGACTTACTTGTATATTACGGTGATCCCTGCGATTTAATACCTAAAATTTGCGAATCACTCAACATTAGTCATGTATTTACAAACCGAGACTACGAACCAAATGCAATAGAAAGAGATAAGACATTATTTACTTCGTTGGCACAAAAAAATATTTCTTTTATTGGTTCAAAGGACCATGTTATATTTGAAAAATCAGAGATCCAAAAAGACGATGGAAAACCCTACACCATCTTCACTCCTTATTCCAAAAAATGGAAATTAAATCTAAGCGAAAAAGATTTAACATCTTACCCAAGCGAGTTACACCTTGATAAAACACATCGATTTACTGAAAATCAAGCACTTATCCCCCTTTCTACTATCGGATTTAATGGATTACAAACACATACTTTTCCAAGTGAAACATGTGCAACTGAAATCATTTCAAATTATACTGAAGACAGAGATTATCCAGCGCGCAATGGAACGAGCAGACTCGGGGTACATTTACGTTTTGGAACAATTAGTATCAGATCAATAGCTAAAAAAGCAAAAGAGCTCAACGAAACATTCCTAAATGAACTAATTTGGAGAGAATTTTATCAAATGATTCTTTTTCATTTTCCCCACAGCGCATCTAATTCATTTAAACCTCTTTACGACCGTATTACCTGGGATAATAACGAAATCCTATTTGCATTATGGTGTGAAGGGAAAACAGGATATCCTTTAGTTGATGCAGGCATGCGGGAATTAAACCAGACAGGACACATGCATAATCGTGTAAGAATGATAGTTGCTAGTTTCTTGACTAAACATCTATTGATAGATTGGCGTTGGGGTGCTGTTTACTTTGCTGAAAAATTACTTGACTTCGAGCTAGCAAGTAACGCTGGTGGCTGGCAATGGGCAGCAGGAAGTGGTTGCGATGCATCCCCCTATTTTCGAATATTTAATCCTTCATTACAACTCCTGAAATTTGATAAAGAATTAAACTACGTATTAAAATGGGTACCTGAATACAATACGCTATCCTACCCCAAGCCAATTGTTGTTCATGCTGAAGCAACCAAAAGAACCATTTCCATTTTCAAATCTTGTCTTAACGCAATTTAAACCATGTTACAAATCGGTGAACCTTGTCCACAATTCTCTCTTCCTAACCAAAATAGCGAGTTATTCAATAGTATAGACTTCCTAAAAAAGAAAATCCTTGTGATTTATTTTTATCCAAAAGACAACACTTCAGGTTGCACTGCTGAAGCGTGCCTTTTTAGAGATAATTTTGATGAATTGCAAACACTCGGCTGTGAAGTTATCGGAATCAGTAGTGACAGCATTAAGTCTCACGAAAAATTCGCATTGAAACATCAGCTTAACTTTCAATTATTATCAGATACAAACAAAACTGCGCGAAACTTATTTAAAGTCCCAAATTCACTTTTCGGGCTCATTCCTGGACGAGTTACTTACATCGTGAATAGAAAAGGCACCATTGAACATGTCATTAACAATATGATTGATACAAATAAGCATCTAATCGAAACAAAAAAAATCGTTAAAAAACTCAATGAAAATAAAGATGCTGATATAGCTTAATATAGCATTTGCATCACAAACCTATCACGTTCCTCAATTCAATTTCAGTAACTTTCTGCTGCATACCCTCTTTATTCATAAAAGTTCGGGTAACCAATTTACCGGTAATTATAATCTTTTTGCCTTTATCCCCAAATTTCTCCAAGAAATGAGCAATATTTCCCCAAGCAAATACAGGATACCACTCTGTTTTTTTACCCTCTTTACACTTTACGTCAGTTGCCAAACTAAATCGTGCAATTTTGGACCCATTATCATTTGTAAATATCCTAGGACAATCGCCCATATTTCCAACTAAAGTGACTTGATTAACAAGTGTGTTTTTTATAAATGTATACATAGCGTTTGATTTTAAAATTGTCTCCATATTTAGCATGGAGACAATTGATTCGATAATAAAAAAATAAGATTGTTGAATTAGGCCTTGAATTATAATATAATAAGATCGTTTACCTCAACTTCAGTAACAAACTTTCGCTTACCCTCGATACTTTTATAAAAGCGAGAAACCAAACGTCCTTCTATGGCTAGTTTTAATCCTTTCGAACCAAACTCCTCTAGTACTTTTACCCAATTCCCCCAAGCATTAACTCGATGCCATTGACGCTGAACTTTAGTATTCCCCTCAGCATCTAAATACTGCTCTTGAGTTGACATCGAGAACTGAGCTATTTTTCTTCCATTAGCTAAAAAGTGTACCGTTGGTTCAGAACAGATTGTTCCAATTAAATTTACGTGATTCATAATGCTTTAGATTAAAGTATAACTATTATATAAGTTTAATATTATGATTGAGTTAGCACTTCTTGATTACTACTTTTCTTTGATGGTATTAATAAAAAATCACTAACCTCGACTTCAACAGAGGTTCGTTTAACACCATCTTTAGTTTCAAAGGTCTTTTGAACTAAACGCCCTTCAATAGCGACTTCAACACCTTTATCTAAAACTTCACACATACGATCAGCTGTTTTACCCCAAGCAACTAGCTGATTCCAAATCGTAGTTGTTTTCCACTCCCCTGATTTATCCTTAAAATTTTCGTTTGTTGCCAATGTAACTCTTACTAGCGTATACCCTTCGCCCTCTTTTTTTTCTGGTTTAGCTCCCAATCTTCCGATTAAATTCACTTTGTTTTTTAAGCTGTTCATAGGTGTTTTTTTTAATAAATGAATAAATTGATTTAACGTCGTTTGTTTAGTTGTTTTAATCGACAGTGCAAAGTTGTAGTGAGTTTCAAAAAACATTCGAATTTTAACCATTTGCTTTCGATTGTTATTCGTTTATATCTAATTAAAATTGAATATACATTTGAATTACAATTAAATACAACAATATAACAGATTGAAAATATTTGACATTTAAATGTTATTTAAAAAAATTATACTGAATCTAGGTGTGGAAAGAGTAAAGCTTCTCATTTAATAGGAGTATAATTTAAACTAAATACTAGGAATAAAAAATAGAGTAACGGGGAACAAAAAAAGTATGACCGAAATTTAAAGCAACTGAAGTATTCAATACTTCGTTAAATTTTTAAGCTGCTATTTTCCCATATTCTATGAGTTGCAGTACCTTTTCTTTATTTTTAATCAAGTTTATGTTTAACCCAAACATTGAAATAACTCTATTTAGTAGTAATACCAAACATAACTACAAAACAAGTCCAATCTACCTGTTCTTTAGGGATAGCTATCCCAAATCGATATCTGTCTGGTAGCGGAAAATGGTTTCTGGACTTAGAAAAAGTGTTTTAAACTTATTTTAGTGTGGTAGTTATGTAGGGAATTATTAGAAGTCATTCAGAACTTAGAAATATATTCGGAGTTGATTTCACCAACACAGAAAGTGTTGAAAAATAGACATACATTACCTATGTATTTCGGATACCTAGGTAATGTATTAATTGAAAATATAGATAGCTACACCATTTTTATTTAAGAAATTATTTATTCTAAAATCTTCAAATGAAGTTTTAGCTGAAAATTTAATTCAAAAAGAGAATAAGTAATCCTAAAAAGAGCACACCTATTTTTTAGTTAATGGATAGTAGCTATAAATTCTTAACAGCACGCACAAATCCGGTATTTGATTTTCCGCTAGTACTATCATCACATCCAAATGGAAAGTCGAAGTACCAAGCGGAGGAATCTCCATTTTCCAAAATACTCCAATAGCGTTGGTTAAGTTTGAAACCTCCTATATCATCTTTTAGTCTGTGAATTTCTTTCAATTCATCAACTGAAGGTAACCTCCAACCATTACCAATTTCTTCACATGCTTTTTTGGCTTGTTCCCATTCCATTTTTTCTAGTAAATCATTTTTAGCAACTTTAATTTTATCTCCAGTAATAGGATGTTCAATAATTTCCATTTCAATCGCTTCCATTGTTCTTATTTTAATTGTTGATAAAAAATGTTGTATTGTATATTGATTTTTTAATCAAAACTTGAATACTAAAAATAGCAAATAAATTCATTAAGAGCAACAACTTTAGAAGATTTGCATTAAAAAATTAATTTGAATTAAGGAGGTATGAAACTTCACATTTAACAGAAACATAAGTGTAAATTACACACTACAACTAAAACATAGAAATAAGGGTCCAAAAATAAAAAAAGTAAGATACGTCTTTAAAAATAAATACTGCGTAATTAATCTTCACGAAAAACAATGTAAGCGAAGTAGTTGAAGAGATGAATAAATTTTGCTGCAACGTAAATATTAGTCATAAAAGTTTCAAGCAATTTAACAGATTAAATATTGTAAACAATAGATTAACAGTATGTTAATTTCATAAACTATAAAAAAAAAATAAAATCAGTAATTAGTTAACCCGTAATACAAGTGATACATTAATTGTATATTTGTTTTACAAAAAATATTTTTTAAACCCCTTAAAATGGCAAAAATTGCTTTACTCGTTGGTACTCGTCCAAATATTGTGAAAATATCACAGTTTAGAAAAGAATTTTTAAATTACCCTCAACATGAGTTGATCATAATTCATAGTAATCAACATTATAGTGATTCTGTGTCAAGTACATTTTTCACTCAATTTGATGTTACAATAGATAAAATATTACCTCAATTTCATGGAAACACCGCATCACAAATGGGGCATATAATTTCATGTTTAAGTGAGACGTTAAGTATACTTACTCCTGATTTATTAATCGTTGTTGGAGATGTAAATACTACATTAGCTGGGGCAATTGTTGCAAATAAATTATCTCTAAAAATAGCGCATTTAGAAAGCGGATTAAGAAGTAATGACAAAGCAATGCCTGAAGAAATAAATAGAATTATAGTGGACGAATTATCGGATTATTTTTTTATAACCGAAAAAAGCGGATATGAAAATTTAATAAATGCAGGAAAAAAACCAGAGCAATTATTTTTTGTAGGTAATACGATGATTGACACACTTGTTCATTTCGATACACAAATACAATGCCAAAAGCTTCCCTTTGAAACAGATTTCACATTACCTTTAATCACACTTACATTACATCGTCCGTCTAATGTTGATTCACGTGATGGACTTCATAAAATTCTATTTTTATTAGAAAAACTGACTCTTCATTTTCACATTATATTTCCCATTCATCCAAGAACAGAGGAAAATTTCAAGAAATTTGAGCTTCAATCACGTTTGGATCTGATTTCTAACCTGACAATATCTTCTCCCTTAGACTATTTTGCATTTCAAAAACTGATTTCTATTTCATCTGCAGTAATAACCGATTCGGGGGGGCTACAGGAAGAGACCACATTTTTAAAAATCCCATGTATTACGCTTCGAAAAAATACAGAACGTCCAATTACGGTTGAACTAGGCACAAATGTATTGATGGAATTTGAGCCAAATGAAATTTTAGAGAAAATAAAAAAAATAAAATCCAAAAAAAGTGAAATTCCTGAATTTTGGGATGGCCAAGCAACTAAACGTATTGTTTCAATCATAAATTCCATCTTTTAGCATGAAATACACAATGCTATTGGACGGCAGCTATCCTCAAGATATTCGTGTGCGAAAAGAAGCTGAATCAATAGCTGCTGCTGGTATTCCAATACAAATTTTAACTAGATGGAAAATAGGTGAAAAGCGTTATGAAACGGTTAATGGTGTTTCAGTTTTGAGATTGGGAAACAATTACTCTCACGCTCGGAAGGGAATCAATGATATAATAACTGCTATTTTTTTTACTGATTTCCCTTTTAAGAAGGAGTTGAAAAAAATTCTAAAACAAGAATCTATTTCTATTTTACATGTCCATGACTTACCTTTAATAAAAACTATTTTAAGGTTGAAAACTAAGGATTTAAAAGTTGTTTTAGATCTTCACGAGAATTACCCTGAAATGCTTGAAGAATTAAAATTTTCAAGCAAAGGTTTGTTTAAAACGCTGAAAGACAAACTCTTTTTCAATGTAGAAAGATGGAAAAAATACGAAAAAAAATACATTCATAAATCAGACCATATTATTGCAGTAATAGATGAAATGAAAGAAAAATTGATTCGCGAATACGCTATTGCTAGTGATAAGATCACTGTCATTTCAAATTATGAAAAGCTCGATTTTGCAAATCATAGCGAACCTGATGATTTTATTTTTAAAAATGAAGTGTTTTATATTGCTTATGTAGGTGGGATAAGTGCTGTTAGAGGCCTAGAAACGGTTATTCAAGCGATTTCTATTTTCAAAGAACAAAATAAAAAAGTTGAATTTATAATTGTAGGAAATGGAAATTCAACGTACGTTAATTCTCTCAGGCAATTAGCTATTATGTTAGATTGCGCGGAAAGAATTCATTTTCTTGGACATAAACCATTTAAAAAGATTAATTATTATATAGAAAATGTCAATGTCAATGTAATTCCACACATAAAAAACGATCATACCGACAATACAATCCCTCATAAATTATTCCAAATAATGACTCAAAAATCGCCGCTATTGGTTAGTAATTGCAATCCTATGAAACGGATTTTAATGAATAATAATGCTGGATTTATTTTTGAATCATCTAATCCTACCGATTTTATAGCTGTTATCGAAAACATGATGAATAATAATGCTGAAGTTAAAAAAAGGGTTTTAAATGCTTATCAATTGATAAGCGAACATTTAAACTGGGAAAAAGAAGCACAAACACTGGTAAAACTTATAAATAAACTCAATGGATAATAGATTAGACCAACTTAAACAATGTGAATCAACCTTTTTTGCTGTTAAAAAAAGCTATTTACGTTCATCGAGCCAAAGTGGCTATTTGGCTTATCGTTTTTTGCGACCGATACTAAAAACAAGGTATTATTTTTTTAGAAAATTTAATAACCCCTGTCCATGGCTATCTCCTTCGAGTGTTCGGTTTTTGAAAAAATACCTCAATAAAGAGATGAATGGATTAGAATTTGGATCTGGTATAAGTACATTATTTACTGCGCCTAAAGTAAAACATCTAATTTCCATAGAACACAACAAAGAATGGTTCGATAAGATTTCTAAACGATTTGAATATGAGGGGATTTCTAATATTGATTACCGTTTGATTCTTCAAAATGATGAAAATTCACATCTTGAAACACCCATTAAAATGGAATCTGATTTAAATTTTAATGTGCGAAGAGATTATTTTAATTATTATATGACTGTTGATTCTATTCCTGATAATTCACTTGATTTTGTTTTAGTTGATGGAAGAGCACGTCCGGAATGCTTGTATTATGCACTCCCAAAAATGAAGAAAAACGGAATCGTTATTTTAGACAACAGTGAACGTGACCATTATAAAATTGTTTTTGAATTTATGAATAAATATCCAATGTACACAACAACTAATGGCCTCACAGACACTTCATTTTGGTTCTTAAACAATGATTGATCCTAACGTAAAATAATAGGCACTTTGAAAAATTGAAAGCTTTTTTTACCTGTTCACTAATAAAAGAAAATACGCTATTTAGTATTTTATACCAGAACTAATAAAAATCCCAATTAAGGTCTTATTTCATTAAGCTTTAATTTAAATCCGGTATCGGTATTGAACTGATTTATGCCTTGAAATAAATACCCTGTTTTTCTCAAAAAAACCTATTCAGGAATACCCTTTAATCTAATAATAGAATAATCAGGTATGACTAAATGAATAAAAGATATACTATATTGTAAAAAACAGCGTTTAATTTTAAGTAATCATCAAGCTAACTAACCCATTAAATCTAACTTATTATGAAAGCTGATACGAAAGGAGTTTTTAGAGTGTCTTTTCTGCTCATACTTCTAATCCCATTCGGAAATGTTCACCTTCAAACGAATTCAAAAAACGCAATTGTTAACTTGAATGTTGTTAAACCAGATAAATCGCCAATAGAAAAAGTATTAATTGAAATTACTTCCTCTTCAAAAAAAAGGTATGCTATATATACGGATACGAAAGGCAACGCTGAAATTAATTTACCCTGTAATGACTCATACCGCTTATATGTAAATGAAGAATTTATTGACAATTTCACCTTACTTGATAAAAAATACAAATCAATTCGAAAAAAAATTACCTATGATAATGAAATTCTAAAATACAATGAAAAACTCATTTCAGACAATAACAATTCCCTAATTCAAGCTATAATTCCAACCATTATAGTAGATATTTTAATTGAAAATTTAAACCGCCAACCTTTAATTGGAGAAGAATTCACATTAAAACCAAAATCTGGCGGTGATATTCTCAAAGGAAAAACAAATGCTTCAGGCATAGCCTCAATAAACATTCAAAAAGGAACTTTTTACAAACTAAGTTTTAAAAGAAATCCAGAATTCACATCTGTATTTGTAAATAAAAATGAAAAGTTAGATCGTAAAAAAATGATGATCAGCTATCTAGGAACAGTTTTTCTTGAAGAAGAGGAAGAAAAAAGAAAGCGAAAAATAAAGGTTCTAGAAGAAGAAAGATTAAAAATAAACGATGAGATTAAACTAGAAAAGGCAAAGAAAAACGAAAAGTTTTCACTTTACAATAAGCTCCGAAGTTCCAACATAAATGAATACACTATTCTTTCTAATTATGAAATAGACCTCAATCACTATTTGTCATTAGAAAAAGCATTATCTCAAAATAAAATAAAAATATCTTGCAATGGATCAGCTAATTCAACTCATTATCTTAAACCGTTAGAAGTAAATATTCAAAACATTACAAACACTTCTATTCAAGTAATGATTGAAGCTGGAAGAACATTTTTATCTGAAAAAAACTGTACCCAAAATTTAATTGTAACACAAAAAAAACTGCTTCAAATACGTCCTATGGAGTCAGAAAAAATTGATTTAAATGCAATGTGTATTCAATCATCTAAACCTTCTCCTCGAGCTGATGTAAAATATACCCTTGGACCAATCGCAAATGAAAACATGATTACTTTAGCTCGATTTATTGAAAAAAACAATTACCATAATCCTCTTGGTCAAGAGGCAATTTGGGTATTATCAGATCATAAACAAATTGACCTTATATCAGGAATTAATGAACTCTCTCAAAATAAGTTGAAAGAGTTTGTTAAAACATTAACGTTTTATGGAATAAATGAAATCTCAAAAGAAGAATTAAAGCTAAAAAAATTAGAAAATAATCTCTACGAGTTAAATCAAGATATATACAAAACTGTTGATCCAAGTTTAATTAATTACAATCAAGAGACCTTTAAGCAAAAAACAGAAGGCAGTTTTGACTTTGAATTTACAGAGACTTCTGAAACAATGATCGCTATGTTTAATAAAGAAGGTATTTTGGTGCGTGAATTGTTTTATGATGAAAAATCCAAAATTGGAAATGTGAATATGAAATTTGCATTTGACTCTTCCGTGTATACTGATCCTGAATATTACTATAAGCTTATCGTTAATGGAGAGGTCGTTCGAACAATGAAACTGTAAGCTGCATTTTCAATAGAAAAATGAAGGATTATTAAAAATTGACATAGTGGGTTTACCCAATCTTAATGCGTATTTTATTTTTTTTTAAAGTGACTTTTGATGAAGAGCTAAATAACAAAACCATGGTTATTTTTAGTGAATCAAAACATTGCCAATAAAAATTAATATAGTTGGAATCAAAATAATTTGCTAATTTTAATTTTAAACTAAACTAAAATGGAAAAACCAACTATTGCAGGCACAACACCAATCGCTGTTGAACTTGAATCAGGAAAAAAATATGCATGGTGTTCTTGTGGAAACTCCTCTAAGCAACCCTTTTGCGATGGAGCCCATAAAGGATCATCCTTTGCACCTACTATTTTTGAAGTAGAAGAATCTAAAACAGTTTACCTTTGTAATTGTAAACAGACTGCTAATCCTGGATTTTGCGATGGAGCCCACAAAAGTATAAAATAGTAGCTTTTTTAATCTATTTTCTTTCAAATAGCAAGTATAGTAGGTGGAAATATAATTATTCATCCTTTTCAGATGTCTAATACTTAAATCTCAATTGATCGCTATTTTAACTTAAATTACTATCAATTCTTACAATTTTAATTGCTGATTTATTAATAAATAGCATTTCCAGAAAATAAATATGACTTAAAATTTATTTAATTCTTAAAGTTGCTGTGAAAAAATACGGCAACTTATTTCAGCTTAATATCATTTTTAAAATAATGATTGATTTCACTAAAAAAGATTATGTTTTCATTAAGAAGCTAAAACAATACTCAATTTAAGTTAAAATTAAGTTAAATTTGAGCACCTATTTAAACAATAAAAAATTTATGTCCATTTTAAAATTCTTTTTACCGAAAGACAAAGTGTTTTTTTCACTTTTCGAAAATGTCAGTGCAACTCTTGAATCTTTATCCGCTAAGCTTGTTGAACTAGTTAATGAACCTGATTTTAATAAAAGATCAGTTGTAATTAAAGAAATGAAAGATTTAGAAAACCAAAATGATAAATTAACACATACAATTTTTGTAGAATTGGGTAAAAACTTTATTACTCCTTTTGATAGAGAAGATATCCATAGCTTAGCGACTGCTTTAGATGACATTGCAGACTACATTTATGTCGCTGGTAAAAAAATTAATTTTCATAAAATAGAGCCTACGAATGATCAAGGAATCAAAAAAATGGCTGATGCAATCAAAGAATGTGTTCTTTCTGTAAATAGTGCAGTCATTGAATTACGCAACTTGAAAAACATTCAAAAAGTGGTTGAGTGTGTTATCAAAATAAATGGGATTGAAAATCAAGTAGATGACATTTTTGATATGAGTATAGAAAATTTATTTGAAAATGAGGCAGACGTTAAAACATTGATTAAAAAGAGGGAAATTTATCAATTAATGGAAGAGGTTAGTGACAAATGTGAAGATGCTGGTAAAGTAATGGAGTCAATTGTAGTTAAGTATGCTTAATCTATCCGTATATACATTTTAATCCCTTCGTTTATATGTTTACTTTACTAATTATTGTTATTGTCATCGCACTAATTTTTGATTTAGTGAATGGTTTTCACGATGCTGCTAACTCTATTGCAACGGTTGTTTCTACAAAAGTGTTGACTCCTTTTCAAGCTGTCATTTGGGCAGCAGCATTTAATGTACTTGCATTCTGGATTTTCGATATGAGTGTGGGTAACACAGTGGCAAAAACGGTTGATAGTGGAGCCATTGATTTGTGGGTGATTTTAGCTGGTTTATTAGCTGCTACAACTTGGAATTTATTTACATGGTGGTTAGGTATTCCATCATCGTCATCCCACACCTTAATAGGTGGTTTTGCTGGAGCAGCAATTGCTCACGCTGGCATTGATGTTGTCGCTCTTGATGAGATTATTCCTGTAATTCTATTTATTTTCTTAGCTCCATTTATTGGAGGTATTATTGCTTTTATAATCGCTATGGTTACTATGAGTAGACGTTTTGTGTTAAAGTTTTTTGTCATTTTAGCTGGTTGTTTTGGCATATACCTGCTAATGAACTACATGGTAGAATACATGGACATGAAGCCGATTATGATGTACATTGTATTGATTATGTTATTGGTTTTTATTCTTGCTTACCTCTATTACATGATTGTTCATGGAAAACGCCAAACAGCATTGAAAGAATCTAATATGTACAAAAAATTACAATTACTTTCTTCCGCAGCGTTCTCTTTAGGACATGGAGGTGCAGATTCTCAAAAAGTGATGGGTATAATATGTGCGGCCCTAATGGTATACGGAAATATGGGACGAGACAACAAATTATCCGAGCCGATCTCAAAACAATTTCAAATCTCTGAATTAATGCAAGTTGAATACAAATACAAAGATGGTAAGAAGAGAAAATTCAAGCCTGAAATTGGTAAAATGGATTCTGTTAAGTATCATGTAGACGGAGATAAAATCATCGATACTAAAACAAAAGAAGTGATTTTTGAAAATAAAAAATCAAACCAAAAATACACTTCAGCTTCTCTATTTCCATCTTTTAAAAAAGCGGAAGAAGGACTTGAAAAACTTCAAATTTACACGAATGGTGACGCTATTTTTGATGCTTCCACAAATGAACTAATCTTCAATGAAAAAAAGTTAAACGAAAAATATTCAAATGCGAGTATATTTGACAACTTCATTGTGAAAGGCAAGTTAAAAGAAGGCCACAAAATCAAGACAAAAGTAAATTCAGATAGTATGCCAATTTGGATTTCCTTCGGTTGTTACTTAATGATTGGTATTGGTACCTTATTTGGCGGTTGGAAAATCGTTAAAACAATGGGTTCTAAAATCACAAAAGTAACTCCCCTAGAAGGTGTCTGTGCTGAGACAGCTGGAGCATTAACATTGTTTACGGTAAGTCAAATGGGTATCCCAGTATCAACAACACATACCATCACAGGATCTATCATAGGAGTTGGCGCAACAAAACGATTGAGTGCTGTAAGATGGGGAGTAACAATAAACCTACTTTGGGCTTGGATACTCACAATCCCTGTGAGTGGTTTATTTGCTGCAATTTTCTATTACATAATCTGTTTGTTTAAGCCTTGATATTTGACTTTTGAAAATAGCAACTGATTTTTAGAATAAACATTTATCGATATCTGTTGTTTAAGTTTTAATCACGTAACACAAGTACACTAAAATGGAAATCTATCTTATTTCAGCCCAACTTATTATCTCATTATCCGTATTTTATGTGTGGACATTCAGAAATCACAATGTAGTTAAAGAATTCAATCAATTTAATTTAAGCGACTTAACTAGAAGCTTGGTAGGCGCTATTAAAATCGCCTTATCCACTATACTCATTTTAGGCATTTGGTTCCCAAACCTCGTTTTTATTTCCTCTATTATTATGGGTCTTTTCATGATCGCAGCACAATTATTCCACATTAAAATTAAAAACCCTTTGACTAAACACCTTCCATCATTCTTTCTTTTGATTTTATGTGCTTTTACAGCGTTGGGATCATTCCTTTAAATCCAGATGACATTAGAAACCAGTTGCGTTTTATTATCTAGCTTTTCATTCATTGCTTACGGTATTTCTTATTTTACTTCTCCTCACATGAAAAATGAGTTCAAGCGGTTTAAATTAGAAAAAATTGGACTTATCACAATCTTACTTCAATTTTTAGGAGCCACTGGTCTCATTTTAGGACTAAGATTCAACCCTTTATTAATTTCATCGGCACTCGGACTTGGATTACTGATGTTAATCGGCCTTCTCGTTAGGATAAAGTCAAAAGACAGTATCAGGATCTCTTTACCTGCCTTATTCTTCCTCATTCTAAACGGTTATATTTTTATAACCGCAATCAGCTAAACAAAGCGAATACTTACTTATCGCCCTCTAAAAACGGATCTTTATTTTTAAATTTACAGGTAAAAAAAATCTAATTTAGGTTAAACAGCACAGCTTAAAAATCAAAAAAAACCACTAAACTTTTAATTCATGTAAACACATATAATTAACTGAAAATAAATTATATGTATACTATTATATGATTAAATTGTTTAATACTAATTACCTCCAAATTACACACTCTTAATTAAGCCTATTTCTTAGATCACACTTTAATCTTAGCGTAATCTATTTTAGAATTATGTCTTGGGTCTCTCGGTATTTTAGTTAAAAACCTTACCTCATCAAAAGAAACATCAGCACCATTCATTTTGAAAAGAACGTCTTTTTTAAATGCCCCTTTTTTGAGTTCTATCACAGCGATTAATTTTTTATCTACTTCTAAAATGGTACCCATTTCAACCCCATTAATCGATTGGAAAAAATTTTCGTACATAAATGGAGCGATACACTTGCCATTGCTATAAATAAGTGAACTACATCTCCCCGTTAAAAAAAGGACACCTTGCTCATTTAGATACCCACTATCTCCGGTGCGATGCCAACAAGTATGACCAATCACGATTTTATTTAATTTATGTGCTGATTCATTATTAAAATATTCAGTCAACACATGGGCTCCGCTGACAATGATTTCACCAATAATTCCATTTGAAAGAGTCATCCCATCCAACGAAGCTTCATCTTCACACACAATTGGACCTGTCACTATTTCCAGTATTCTCAACTTTATTTTAGTATCAGGAACACCCACATTTAAACCTATTTTCAAGGTGTTTGGGGACTCTTTAGATAATAAATGAGCATCGATAGAACTAATTGGCTCAGCCTCAGTTGACCCATAAACAATTTCTATTTTAAGAGCAGGGAAAGCACTTATATAAAGGCCTGCTTCACTGGGAAAAACAGGAGCTCCACCGGTAATTATTTTATTTAGAGTAGGAATAGTTCTTTTCGTATTTAAGATATATCCAGCCATTCTCTTAATGAAAAATGGAGATGAAACAATACGACTTACTCCATAACGCGTTAATTGAGCTACAATTTTTTCAGGTTTCAATGATTCAGGTTTTCGCGCATTAAAATCAGGAATCACAGAAGTGCACCCTACCCCTAGATTAATCAATAACACGATGGGTAATACTGGCATTACAATATCGTCTGGTGTAGGTTCAATTTTTTCAAACAAGGCATTAAATTGTGCATTTAAAAAGCCATGTGTTCTTTTTGCTGCCTTTGGAACACCGGTACTTCCTGTTGTAAATGTGATTAATGCTGTATCAGATTCAAACACATCTTCATATTCAGAAGTCTGGAACGGCACAAGTGAATACCCAATACCTAAATTTAAAGGTATCTTTCTTAATCCACTTAAAAAAAAAGATAAAACGCGGGCCTTTGAAGAACCAATAAACACTTTACATTGTGCAACTTCACAACAAGCCTTCATTCTACTCACATTTACCCATTCATCTAAAAATACTGCAGTAGCACCAATGTGAAAAAGCGCCAAAACAATCCGATACAAGTCAATACTCATCGGGACAAAAATCAATACACGATCACCCTTCTCGATTCCCTTATACCTGAAATAATTTGCAGTATCTTTTATATCCCTTTCAAATTCTGAGAAAGTCGTTTCTTTATCTTTATCAATGATGGCTATTTTTGTAGGATATTCCTGAGCAGCATTAAAAAAAAGCGAGACGATATTAAACGGATTTCCAATCATAAGTCCATTCCATAAAGTGTATAATTTTTATAAACCTTCCCTGAAATTTTATCTGACACCTTTGTTGATTTAGCATTATCGTTCATAAAAGCATGAACTACAGAACCATACTGTTTAGATTTAATCAAATCAAGTATCTTAAGAATCAATAAATGAGCTAATCCAGACCATTGTCTAGCAGGATCTCGAGCAATTGTCTTAATAACCAAGCTTTTTTCCTCTAGATTAAATAAATCATCGTAACAAAAAATAAATCCGATAACATTTTCATCATTATCCTCAGCGATTAGAAAATAGTCAGGATTTATGATTCTTGCAGCTTCTTTATATTTTTTCGAAAATGTTTCCCAAGAAATCGGAGTAAATAAAAAATTATGTTGAAACATTTTCAAAATAAAGGGGTACAATTTTTTCAACTCGTTATCATAATCACTCATCACAACCGATCTAATCTTCACGCCTAGGCTACGAAACTTAAGGTATAATCCATTCATCTTTATAGGATTATGGGCTACACCTCGATCAATACTTGAAATGTAATTTGAAATTGGAATTAAACCAGCTTTTAGAAATTGATCATTGTAATAAACAGGATGAAATGGCTCGAGTAAAAAATTAGGGAAATCATTATGTTTACTAAAGCGATAAGAATTCCAGGTAGACCCATTCATTGGACCTACTATGAAATTAGCACCTAGGCTTTTGGAAACTTCTAATGAAAAAGAAATCAATTTCTCAGAAATGATATCGTTCGCTACGCACTCATAATTCCCAATACAAATTGTTTTCTTAGCATTAAAATACAAATTAGGATTATGATAAACCGCCAATCTAGCTTTTGGTTCATTGTTGATGACCAATACATAGCATGCATGTAAAAACTCCTGATCAAGATCTCCTAACTGTTTATGAGGCATATTATCTGCACCATACAGCAAAGTTGGAAGAGATTCAAATAAATGAAAATTTGAATCGCCTGGAAGCATTTTAATTATTTCCATTAAAAAAACCGTTCTATGATAAATAAACTGACCAATACTGATAAGGGTATAAAAAAATTATCATATCCCCTTTTACTAAAAGCTTCGGAAATAGTTGAAATAAAAGCAATACTTAAAGCGATAAAAAATATTTTTCCAGCGGAATCGTAATCCATCAAAAAACAGGAAGTAATGACAGATGCACTTAAAAAGAACATCATTGATCCTACAACTGTTTTATAATCATTACCGACCTTAAATTTACCCAAAGGCCACTTTTTACCAGATAAAGCTGCAATAGGATCACAAATAGCAAGAATTAAAATCGGAAGGTAAAAATAGATGATGTTATGATCACAGAAATCGTAAGCAAGATAACACCCATATACTGAAATAGGATAAGCGATACTTCCAACAGAATCCCTTTCTATGGCATTGATCGATTTTAACAGATTAAACTTCAAACTAAGCATAAGAACAATCGCAAAAACAGCACACAAAGAAAAAACAAACCATTGATTATCAATCATATTAGGAAACAGGAAAGTCAGTAAACCTGTTCCCACATGCACAAACTTGCGTGTAAGTTCAACTTTTACTTTTAGGAGATGATACGCTAATTCAGCCAGAGTAAATAAAGCGGCAAACAAAGCAGCTAAAATCAGTGAATTAATAAAATCCTTATCCATTTTTTTGATCAATTATACATTTACTATAAAAAAAACCATTATCCGACTCACTTAATGTATTAGAAAGTTCTTTTTGAAAAGTCATTTGTTCAGGAAAAATAGCGGATATTCGTCTTGGCACCATCAAATTCCAATAACACATAAGACCATTGGGCAACAAGCCTTCTATCAACTGATTCGCCGTCTGGCTAAACAACTCATTATTCATATATTCAAAAATATTAGAAAGATTCATGTAATTAAAAGCACCATATTCCTTTATCGCTTCTTCAGCATAACCTTCTTTTATAACTAGTTTATTGATGTTTTCCTTCACTTTTATATAAATCTCTGGCCTTAAATAGTGTGGAAGTAAGTTGCCAAAAGAACCGGTAAGATTATACCGCAATATAAAATTAGTTTGAGCGCTTACACTTTGTAAATGAACCTCCGCTTTTCTAAAAATAAAGTCTCCAACTGGAATATTCACTTCTTTCAAAAATTCAGGATCACGTCCATATTTTCCCATCACGTACTTACTAAAAAAAAGTTTAAACAAAAGACGCCACCTCCATGTATTCCATTTTTTATCATAAAACACCTTTTGATCTTCTGCACTTTTCACTCTAAGTAATTCTTCTGTTCTTTTTTTAGAATGTATCCAAGGTAATACCTTATTGCTAAACAATTGAAAATAATGTTCAAATTTACCTTGATCTATAATTCCTTTTTTTATTTGTTCCAAATTTCTAGTCCAGTATTCTTTGGCCTCTAAACTCAAAAACGCTTTAATTTGATTAAAAAACATGATTCTTTTTTCCGTTACTACATTTTTAAACCCTAAAAATATCAGTAAATCATCGTAAGAAAGTGTTTGAATAGCTGCTTTTTTTAATTCAATTAAGTACAACTGTGTTTTATTTACATCAACAGCAACAACCATCATAGGATTAGAGTAGAGCATCGAAAAACTGTTATCACCAGCCGATCCAATAGAAAGCATTTTACTACCTGGTTCTGGATTCAATCCTTTCAACAACAATTCTGCATCTTCCCAACAATTTGCATATCGTATAAAATCAAAAGATACTTTTTCGGTTAGCTTATCGTTCATTCTGCTTGAGTTATCATTTTAATTTGCCCCGTACTTCCGTCCATTTCAATTTCATCACCGGACTTTATTCTTTTCAACAATCCTGTTACACTCACAATACAAGGCTTTCCCATTTCTCTGGATACAATCGCTGAATGACTAAGTAAGCTACCTCTCTCAACAATAATAGCAGATGCACTAGGAAATAGTGTAACCCAACCAGGATCAGTACTTGAAGTAATAAGGATACATCCATTTAAAGAGGTAACTTCACTTGGGTCTAGTACTACCATTGCCTTAGCCCTAACAATTCCTGGACAACATCCTATTCCTTTCAAGTCGCCTTCAATGAGTTCTATTTTATCCGTTCCATAAAAATCATTCGCATGATATACAGCACCATAGGAAGCAAAGCGCTCAGAGGGTTGATTTAATTTTTTAAATCCATCAAACTCTTTTTTTCGCAACGCGACCAATCCCTTCACATCTTGAGAAATAGAAGTTCCTTCAATAAAAGCGAAAATTTCATCTTTGCTTAAGTAAAAAACATCTCTCTCATTTCCCAGGATACCTTCCGAATAAAATCGCTTCCCCATATGAGTAAAAAGAGTTCTCACAATTCCAAAAGCCCTAGTTCTTTCATACCTTAAATTCTCCCTTGAACTGACTAGCTCCCTCGTTAAACGCAAGGTTCTTCCTAATATCATTTTTTTTAGAAACTTATTCTTAAGTACATTACGGACTTGTAATTCAGCATCTCCTCTTAATTTCAATTCAATATTACCACCGGTTTTTTCAAGTGTAATACCCGTTTCAACATACGACTTAAGAATCTTGATAAACAGAGTAGGATCTTGTGTATAGGAAATGGTTTCAAGCTTCAACTCACCTACACAACGCTCACCAAAATCAAAAATATAGCGGTCAATCTCTTGTTTAATCGCAGCGTATTTTTTATCCGACAAGATTATGTTCCAAATCACATTTTCATTTTCT
The DNA here is from genome assembly GCA_945897755.1 of Chryseobacterium gleum. Taxonomy (GTDB): domain Bacteria; phylum Bacteroidota; class Bacteroidia; order Flavobacteriales_D; family Crocinitomicaceae; genus CANHVK01. The sequence continues at coordinate 14,367 of CAMDGH010000012.1, read as the reverse complement.
GAAATAAAGAACTCTTTTAAAATTGGGTCTTTAGAAATCAGTGCAGCCAATGCGATACTTCTATGAATGGGCTGTGTAGAAATAATATCGCTACTTCCACAAAGTAAATCATTGTGAATATTGGGATTAGAAGACAAGCCATACTTTTCGCATTTTTTTTGAAGCATACCGAACCAAATCATTGCGAAAAAATCGTTTAGAAGAGGTGCTTTCCATTCGTTCAATAATTTACGTTCAAATTCAAGATATAAGTTCATCAACTCATTAGCATCCTTTTCTGAGTATTCGATATTTTTAAATTCATGAATTGTTGTATCGAGTAATTTCATGAATTTTTTTCTTTTTTTAGGCAGCGATAAAAAACGGGCATACATTTTCACAATCATCTTTATAATGCGCCACCAAGCAAGTCCCTTTGATAAATGATAACTTTCAGGAATATCAAAGCGTTCTTTTACGCCCATCATTTTTTCCATAAAGCGTGCATTAATACTGTACCCTGGCAGCATAGCTAGCATGTGGTACCATGTCTTTAAATTATAAAATACACGTCCGTTTATAAAACCCAAGGTATTTGCAAATACGCGTTCATTGGCTTGAATCACCTTATTATTTACCCCCATAAATTCACAAAATATTTTGTAAGCCCCTTCATATGATTTACTAATAAAGGAAAAAGTAAGCGGCGAACTCACTCCAGGATAAGATTCAATAATATTACTATTATCCCATAAAATATAAGCACCATTCTTATCCGCTATTTTATGCAGACTCGTAATTGGTCTCGTTTGTAACAAAAACAGCTTACCACCATAAATGGCAAATTCAATGTCTTGAGGTTTTCCATATTGTTTATGGCACAGATCAAGTATATCTGCTATTTTTTTTATTTGCTCCTCATTAAGTGAAGGAAGTAATCTTTTACTTTCTTCTACTTCTACTTTAATTACTCCTGTTTTATTCAAATTATCAAAAACAATTTGTTCTTGTTTAAGCGCCAATTGAGATGAAACTACACCATTTTTAACCGTAAAATGATCCGAATCTAGTTCACCAGAGACGAGGCCTTCGCCAAGCCCGTAAACTGCACTAATCACCTTCTCTTTTCGGTCACCATTCGCAGGATTCATTCCGAAAGCGACCCCAGCTACATCTGCATTGATCATTTCTTGAACAATCACCGCAATCCCAAAAACAGGATTTAATTTATTGTTTTTTCTGTACTGGAATACCCTTTCCGAAAAAGCGGAACACCATACTTTTTTGATGTTAAGCGCTAAATTTTCTTTTGTAACAAACAAATGAGATTCAAATTGCCCCGCAAAAGAAAAATCATTCCCGTCCTCATCTAGCGCAGAAGATCTAACAGCAAAAAATAGCGTGTCTGAAAACTGACTGATTACATCTTCAATAAAAACAGCTGGAATTTCAAATGCATTAATAAATTGAATGATTTGATCATATTCATTCAATTGAATTTCAGAAGGAAAAATTGCAGTCAATGTCTCCTGAGGAATTACAATCCATTTTGGAACAACTAATCCACTTTTGTTCAGGCGGAATAAATTACGTGCCTTACCTCCAATTGTAAACCCTTCGGCTATATCTACTTCTAAATCAGCAATAAATTTCATTTAGTTAAACATTAATTGATTCAACATGGGAACACCTCCTAAACTTAAGTACATTGAGACTGTCCATAAGGCAGCTGTAATTTCAATTAATTTAGCCGTTTTTTTAGTTTTATATGATATAAATAACAATGCAGGAATACAGCATAGTAAAAACACCACCCCAAGAACGACAACCAATTCCGTTCCATAACCAGCATAATAAGCAGCTGCAATACTTAAGCAGTATGTCACAAACAACACTAATATCCAGACAACAGGTGCTGCATTCGTTCCGAGCATAGCAGTATAAGTGAGAACTCCTTCTGATTCATCTTCTGGAGTACGAATCTTCCTTCCAATTTCCAATACAATTCCATTCATATAAGAAACTACAAAGAAAAAAAGTAATCCTTTCGGTGCAGCCGCAGCAGCCAAGTGCCAATCCAAACCACTTGCATAGACATCCACTAAAGGGATAATGAACATATGAGAAGTAATATACCAAAACTGATGTTTTTTAAGCCAATCCGCTATAAAAAACTCTTTTGTCATCAACAAGAGATACCCCATTATGACAACATAAATGAGAAGCATTTTTGGAAAGAAATAGAGATTTACCGCAATCTGAAGAGCCGCTAATATAATTCCAATGACCATCAATTCTTTTAGGCGAATTAATCCCCTTGGCACAGGAAGATTTTTCCGAAACTTAGCATCATCTTGTGCATCTTTAAATTCATCGAAAATACGGACCAACATAAAAAGCGAAATGGTTGTAAATATTCCCACAGCGTAAATTTTCCATGACACAAAACCTGAAACACCCCTGCAAATAAGGGAATATGAAATTGCTGAAAAACTGAAAGAAGCAACCAGCATACCGTGACCAATAATTGGGAACCGTTCTTTCTGATAGATATAAAATCGCTTTAATAGCGAAGCGTTGTTTTCTTCGGGTTTACTAAACTCGTTTATTGAGGTATTATGCTCCATTTATTTTTTTCTCCCATGTTTTTTGTGAGCAGAGGCAAAGTGACCAGCTGATAAGGCGGCAGCAATAGAGAGTTCTCCAGCCAAAACCAATGCACCACATATTTCAGCATATTTTCGAGATTTTCCTTCCCCATAACAATCCATAAGCTCTAGGCATTCCTTTTGAGTAGGAAGCGAAGTTCCTCCCCCAACAGTTCCAACAATTAAGTTTGGTAAAGTGACACTCGCATATAAGGAGCCATCGTCATTCAATTCCATTCGAGTGATTCCAATGGCCGCTTCCGAAACACATGCAGCATCCTGCCCGGTTGCAATAAACAAAGCCGCCAGACCATTAGCGTAATGTCCTTGAGCACCAATAGCACCACTTTGAATAACACCAATGGTCGAAGACCTCCAGTATTCTGCAATTGCTTTAGGAGTAGATTTAAGTACTTCATTAACTATTTTTTCTGATAGCACAATTTCGGCAGTTACTTTTTTTCCTCTTACATTAGAGAATGAAAGTGCTGTTGCTTTTTTATCCCCTGAATAATTTCCTTCTACAAACCAAAATTTTGGTTTTATGGGTGCATTTTCGACTATGTATTGACAAATTGCATCAGTACAAATAGTAACCATATTTTGTCCCGCAGCATCACCAGTCAAGAACTCAAAAGTTAAAATAAGGTGATTTCCTTCGATATTCGATTTCATATCAAAAAGCTTAGCAAAACGACTTGTTTTTTCAGTGATTGCTTTAAACATTTCAATTTCCGTAAGCACCCAAACAATAAATAATCCGAGTTCGGAGATGTTATTGAATTTAAAGAGAGGACTTCGTTGCACTCCTTCAACCAAGCAAATAGAAGTTACACCTCCAGCAAGATAGCACGCTTTTGCACCTCTGTGGTAAGAAGCTACCAAAACACCTTCGCTTGTAGCAAGAGGGATATAAAAATCTCCTTTTGCAGCAGAGCCGACAACACGCAAGGGACCGATTACCCCTGTTGGAATTAAAGTCATTCCAATGTAATTTTCTATATTTCCTTCTAATTGGCTAAAATCAGAGAAGGGTTTTTCTCCTGAAAGCACATCTAGTTTTATACCTGTTTCCTCGGATAAAAAAAGATTTCGTTTACGCTTACCCTCTTCAGAAACACTCAAATCAATCGGCAAGCGTGCATCTAGTTTTAAATTTAAAGTTGATTTATTATTTATATTATCGATAATTGAATTTACATCTTCAAAGATGCTTAGTATCCGAATTGCCTTGTTGCTTTTATCTGATGAAGAAGCCATTTATTTTATTTATAATTAGAAAAGTTGATAAAATCGGGTTTATTGATTCAAAATTGAAGTTAGTAATAATAAATTGATTTCTTATTCATTATTATTATCAAGCAGATATCAAAACTTAAAAAATCCAGCTAGTTCAAAATCGATTAAAATGCTCAAAAACAGTTTACTAAAAATGCCTTATCTTATCAAATCTGTATCTCTCATTATCTCAATCAATGCATGATAGAGAATGTCTAAATCTGATTGCGTATTGAATCCTTGAATAGAATAACGTAAATATACCCGATCATCTTGCCGCGCTAAAGGAATTTCTATCCGGTAAGTGTCAACGAGCAATCGATGTAGTTTTTCAGGTTCTTGCGTTCGAATTGGGATACTAAATAACTGTCCGAAAAATTCATTCGTTAAGGGAGCTAAGGGTTCCGTTCCTAATAAATCACAAAAACGCTGCGCATTAGCTATCAATAACTGATGACATGAAGCTGCAACTTCTTCCCAACGATTATCTCTCATAAATTGAATCGCTTTAGGAATGGTAAGAAACGCTGAAAAATCGCGTGTACCTGTCATTTGGTGATGGTCTAAAAACATGGATTGAGAAGGGAACAAGCTTTTATACCCCCAACTTACAGAAAGCGGTTTTAGCATGTTTTGCACTGATTTATTCGCCATTAAAAAGGAACATCCTTTTGGAGCCATCATCCATTTATGGCAAGCTCCTGTATAAAAATCAGCTTTTAAATTACTTAAATCGAGTGGTATATGACCTGGTACATGGGCTCCATCAACAAAAGTAATTATACCCTTCGCTTTTGCAATTTCACAAATTTCAGCAACTGGCAATATCAATCCTGTAGCACTTGTAATTTGACTTATAAAAATGAGCTTTGTTTTTTCACTAAGACCTAAAAAAAAATCAGTTATAAATTGGCTTTTTGAAACAAGCGGAAATTGAATTTCTTGTCTTACATAAATTGCACCCGTTTGTTCGCAAACGAAATCCCAGGTACGATCTGATGCCCCATATTCAATATTGGTACTTAAAATCTCATCTCCCGGTTTTAAATCCAAGCTCTTCGCTACCGTATTTACAGCGTAAGTAGGATTGACCATAAAAACTAGGTCTTCTGGCGAACAATTAAGGTATTCTCCTAGAGCATCTCTCGATTTACTTAAATAAGACAATCCTTTTACAGTAATGAATTGAACAGGATCTGATTCTAATTCCAATTGCCAACGTTGATAATCTTCAAAAATCGGCTTTGGACAAGCTCCAAATGACCCAAAATTTAAAAAAGTAATGTCTGGACGAAGTAAAAAAAGTTTTTTAAGTTTTGCCTGATTTTCCATAAATAAAATTAAACTAAGTTAAAATAGGATTACCCTTTTATGTTATTTTTTAAAGCTAAGGTCTACTGATTCTAATATATAAACTGATTTGTACTCCTTTGACAATGGATCAAAATAGGCATCTATTGAATACATCACATCAACTTTTTTTCCCAACAGAGAACGAAATACCATAGGCATATCTAGCTCTGAATCCACCTCCGCAAACCAATATAGTTTTAGTGTAAGCCCCTTAATATCTTTGAGTGAAAAAACAACAAATGGCACTTCTTCTATGCGTGTAATCATGCCTGAGGTTTCTATGAACTGAGCATCATTTGTTTCAGTCAACTCTTGCGCATTAACTTTTAATGCGAGTGTAACAAGTAAGAAAAAAAGGAAGAAAAATCTCATAAAAACGATTTAAGGATAAAAAGTATCGTCGATGTGTTCCTGCAAACTATTTAATTCCAACATGTAAGCATCGGTAATCGCTGTAACGCGGTGAATTACATTTGGATAGATATCAATTTTCACAGGAGCAACTGCATGAATTTCTATCCACTCACTCGATACTAAAAGACGGTATTCAAATTTAAGTTCTCCATGTAATAAATAAAACAACTCTGGATTTTTCGTTTTTTGTTCACCCGAATGATAATGATTTCCAAAAACGGTTCCTTTTTTTCTAAAAATGGACAATGCTTTTCCATTTCTATCCAACATAATTTCGGATGTAGTGCCTCGATTATCCTGAGAAATATAAGTATAATAAGTTAATTCAATGGTTTTATGTTCACTCATGGTGATAAGGTTCATTATTTAAAATAGTCATTGCACGATATACTTGCTCAAAAAAGATCATCCTAATCATTTGATGAGAAAATGTCATTGAAGACAAAGAAATTTTACCACTTGCCAATTTATAGATTTCCTCTGAAAAACCATACGCTCCTCCAATTACAAAGACTAAGGCCTTCCCACCTTGATTAAATTGACCTTGAATAAATTGAGAAAATTCAATCGAACTATATGTTTTTCCTCGCTCATCTAGTAAAAAAACTTTATCGCCTAAGGTAATTCGATTGTAAATTTCTTTTCCTTCGATTTCCTTCACTTGCTGAAAAGTCAATTTCTTCGCATGCTTAATGTCTGGAATTTCTATTCGTTCAATCTGAACATAATGCTTCAAGCGATCTAAATATTCTTTTTCACCTTCAATTAAAAAAGACTTTCCGGTTTTACCAATACAAATTAACTTGATTTTCATTTATTCTTATCGTTCAATCTCAATACTAAAATCCGATGTTAAAACGAAACGAGCATCCATCGTCTTTTCAGTTCCAGGCATTTCAAGACCTTTTATTTTTGCTGTTTTCCCTGTGGTGATCAAATCCACTATGTGTTTATCCGTTAATTTTTTGTTGAGTAATCCAAAAGGGATTTTAAACCCACAATTGGAAAAATTGGCACAACCATAAGCTGTTTTACCTTTACGTAAATTTGCTTGTTTACATTTTGGGCAAATTAAATCTACGGGATTTTCTATTTTCTTTTCTTTTTTCTCACGTGGTTTAGAGATTTTCTCTTTGACAAGCTCTACTGGTGATGAAGGTGCAATTGCAATAATACGTTTGGTATTAAAGATAACTTCTTCGGTCAATTCGGAAACCATTTGAACTAATTCCTTCTTAAAGGTATCTAATTCGTATTCTCCTTTTTCAATAAGTCGAATTTTACGTTCCCAGCTGCCTGTAAGCTCTGGGCTTTTTAATAATTCATTTTGAATGGTATCAATTAAATCTATTCCTGTTTGTGTCGGAACAATGTTTTTCTTTTTTCGTTCGATATACTTTCTACGAAATAAGGTTTCAATAATATTGGCGCGGGTTGATGGTCTTCCTATTCCATTATCTTTTAACAATTCTCTCATTTCTTCATCTTCCACTTGTTTACCTGCAGTTTCCATTGCACGTAATAAAGTTGCTTCTGTATAATACTTTGGCGGTGAAGTTTTTCCCTGATGTATTTTTGGTAAATGCGGTCCAGATTCTCCTTTTTCAAAATGAGGCATTACCATTTCCTCCTCCACTTTTTTATCATTTTCACCCTGTTTATCGTTATGATAGACCTCTCTCCAACCCGGTTCGATGATTTGTTTTCCCGTTGCTTTAAATTCCAGCTGTCCCACAATAGCAAGGACAGTCGTATTAGAAACTTTACATTCTGGATAAAAAACCGCTATAAACCGTTTTGCAATCAAATCATAAAGCTGCTTTTCATTAAGGGGTAAACCTTGAGGGAATTCACCCGTAGGAATAATTGCGTGGTGGTCTGTCACCTTTTTATCATCAAAAACTACTTTTGATTTTGGAATTGGTTTTTGTAAAAGTGGTTCAATAAGTCTTTCATAAGGTTTCATCGCTTTTAAAATTCCAGTCACCTTTGGATGAATGTCTTCAGAAAGATACGTAGTATCTACCCTAGGATATGTAACTAGTTTCTTTTCATATAAATTTTGAATCCCCTTCAATGTATCATCTGCGGTAAAGGCATATTTACGATTTGCTTCCACCTGGAGTGCGGTCAAATCGAATAGTCTGGGATTTCCTTCTTTTGCTTCTTTTTGTTCGAAGGAAGTTACTTCGAAATGATGTTTTTTTAGGTACTCTAGGCCTTTTATCGCTTTTTCATTTGAACGAATACGCTCAATCGTTGCGGTAAATTCTGTTTCTCTATAAACGGTTTTTAATTCCCAGTATTCATCGATCACGAACGCTTCAATTTCCTTATGCCGTTGAACAATCATAGAAAGTGTTGGAGTTTGAACACGACCAACGGATAACGTTGCTTTTCCACGACCATATTTAACCGTAAACAAACGTGTAGCGTTCATTCCTAACATCCAATCACCGATTGCACGTGCACTTCCAGCTTTATATAAGTTATCGTATTTGGAAGATTCAACTAGTTTCGAGAACCCTTCTTTGATGGCTTCTTCGGTAAGGGATGAAATCCACAAACGTTTGATCGGAACATTACATTTTGCTTTCAATAATACCCATCGTTGGATCAATTCTCCTTCTTGCCCAGCATCACCACAGTTGATAACCTCCGTACAATTTTGAACTAAATGTGCAATGGTATGAAATTGCTTCATGGAAGATTGTTGATTAATCAACTTTATTCCAAAACTCGATGGAACCATCGGAAGATCTTCTAGTCTCCACGATTTCCATTTTTCATTATAATCTTGTGGTTCTTTTAATGTACACAAATGACCAAAGGTCCAAGTAACCTGATAACCATTTCCTTCCATATATCCATTTTTAGCCTGTGTTGCGCCTAATATTTTAGCAATATCACGTGCAACACTTGGTTTCTCAGCTATACAAACAATCATATGAAATTATTGGATTCACGAAGATAAGGAATTATCTCTATCCCCATAACAAATAAGTTGCACTAGATCAAAGGAAGCAATACGGATTTCAAGACCATTTAAAAATCACTCATTCATTGTTGCGTAAAAATTTAATCAAACACCTTAAATTCGGAAGGACATTGTGTTTTTCGATCTCTATTTCTTTTTTCTTGAAATCCCCTTAAGAGATAAAAATTATCTATTCCGTAGACAAGTGCAATTTCGTGAGACCAAAAAGAAGAAGTTCGAAGTCTTGATATTGTAAAGTCAACACTATACGTAATTCGGATTGATTTTTTGTTAGACAGAGGCAAATAACTGCCTAAACTAAAAATAAAGGAATCAAAAGAACCAATTCCTAATACATTCTTATTTCTTACCCAAGCGCCTAAATTTAAATTTTGATTGTGAATGTTTGCACCAAATGTAAGTGTTCTAAAGCGATTTTGATTCTCAAAAATAGTAGCAAATGTTGATGCATAATCACCAAGCAATGCATACGCTTTAACATGTAAAACGGTTTTTATTGGTAAATGGTTTTTGTCTTGAAAAAAAGCATCTTTTGGACGATTTAAATGATGAAACCCTGCACCGCCAGTAAGCATCCATTTTTTCATCAAACCTACAATTCTACTTTTTCCTTGGAATTGACCACAAAGACCGAAACCCACATCAGGATAAGAGATTGAATTATACGATGGAGCAAGAAAAGCCGTAGGATTAACCTTCCCTAAAACCTCATCATATTGATCAGAAAAGGTTAGTCTTTTCCAGTCAATCGATTTTGAAACATATCCGCCTGACATTCCGAATTGAACAAACCCTTTTTTAGTATCGATCGGGCGATACGAATAATTGATATAACCAGCAGTTGTTTTAAGTAATCCTTCGCCAGCAACATCGGATAAACCAATTAATCCTAGTCCAAACCGATTCACTACCTCACTTTCAAATGACGCTATAACCGTATTAAACTTTCCTTGAATTGGGTGCCATTGATTTCGAGCATTTACTTTCAGCCCAAAACCACTAGCATAAGCAGTCATTGCAGGATTGTAAAACATTGGATTATTGTAAAACATTGATAAGTTGGGGTCTTGTGCATTCACAAAATCAACACACAATGTTACAACACACAATGTAAAAATATACCCTATATTTTTAATTATACCCATCAGTCCCTAATTACTGTTACTGTGCCAGACATCTTAATCACACCTTTATCGTATTCTTTTCCTGGCCAGATAGATTCATCTCTAAACAGCGCTGTAATTTTCCAAACATACGCATCTTGCTGAACTGGAACACCCATATAATAACCATCCCAAGCATCCACAGGTCGTCCATGCTCATCTAACTTAGTGGTTTCAAAAATCACATTTCCCCACGTATCGTAAATCAACAATTGATATTCCTTAATACCTACCCCTTTCGGAACAAAATGAGAAACTTCAAAATCATGATGGGCTAAATACATTGCATTCGGCACATAAAGCCCTTTAAAGAAATCAACCTGAATTTTTTTAACAACACTATCAATACAAAGAAACTTATTTGTTGCTATAAGGGTTATGTCATAAAAACCATCGTAAAAATATTTGTGAATTGGATCTTTTTCCGAACCAACTCCTCCATCACCAAACTTCCAAAGATATTCAGTCGTATTAAGAGATGCATTTGTAAATTGGATTGTGCCATTTTTCTTACCATCAATAAATACGTTTTCGTGCGTAAAATCAGCTTGTGGATCTGGGTGTATGGTTATTTTATTACTTACTTCTAAGGTATCAATACATCCACCCTCACCATATGCATAAACAACGATTGGATAGGTGCCCTCTTTTGGATAAGTGTACGAAATTGCTTTACCCCGAAGTATGTCTCCATTTCCCATATGCCAAACAATTGAATCAGCATAGGTCGTTTTCACTGAAAAAGCAGATTGATCCTCAGCGCACAGTTGACTAGGTATTTTATTTTCCACAATGGTTGGTGAAGGATAAAATACAATCGGCTTATAAACGGTATCCTTACATCCAAATAAAGTCGTTGCCTCTAACATCGGGCGGATTGTTCCATGGGAATTATAGAATGTTTCAGGACTTGTCTGAATGGATTCTATCCCATTATCAAAATCCCATTTATATGAAACGGCACCCACCGAAACATTTGTAAAATAGACATGCGTAGGACGATAGCATAGATCTGAAGTAGTAAATCTATAATCTGCTATCGGTGTTGGATGAATTAAATAGTCATGTTTGACCGTATCTCTACACCCTTGCGCATTTTCAACGATTAAGGAACTTGTAAAAGTCCCTGCTTTATCAAAAACATGAATTGGATTTGTTTTTCCTGAATAATTTGTATCTCCAAAATCCCATGAACTATAGGAAAACCCCTGACTTGAATTTGAAAACACCACTTTTAAAGGCATACATCCTTCTGTTTTATCAGAACTAAAAATTGCTTTGGGTTTATTATTCACCCCAATATTCTTTGAAATTGTATTTCGACATTGAAATTCATTTATTGCTGTAAGTTGTGCTGCAAAAGTTCCAGAAGAAGTATATTTTGCTGTAGGATCAACAAGTGAAGACGTTTGCGTATTGTTAAAATCCCAGCTATATCCAGTTGCACCAGTAGAAAGATTTTTCATACTTGCATACATAGGAATATAACACGGGTCAGAAGTTGTAAAGCTAAAGTCAGCAATAGGAACAGGAAAAGTTGTAAGCTCTTTTTTAATCGTATCCTTACACCCTTGACTATTCTCAACAATCAATTGCACTTCCATTTTACCCAGCTTTGTGAAAGTATGCACAGGCGACTTATCAGCAGATGAGTTAGCATCACCAAAATTCCACGAATTAAAATCAGATCCAAGCGCTGTATTGGTAAAGCTAATCGTTAAAGGTAAACATCCTTGTTCTTGATCCATTGTAAAATTAGAACGTGGTTTCGGTTTCATCACCACTTTTTTTCTTATTGTATCATTACACGCATATTGATTTGTAGCAATCAACATTACATCGTATGTTCCACTACTTGTAAATATTGCTTTTGGATTTGTTAAACTGGAAGATGAACCATTTTGGAAATTCCATTCGTACTTTTTAGCATCGATGGAAGTATTTGTAAAATTAGCTATCATTGGATTATAACAAGGGTCAGAAGTGGTATAACTAAATGAAGGAAATGGTAAAGGAAGTGTTGTAATCGTTTGTTCACTTGTGTCCTTACAGCCATTTAATCCTTCAGAAATCAATTGAACGTTAAAGTCTTTTGAAACCTTTCCATCGGCAAACATGAAGGTATTTTTTGTGTCTGTTTGAGTCGATACGTTCCCATCTTTAAAATCCCAGGAATAATATGTTCCAAACTGAGAGGTGTTTTTAAACTCGACTGTAAACGGAATACATCCAACAAGCTTATTTATTGTAAAGAGTGATTTCGGTTTTTGAAGCATTGTAATCACCTTTTCTTTAGATACTGCACAATTGAACTTATTAATAGCAGTAAGTTTAACTTTATAATCCCCAGAAATGGTATATTTTGTTTTAGGAGACTTTAAAGAAGATACCAATCCATTCATAAAATCCCATTCATAAAAATCACCTCCAATAGTTACATTTTCAAATTCAGAAAACATTGGATTGAAGCAAGGATCTGTATTTTTAAAACTAAAATCAGGAGTTGGAATTGGGTGAGCAATTATTGGTATAGTAAGCGTATCTGTACACTTATCACTATTTTCAACAATCAATCGAACGTTAAAAGTACCGTCTTTCCCATAGGTAATTGAGGCATCTTTCGTATTCTTCGCATTTCCATCACCAAAATCCCAATTGTACTTAGATGCACCAAGACTTGTATTTGTAAACGAAACCGATAAAGGAATACAACCAACAAGTTTGTCTGGCGTAAAATTTGCTTTCGGTTTAGGATATTTAATCACATCATGCGTTACCGAGTCTACACATCTAAATTCATTTTCTCCACGAAGGGTTACTTCATACTTACCCGGTAAGGTATATGACATGGTAGGATTTGTTTCTAGCGAAGTAATTCCATCGTGAAAAAACCACTTATAGAATTGAGCTCCAACTGATGTATTCGTAAAGTCAGCGTACATTGGAGTATAACACTGGTCAGAAGGTGTATAGGTATAGCTCACCTTTGGCACTGGGAAAACATGAACTTGTTTAATAAAAGTATCCCTACACGATGCTGAATTTTCAACAATTAAACGAATTGAATACAGTGTATCCTTCATTGCAGTAGAAAAAGTATGATTGGACTCAATTAAACTGGAAAAATTACCATCACCATAATTCCAAGAATAAAAATTACCCCCACTACTTATATTTTTAAACTTAACAGAGACTGGAGCACACCCAAGTGTGGTATCCATCGTAAATTTTGAAATTGGCCTTGGCTTTACAAATACGGAAGAAGAGGTATTTGCACTGCAATAATTATCGGAATTAGATACCATTAAATCAACCTGATATTTCCCTGCACTTAAATAGGTATGCTGTGGATCTTTCATTAACGAGCTATCACCATCCCCAAAATACCATTTATACGCTAATTTTTCCGTTGAAATACTCTTAAACGAAAATACTCCTTTCAAACATAAGGTATCATAGGATTTGGTGAAGTCAATTTTCGGTTTTTGATACACATTGATTGTTACCCTCATGGTATCATAACTACACCCGTTATTTACAGCTAAAAAAACCTTGTAAGACCCTGGTTTTTTATACACATGATTTGGATGAAGGTCTTTGGTGGTTGTTCCATCTCCAAAGTTCCAAACATGAAAGGTATTTCCCATAGAGTATTGAGTAAACTTAACTACAAGATCGGTACATCCCTCTAATTTATCTGGTTGAAAATGCGCTTTTACGATATTCGGATGAACAAGAATCGACGTTTTTGCAGTATCTGTTCCACATTCATTAATTGCGATCACAGTGACCAAATACGTCTTCGATTTAAGGGTATCTGACAAATAATTACGATAAAACAATGAGTCTTTTGAATTTATAAATTTACCATCTCCATAAAAATCCCATTTTAACGTATCAGCTAAACCTACACTTCTATTTGCATACAAAATTGGTAATACAGAGCAACCTTCTCTCACATTTGGAGCAAAAATAATTTTCGGAACAGGTTTAACAACGATTGGAATACTCATTGAATCAGCACCGCACATGTTTTGTATTCTTAACTTTATGGTGTAGGAAGTGTCTTTTATGATGCCTGGTTTGTAAATTAAGTCTGCAGGGGATTTTAACGTGCTTTTTACACCATTCCCAAAATTCCATGCGTAATCTACTCCAATCCCTTTGGAAAGATTCTCAAAAGCAACTAATCCACAAGTACTATCTGGTGTTCGCGTAAATCGTGCAATTGGAGCTTCCCTTACCTCTATGTTTTTGATGAGCGAATCAATACAACCAAAAGGGGATGTTGCTATCAATCTAATATCAAAGAACCCAACACTATCAAACTTATGAGTCGGCTCTTTTGAGAAGTATTTAGTTACTGGATAAATGGTCCAATCCGATTTATTCAAGAATTGAGTAGTGTTTTTTATAATGTGTGTTGAACGCAGACAAACGATTGAATCGATCTTAAACGCTGGAATTGGTAAGGGATGAACTTCCGCAACCAATGTATCGTACTTAACGCATCCAGTTATGGGGTGGGTATATG